>JBMFWU010000109.1:0-18547 GCA_049964955.1 Syntrophobacteraceae bacterium
GGAAATCTTTTGAGGGCCTCTCCTGGAGGAGACTGCTGCTGTTCGGTGCTTGCCAACGGGGGCAGCCTCGTCCTCCAGGGGCATGGTGGAAAGAGGGAAGTGGAGATCGACGGGTTCTGGACAGGGTACAGGGAGACGTCTCGAAGAGCGGACGAACTGGCCCTCGAGCTGAAAATACCTTCCCCCTCCAAAGAGACGGTCTCCTCCTTTGTACGCCTCACGCGAACCAAGCAGGACATATCCAAGATAAACGCAGCGGTGAGTCTGACCATGGATGCCAAACACTGCAGGAAGGCCAGAATCGCAATGGGATGCGTCGCCCCGACCCCGTTGCGCCTCATGAAAACAGAGGCACTCATGGCGGATAAACCGCTCACGGAGGACCTATACAGTGCCCTGGCCGAGGCCGTGGCAAAGGAGATCAAGCCGATCGACGACGTGCGCTCTTCGGCCGAATACCGACGGGAGGTGGCGGGGGTTTTGATCAGAAGGGCCATCGAGACGGCATGCGGGACGATTTGAGCCGCACTGTTCCATTTTCCGGAAAAAGGAGTCCTATTTCATGAAAAAACGCGACATTACCCTCTTTATCAATAATGAAGAGTACAGACTCGAAGTCCCGGTCAATCGGACCCTGCTTCAAGTTTTACGCGAGGACCTCAATCTGGTCGGAACAAAGTACGGATGCGGCCTCGGAGAATGCGGGGCATGCACGGTCCTTCTGGATGAAGATAAGGCCATCCTCTCCTGTCTTACGCTCGCAGCGGAGATGAACGGGAAAAGAATCACCACGATCGAGGGACTGGAAAAGGATGGAGAACTGCATCCCGTCCAGCAGGCCTTCGTGGACAAGCACGCCATACAATGCGGATACTGCACGTCCGGAATGGTCCTGAAGACGAAAAGCCTCCTCTCCAAAAATCATGCGCCCGGTGAAGACGAAATCCGCGACCACTTGGAAGGCAATATCTGCCGCTGTACCGGATATGTGAAAATCGTGGAGGCGGTCAAGCACGCAGGGGAATTGATATCAAACGAGCCCGGAAGGAGGACATGCTCATGACGGAGTTTATTTCTGTAGGCAAAAGAGTGCCGAAAATAGATGCCAGGGCCAAGGTGACGGGCCGGGCTCCCTTTGCCGACGACCTTCGATTCCCTCGAATGCTTTACGGCAAGGTCGTACGGTGCTGGGAATATGCCCACGCCAAGGTGAAAACACTCGATTTCAGCGAAGCGCTGAAGGTCCCGGGCGTAGTGAAGATTCTCGGACCCTGCGATGTCACCCGCAAACCCTATAACACCGGCGTTCTGGATCTGATGGTCCCGGAACCCGTCAGCAAGAATTTGCTCCGCGATCTCGAGGACCAATATGTCTTCACCGATCACGTCAAGCATCAGGGAGATGCGATCTGCGGCATAATCGCCACGAACGAGGAAAGCGCAGAAAAGGCCGCGGCCCTGATCAATGTCAATTATGAGCCGCTGCCCATCTACATGACCGCTCAGGAATCCATGCAGCCGGAGGCCTTTCAGTTCCGACCGGAAAAGCCCGGCAACCGCGCGTTCAACCTCCCCGCGGAGATGTTCCCCAACAACACCTATGGCTGGGGGGACTCCCAAGAGGCGATGAAGGAAGCCGACCTGATCGTCGAGGATACCTTCTACGTCCCCAAGGTCAAACAGTGCCAGATGGAGCCGCACAGCTATCTGGCGATCTACGATGACGAAGGACGCCTCAACTGCTGGACTTCCACGCAGATGCCCAAATGCATACATGCGAAACTCTCAAAGCTTTTCGAGCTTCCGATGAGCCGCGTCAAAATCAATCAAACAACGGTGGGGGGAGGATTTGGAGCCCGTCTGGGCATGATCCTGGAACCGGAGACGTGCGCCATGGCGATGGCCGTGCCGGGCAGGCATGTCAAGGTGAGCGCGCTCAGAGAAGAGGACTGGGTGGCTTCCGAAAGCCGCCATCCGGGCCAGTACCGGATGAAGATCGGTTTTAAGACCGACGGGACCCCGGTTGCTGTAGACGCCCACTTTATCAGCAACGGCGGCGGTTACTTCACGCACGCATCGGGCGTGGCATTTGTGGCCGGCGCATGGCTTATCGGCATGTATAAGTGGGGGGCCTGCAACTACAAGTCGGACCGCTATTACACCAACACCGCGCCCTGTGGCGCCTACCGTGGATACGGCAACCCTCAGACAAACTTTGTCCTCGAGCAGTTGATCGATCGGGGCCTGGCGCAGTTGAACATCGACCCGGTGGAATGGCGCAGGAAGTGGCACAAGACCACCGGCGACGACGGTTGGTGCCTGGGGGTGCCTTACTCGTCGTGCGCCCTGGACGAGTGCCTGGATAAGGGGGCGGAGGCCATCGGGTGGAAAGAGAAGCGTCGCGCATACGCGAATCAGACCGGCGTAAAGCGGCGCGGAGTGGGAGTGGCCGTCATGAACCATACGAGCGGCGCCATGCCCATGCTCCACGAGCATACTACCGTATCGATCAAACTAAACGAGGACGCAACGGCCGAAGTGCTGCTTTCCTGCTCCGACCTGGGGACGGGCGCGCATACCGCGTTGCGCCAGATAGCTTCCGAAAGCCTTGGGTTTCCACTCGAAGATGTCCATATCAAAGCCTGCGATTCCGACGTATCGGGGTTCGATATCGGCGCTCACGCCAGCCGTACGCTCTATGTGGGAGGCAATGCGGTGATTGCGGCGGCCCGGGATGTCAGGCGCCAGATACTGGAACGTGCGGCAGTCAAGCTCGACACTACAGTCGAGGACCTGGAGATCAAGGACAAGAGGGTCTACCGCAGGGGCAACCCCGAAAACTTCGTCGATATCAAGACCATATGCTACGAAGGCGTCTACCCGTTCCTTGACCCCGCCACGGGCGGAAGAATCGGCATACCGGGACAAATCCTCGGTTACGCAAGCTACTTTGCCTCCCACAACAGCCCGCCCTTTGCCGCGGCTTTCGCCGAAGTGGAAGTGGATACCCGCACCGGCGAAGTGAAAGTCCTGGAGGTAATCAACGCGCACGATATCGGTCGGGCCATTCATCCCCCCTCGGTGGAAGGCCAGCTCGAAGGCGGAGTGCAGCAGGCGCTGGGAATGGCCCTCAGCGAAGAAACCTACTACGACGAACGGGGGCTTATCCTCAACAACTCCTTCGCCGACTACAAGACCTTCGGGCCCAGCGACATGCCCCGGTGCCGGTCCATACTGGTCGAGCAGCCCGATCCCATCGGCCCCTACGGAGGAAAAAGCGTAGGAGAATCGGGGCTCGTAGCGCCAACCGGCGCTGTTGCCAACGCAGTTTTTCATGCCCTGGGAATCCGGTTCAACGAGGCACCGATAACGCCTGAAAAAGTGCTGAAGGCCATAAAAAGCAAAGGGCCGGCCGCCTGATGGGCTGACCAAAACACGGGAGGCACGACATGACCGCAATCAGGGTCTGCGTCAAGGGCGCCGGCGAAATGGCCAGCGCGGTGGCGTGGCGATTGTTCACCGCCGGCATGAAAAATATTCTCATGCTGGAAATAGCCGAACCTTTGGCCGTCAGACGGAAGGTGTCTTTTTGCGAGGCCGTCTATGACGGCTCGCACACGGTGCAGGGAGTGGAGGCGGTCAGAGTGGAGGATCTCGACGCCGTCAGGCGTGCGTGGGCCAAAGGGAAAATAGCCGTAGCCGTCGACCCGGGCTGGAGTTTTCAAAGGCCGCTTCGCCCTGACGTGCTCGTAGATGCCATACTGGCCAAAAGGAACCTTGGCAGCTCAATTTTCGACGCCCCGCTGGTGATCGCCCTGGGCCCCGGATTTCGTGCCCGTCGCGATGCCCACTTCGTCATCGAAACCAATCGGGGGCCCGATTTGGGCAGAATTATCAGCCAGGGATGCGCCGAACCCAATACCGGCATCCCCGGAAACATTTGCGGACATACCGCCGATCGGGTCCTACGGGCCCCCGCCGAAGGGGTTTTTCAACCGGACAGACAAATCGGAGAAAAGGTCGTCCGCAACCAGACCCTGGGAAGGATAGGCGATACCCGGGTGATCGCCCCGATAGATGGAGTGCTAAGGGGCCTCATCAGGCCGGGGATCTGCGTACACAAAATGATGAAGATAGGCGACATAGACCCTCGGGGTGATTCGGCTCTTTGTGACTGCCTCTCCGACAAGGCGGCGATTATAGCCCAGTCCGTCCTCGATGTGCTTGCAAGCGAAAACGGCCACACCATTTGGGATACGTGTGATACGCGCTCTATGGGCCAACTCCACGCCTGAGCCTTGAGCCGGCTCGGGAAAAGAATCTTTACACTGTAAACTAATTCATGTTCCGGGTTGTAAAGTTCGGTGTCGATCCATCAGTTGTCGATGACAAAAGTGTAAAGGTGTAAAGTTTGCGGCATGGTTTAGCCGGCGGTTGTAAAGTTAAACAGCCGCCGGCGGATCAAGCCGACCGGATCATGTATACCTTCGTTCGTTATTACATGCCATTGAACGGCCGTATCGGGTCGATAATCAAAGTGGCATATCTCTTGCTCGCACATATATCAGTATTTTTCAAGATATAGAATTCGTTTTGCATCCTTACCTATAAAGCCAAGAGGAGTTAAAGATGCTCGAACTTAAAGTCACGAATGGAAATGTGTTTATTCCAGGGGCTGGGTTCTTCCAGACGCAAGTAGGGGTCAAAGGCGGGAAAATCGTTATGCTCGGGGCCGATCTCCCCGAAGCCGTGAGAACAATTGATGCCAACGGGAAGACGGTTATGCCCGGAGGAATCGATCCCCATATTCATCTGGGCATCTTTAACGACTTCGCGCTGGAGTGCGAAAGCGAGACCCGGGCCGCATTGGCCGGAGGCATTACGACGGTCGGCGTGTTTATGGGCGGCGCGGAATCCTATCTTCCCCAACTGGGGTCTCTTATCGATATAGTGAACAGTAAAACCTCGGTGGACCTGTTCTTTCACCTGAGCATCTTCACTCCCGACCAGATGGCCGAAATGGAGCAGTATTACAAGCAGTTCGGCGTCACTTCCTTCAAGTTCTACATGGCCGGGGTTCGCGGGGTATTCCCCGGAGTTACCGACGGCTTCATTTATGAGGGATTTAAAAAGGTCGCCGCCATGGGGGACCGTGCAACGGCCTGCGTACACTGTGAAGATCAGTCCATGCTGGATGTCGCCTTCGATAAGGTGTGCCGGGAAACGCCCGACGGCACTCTGTGCGACTGGGCCGATGCGCATCCGAACATGGCCGAGGAAGAGGCCATAATGCGCGCCTACTACCTGGCCCAGAAGGCCGGCAACCGGCTCTACATAGTGCACATATCGACAAAAGACGGCGCCGACCGCTTCGCCAGGCTTTGCACCGAGGGGGCTTGCCGGGCCTTCGGCGAGACGACCTCGGCCTACCTTTCCGTCGATAAAAAGGATGACATAGGCCTTTTTGCCAAGATGCTTCCGCCCTTGCGGGGGGCGGCCGATGTGGACGGTTTGTGGGAACGCGTACGGGACAACACCCTCAGTTCCTTCGGGACGGACAATGTCAGCATGAACCGGGCAATAAAGCAGGCCGAAAAGGGAATGCTCGGAGCCATGCCGGGCTATCCCATCCTGCAGACCCACCTTCCGGCAATCCTGACAGAGGGTTACCACAAACGAGGCATCTCCCTGGAGACCATCCTCACCAAGGCCACTGCCAACCCGGCCAGGATATTCGGCATATATCCGCAAAAAGGAACGATCGCCGCCGGAAGCGATGCCGACATAGTCGTTCTCGATCTCAAAAAGGAGCGCACGGTAAGGAGCGAAGAGCTCTTCTCGTACGGCGACTTCTCTCTTTATGAGGGGAAGACCCTCACAGGATGGCCCGAGGTCGTCATAAAGGGAGGCCGGGTCGCTTACGAAAACGGTGGTATCTTCATAGAACCGGGTGCGGGTTCCTACCTGAAGCGGACGCTCTAGCAACCTGAAAATGGAGGGTCTGAGATCCGATATCACTTAAACGGATACTGGAGAGACGATGTACGAGATACGATTTCACGGCCGGGGAGGACAGGGGGCGGTTCTGGCTTCCAAGATCCTGGCTAAGGCATTGGCGGAAGAAGGAAAGTTCGTCAAGGCGATTCCCTCCTTCGGTTTCGAGAGGCGGGGAGCTCCGGTGGCTGCCTTCCTGCGATACGATGAGCGGGAAATCCGGCAAATGACCAACATCTATAACCCTAACTGCATTATTTGTCTGGACCCGACCCTTACCAGGGCGGTCGACATTTTCGCCGGGATGCAGGAAGGCGGAATTTGGGTCCAGGCCACCCGAAAACCGCTGGAAAAGCTCCTTGTGCCCGAAAAGGTCACCACGGTGGGCTTGTGCGACGGGTTCAGGATCGCGATGGAGATCATGGGCAGGCCCATCACCAACTCCATCATGCTCGCGGCATTCGCCAAGACCACCGGCCTTGTCTCCCTCGACGCCCTGAATCACGGCATGGCCTCGGTGGCCTTCCGTGATGCGGCTCTTGAAAAGAACATCGAAGCCGCTCAAAGGGCCTACGGGGAAACACAAGTCTACCACATTGCCCACAGGGAACCCGAAACGAGAAAGGAGACGCGATGAAGTTACAGGCGCGTAAGCCTTTCGACCATACGTCCATTCCCAATGACCTTTGCCCGATAGCGACCGAGCGCAGCGTGATCAAAACGGGGGACTGGCGGGCGGAAAGGCCGGTGGTCGACCGCGAGAGGTGCGTCAAGTGCGCGACCTGCTGGGTCTTCTGTCCGACTCAGTGCATTGAGGAAAGACCTGCCTGGTTCGAAGCGAATCTGGATATCTGCAAGGGCTGCGGCATCTGCGCCAGCGAGTGCCCGCATCATGCAATCAACATGGTAGAAGAAACAGAGGACGATTAAATGCCGAAAACCATTGTATGCGACGGAAACGAAGCGGCGGCCTGGGGCGTGGCCATGTCCCGTCCGGATATGGTGGCGGTCTACCCCATCACTCCTCAGTCCTCGCTCGCCGAGTATATCTCTCAGTTTGTCGCCGACGGAATCATCAAAGCCGACCTGATGGATGTGGAAGGTGAGCACAGCGTGCTGTCGGTACTCCAGGGGGCCTGTCTTGCCGGGGCGAGGACGTTTACGGCCACCTGCGGTCAGGGCCTCGCCTTCATGTTCGAACCCTATTTCCGCACCCCCCCGTTACGACTGCCCATCGTCATGTCGATAGTGACCCGTGACGGCATCACCCCTCAGTGCGTGTGGGGCGGACAGCAGGACGCCATGACCGTGCGCGAGGTCGGGTGGGTCCAGATGTACTGTGAAAATGTTCAGGAAGTGCTCGACACGGTCATCATGGCCTACAGGATTGCCGAAAACCGAGACGTTATGCTGCCGGTAAATGTCTGCCACGATGGCAACTACCTCTCCTACGGGGTGGAAAAGGCTGAAGTGCCGGACCAGGAAGACGTCGATGCGTTCCTGGGCGAGAAGAACACCAACTGGCACGTGGCCCTCGACCCCGACAGACCCATGGGCGTCGATCCGCTGACCGGCGGTGCGGGCGGAACGGGACCGGGTATGTTCGTACGGTATCGAAAGGGGCTTTGCAACGGCATGCAAAACGCCATCGGGGTTATCGAGGAGGTGCATCGGGAGTGGGGCTTGCGGTTCGGCCGCTCGTATGCGCCGCTTGTCGAAGAATACAGTCTCGAGGACGCAGAATATGCGCTCGTCACGATCGGCAGCATGACCGGGGCGGCAAAGGACGCCGTGGATATCGCCCGCAAGGCGGGAAAAAGGGTCGGACTCATAAAGATCAAGACCTTCCGCCCTTTTCCCCTCCAGGCCATACGGGAGGCATGCTCCAGGGTGAAGGCCCTTGGGGTCGTGGATCGCTCGGTCAGTTTCGGGTGGAACGCCGGACCCGTCTATCAGGAAGTTCTCTCGGCCCTCTATGGTCTTAAAAGTGCTATCCCCGTCGCAAGCTTTATCGGCGGCCTTGCCGGAGCGGATATCACCATTGACCACTTCGGACGGGTCATCGAGACGACCGGGAACATCCTGAAGGGCAAAATCCCTGAGGCGACCATCTGGCTCAATGAAAACGATTAACAGAAATCGAGGGAATGTCATGTCCCAAACCAAATATCTCATTGTAGGCGCAAGCCACGCGGGTCTTTCCGCCCTGCATGCGATTCGCCTGTACGATCGGGAGGGCTCGGCCACGATGATCTCGGCCGAGAAGGCCTATCCCTATTCCCCGACCATCCTTCCTTATGTGGTCTCCGGAAAGGTCCGGCAGGAAGACGTATGCCTGCGCGATCAGACCTACTTCGACAGACTCGGAACGCGGTTTCTCAACGGTTCCGCCGTCACGGCCATCAATCCTAAGAAAAAATCGGTGGTTTTGGACAACGGAAAGAAGATTTCCTACGAAAAGCTTCTCATCGCAACCGGCGCCGCTCCTGACGTTCCCCCCATCGCGGGGCTCCAGGAATGCCCTCACTTCGTTCTGAGGACAATCGACGACGCCCTGGAAATACGCAAGGCGATGCATAACGCTGCCTCGGCCATCGTTTTGGGGGCGGGGTTGATCGGGGTGCATGCCGCGGAAAACCTCGCCAAGGCGGGACTGCAGGTGACTCTTGTGGCCCGAAGGACCCTTTTGCGGCGCTATTTTGACCACCAGGCGGCCGCCTACATCCAGGACGTGTTCACCCAAAACGGCATCAGGATACTCACCGGAAGCCCCATCACCCATGTGGCCTCCTCTAACGGCGCGTGCGGCGTATCGCTGGAAAACGGCCTGGATCTTTGCGCTCACATCCTGGTTGTGGCTATGGGGGTACGCCCGAGGACGTCTTTTTTGGAAGGCGCCAACGTAAAGATCGACAGAGGAATCCTCGTAGACGACCGGATGCGTACCGGGACCCCTGACCTGTGGGCCGCGGGCGATGTAGCCCAGGCCAAAGGCTTTCACGGTGCGGACAAGATCCTCAACGGCATTTTGCCCGACGCGGTCGAACAGGGCAAAATCGCCGGCATGGACATGGCGGGGGACCCTTCCCTCAGTCCCTGGAGGGGCGGGATTCCCATGAATACCTACAGCTTTTTCGGAAACCATGCCTTCTCCATCGGGGCCATCCCGGACCTGGCCGAAGAAGAACTCGAAGTCCACAGGCTCTCTTCTCCGGTGAGCGGCAGCTTTCAGGAGTTTGTCTTCAAAAACGATAGACTGATCCGGGCCTCGGGAATCAATACGACGCTCGACCCGGGGATCCTGTGTCGGATGATACGGAACAAGGTGGATCTGGGGCAGCTCAAAGCAAAGTTTGCTGGCGCCCCGCTCGAATCGGGACGAGTGCTCATGTCCGGATTGTGGCGTTGATTGGACCCCTCAGTGAGTGTGGCTGGGGCTTGGGGAAATTCCCACTCACCCATAAACCGATTCACCGGAAGGAGAGACTGTTTTGGGCAAGAGCTATCATACGATTGCATTCTATTCCGAACTCTGCAACGGCTGCGGCGATTGCGTCAAGGCCTGCTCCATGGCCAAGAGCGGCACGGAAGACCCCGCGCATTCCCGCATTCAGGTGGCCGGGGACCGGGGAGAGTCGTCCTTCGGCCTGGCCCTCTGCCGCCAGTGCGGCGATCCCGACTGCGTGAAGAACTGCCCCGCCGGGGCGCTCAAAAAGGACGAAGATACGGGAGTAGTGGCGTGGGAGTCGAACACTTGCGTCGGCTGCCAGCTGTGCACGCTCGCCTGTGCGTATGCCGGCATAACCCCTGGTTCAAAATCCAAGGAAATGCTCAAATGCGACTTGTGCGGAGGCGATCCCGTCTGCGTAAAGAGTTGCAGGACCGGGGCGCTCCAGTTCAAAACCGGCGCCGATCTCTACAATGCCTGGGGTGAATACGAAGATCTTTTTGTCCCCGGCATCTCTGCCTGCCTGGGGTGTAATTCGGAACTGCTCGTACGGCATACGCTGAGAAGAGTCGGCCCAAACACCGTGGTTGCGACCCCTCCTGGCTGCATAGCCGGAGTGGGCGCGGTCGGAGTCAACGGCCTTACGGCCACGAAGACCCCCGTTTTTCACCCGCTCCTTACCAACACCGCGTCCATGCTCGCCGGAGTGCGCCGCTACTATAACAGAATCGGCAGAGACGTGACGGTGCTCGCCTTTGCCGGTGACGGGGGCACCGCCGACGTGGGGTTCCAGTCCCTTTCGGGAGCTGCCGAAAGAGGAGAGCAAATCATCTACATCTGCGTGGACAACGAAGGCTACATGAACACCGGGGTGCAGCGTTCTTCGACAACCCCCTTCGGCGCCTGGACCTCCACCACGCCGGTCGGCTCGGTCCTGCGCGGAAAGACAAGAGACGCAAAGCCGCTTCCGGTTATCATGATGATGCACAACTGCGAGTATGTAGCCACCGCCTCGACTGCCTTCATGGAGGATTATTACCGGAAGCTGGACAAGGCGATTGTCGCCGCCAAAAACGGCATGGCTTACATACATGTCTTTTCGCCCTGTCCCACGGGGTGGCGTTTTTCCCCCTCGGCTCTCATAGAGATTGGAAGAAGGGCCGTCAAATCGAACATGATTCCCCTTTGGGAATACGAGCCTGCGCAAGGTCTCCGATTCACTCATCCGGTTGATAATCCGCTTCCTGTTTCCGACTATCTCGGCCTGATCGGCAAATACCGACACCTGAGCGCACAACAGATCGAACACATTCAGAACACGGCCGAAGCCGGGATTCGAATGCTCAAGAATTTCTCGGGCAAGGGGGAAGGTGGAGTCACAGAATCCCTCGCTTTCAAAAATTAAAAGCTTGGAGGAAGTTAGATGAAGAGTCAGCCGGTCCAAAATTCAATGAAGCCTGGAAAATGGGTGCCTTCCACGTGCAAGATGTGCCTTCACTCCTGCAATGTTTTAGTCCACGTAACCGACAGCGGTATTGTCAACAAAGTAGAAGGCAACCCCACCAGCGTCAGTAACAAGGGGCGTCTTTGCCCGAAGGGAAACTGTGCGTTGATGCGGCTCTATGACCCGCAAAGGGTCAAGACCCCCCTCAAGCGCACAAACCCTAAAAAGGGGCCCAAGGAAAACCCGCGGTGGGTGCCGATAAGTTGGGATGAGGCCTTCGAGATCGTTTCGAGGGAACTGAAAAAGACACTCGAAGAGGACCCGCGAAAGCTGCTTCCGGCTATAAACGACTTTCAAAAGCTCTACTTGTGGGCCTGGCCCGCGGCTTTCGGAAACAACGCAAACTACTTTACCGTCGTCGGGACGTACTGCGGAGGCGGTTATCACCCCATGAACGGGATGATTCATTCGAGCTTTGCGGCAGCCAATGACGTGGACTATTGCAACTACTGGATGAATGTGGGCGGCGGTGACGGATTTTCCTCCCACCTCCATGTGGCATCGGCGGTCAATTATATGGCCAATGCGCGCGTGGAGCGGGGAATGCATGTCGTGATCGTCGAACCAAGGCTTTCCATCGGCGCGGCCAAGGCCGAAGAATGGGTGCCTATAAAGCCCGCCACCGACAGGCAGTTTGCCCTGGGGCTGTGCCATGTGCTGGTGCGCGAGAAACTCTACGACGTGGAGTTTCTGAAAAAGGACACCAATGCTGTCTATCTTGTGGGGCCCGAGGGCTATTTTGTCCGCAGCAAAGAGGGTAACAAGTGCATGGTCTGGGACCCCGTGGATAACCGGGCCAAGGAATGGGACGACAGCTCCATCAAGGACTTCGCCCTCGAAGGAAACTACAAGGTTAACGGTGTTATGGCCAGGCCCGCATTCCAGGTGTTCAAGGATATTTTAAAGGACTGCGCGCCTCAAAAGATATCCGAAATTACCACGGTGCCGGTTGAAACCATCGAGCGAATCGCCAGGGAGTTTTCCCGGGCCGCCCAGATAGGGGCGACGATCAAGATAGACGGCCGCTCTCTTCCGTACAGGCCTGCAGCCTTCAATTACTATCGCGGCGCCCAGGGCCACAAATACGGGAGCATGGCAAACCACAGTTACAAACTGGTCAACATGCTGCTCGGCAATATCGATACCCCCGGGGGCCATATCGGCTGCACCCTCGACGATCAGATGGTGGATAAGGGACACGTCGCGCCGGGTGAGGACGGGATGCTAAAGCCGATGCCACACCAGCTCCACCCCGAGATCCCCTTCGCCTATCCGCCCAACACGACTCATCTTCAGGACTATTTCCCGCTGGGGGTCGATCCCGGGCACCTCAACAACGTCACGCTCTTCGATCCGCAGCGTTTCGGCTTCGACTTCTATCCCGACACCATGCTCATCTGCCACTCCAACCCGCTGTGGAACATGAACGGGGACCAGGAACGCTATTTCGAGATAATGCGCAAGATGAGATTCATTGTGGCCATCGATATCGTCTTGAACGAATCGACTGTCTGGGCCGATGTTGTCCTTCCCGCCGACGATACGCTCGAGTCCTGGAACATGACCATGATCGAGCCCACCAACACGGAAGGGATGTGCCTGCGCCAGCCCGTGATTCCTCGTCTCTACGATACGAAAAGCGAAGAGGAGATCTTTAACGAGATCTCCGAACGTATCGGCATTCTCGATACATGGAACATGATTCAAAACTACGCGTGCGGTTTTCATCAGAAGCCGGAACTACTGCTGGAGCCCGGCAAGAAATACAGCGACAGGGATATTGCGGAGAAAAAAGGGCTTTTGTGGAACGACAAGCCGATCGAATGGTACATGGAACACGGCCACGCGGTCACCAAGCGAAGACCCGACAAGTGGTATCGCCCCTGGGAGGGGATGAGACTTCATTTCTACCTCGAATACATTCTCCAGCAGCGTGACCAACTAAAACACAAGATGGAAGAAGCCAAGGTCCCCTTCCGCAACGAGTGGTCATGGGAGGACTATCAGCCACTGCCCGATGCGCGGCTCGACCCGGTTCACACGGAACCTTCCGAATACGACATGTACGCCATCACGTTCAAGGACATCCAGATAAACTTTACTGAAAATCTGAGCATCCCCTGGATATCCGACATAGTCTACAAGGACCCCGTTCATATGGGCATCCTCATCAACCCCAAGACCGCGGCGCAAAAGGGCATAAAGACCGGAGACGTGATCCGGATCACCTCGGCCTACGGAAAACTCACCGGACTGGCAAAAGTGACCGAAGGGGTACACCCGCAAACAGTAGCCGTTTCAAACGCCCTGACCCGTTGGGTGGATTATCATGCCGTCATCAAGCCGGGGGGGGGAAACTTCAACCGGATTCTTCCCGCCGACCTCAGAAACACCGACGCATGCAGCGGTCAGATGGAGACGGTGGCCAAGGTCAAGGTGACCAAGCTGCGGTCGAGACCCGCCGAGTATACTGAAGAGTTTATAAAGAGCCAATTTTACGCTGATTAGGAGAATGGATATGCCACGATGGGGTATAGTATTTGACTTGAAGCGATGTATAGGGTGCAATGCCTGCACGGTCGCCTGCAAACAGGAAAACACCACGCCTGACGGCGTGTTGTGGACCAAAACGGTCAGCGAGGAGATCGGCACCTATCCCAATGTGACACGCGCCTACATTCCTCTTCTTTGTAACCAGTGCGAAGATGCGCCGTGCGAGAGGGTCTGCCCGACCAAGGCGACCTATACCAGGCAGGACGGCATTGTCATGGTCGATGAGAGCAAGTGCATAGGTTGTGGCGCGTGCGCGACGGCCTGTCCGTACAAAAACCGGTACAAACTGCATCAGGAGCAGTTCGACCGGGGCCTGCACAAGCAGGGTATATTGACCCCGTTTGAAAAGCAGGGATACGGCAGGTTCGTGGTCGGCACGGCCGTCAAATGCACCTTCTGTCACGAACGGGTGGAGGCAGGGCTCGAGCCGGCCTGTGTTGCGACCTGTCCTGCGGAGGCGAGAATATTCGGTGATCTCGACGACCCCTCCAGCAAAGTGAGAAGGCTCATTCAGTCGCGCAAGGGGTACCAGCCTCTTGCCCAGCACAACACCAAACCCAAAGTGTTCTACGTGGAGTGATCTTCGAGTGTAAACCTATAGTCTGAAGGGTGAGAATTATGAATTCCAATACGTACGAACTGGTTGGCGATGAGTTTGAGCTCGGATACCGACGCCAGGACTTCTGGGGATGGAAGATCGCCTTTGCGTTCTTTTTCGGTGAGGTCGGAGCCGGACTCTTCTTTGTCTCGGCCATTTATAATTTCCTGGTCGGCATGATCATCGGATGGATCATGGTGACCGTATTCAAACCGACAGCGCTGTTCATGCACCTGGGGCAGCCGCTGCGAGCATGGCGCGCCATTATGGGACTGGGCAGTTCATGGATCAGTAGAGGACTGCTTGCGAGCGTTCTCTATTCCGGTTTTGGCGGAATCTATATTCTTAACCTGCTCTTCCATTTCCTGGCGCCTCCCCTGTCTTCGTTCGTCTATGGTGTGGCCATGCTCAGTTGCATCGGCGTAATGATATACCTGGGCTTCGTGCTTTCCTATTCTCCCGCGATATCTCTTTGGGAATCCGGACTCATGCCCATTATCAGTCTCACCTACGGGCTGCTTGGCGGCGTCACCCTGGTGCTGGTTTTGGGCTACCCCTCTTTTTTGGCCTCAAAACCCGAGACCATAAAATTGCTCGAGGCGCTGGAGTTCGGACTGGTGCTCTTCTGCGCCGTACTCCTGGCGAGTTTTCTCCACGGCGCGGCCTATTCGAGTGATGCCGGGAAAAAATCGGTCATGCTGCTGCTCCGGGAGGATTTGTCCCGATGGTTCCTGACCGGGGTGGTACTCATCGGGATCGTGCTGACGGGCCTTTTGATCCAAGTGGCGCCTGTTTCCATCGCCGCCCTCCTGGCCATTGCCGTCGCCGAACTGATCGGTGATGTCGGCCTGAAGCTCCTGTTGTTCAAAGCGGCTGTCTATCAGCCCGCAGTGTCCCATTCCCGTTTCTAGAGTTCGGGTGTGCGCATTTGCGGTTGTCGAAATTGACCGTTGCGCCACCGAGTCCATCGCTGCGGTGACCGGGTGCAAACTCGGTCGCCGCTCCTCAAATTTGTCGATCGCTCCGAAATATCGTCCAGTCTCCTCCGGTATATCGTAGAAAATCGTCCCGCCCCTTCCTCCTTCGGCTCCTTGCTGCTCTAGTTTTCCATGTATTATCCGACACATGGGAGTTAGAGAGGCGCTTTTGTCCGCCCGGCATGCAACTTGCCTAATCCATAAGGGTTCTAACCAGACATATGCCATGAAGGGAGGCGCGATGAATCAGACACACTACGAATTTTGGCCGAAACATCTGCCCAAGACCTTTGTCTGTCCCAAAACCCCGCTCTTCGAGCTTCTGGAGACCTCGGCCCGCAGGTATCCGGAAAGCCCGGCGATTATCTACTACGGCCGGCGCATAAGCTATTCGGAGCTTTGGTCCGAGAGCCTGCGCATGGCGGGGGCGCTTTCGGGCCTTGGGGTCGCCAGGGGGGATCGGGTGGGGCTTTATCTACAAAACTCGCCCCATTTTGTCATCGGGGCCTTCGGGGGAATTCGAGCCGGTGCGGTTGTGGTGCCGCTCAACCCGATGCTTGTGGCCGCGGAGTTCAAACACCTTCTAAGCGACTGCGGGGCGAAGGTGGTCATCACGACGAGCGATCTCTACCCGCGGATCTGCGATCAGTGCCGGGAAGCGGGGGTGGAGGCGATTGTTGGCGCCTACGGCGACTATCTGCCGGATGCCCCGGAGATGCCCGTTCCCGAATTCATGCTGCAGGCGCCCGCCCGGGTCGAGGGGACGCGCGTTTGGACCGAGGTTCTCGCAAATGCGCCTTCTGCCCCCGAGGCGGTTTCCTGCCCGGACGATTTATGCCTACTTCCCTACACGGCCGGTTCCACCGGCATCCCCAAAGGGTGCATGCATACGCATGCTACCGTTACGGCAAACGCTCTGGGTTCCATGACCTGGACCTCGCTGAGTTCGGGGGCGGTGTGTCTTTCCGCCCTGCCTTTCTTTCACGTGACCGGAATGATTCACAGCTGTCTTGCGCCGATCGCGGCCGGGGCGTGTTCGGTGCAGTTGACACGGTGGGATCGCAAGGCCGCCCTTACCGCCATTGAACGGTACAAGGTGAGCCACTGGATAAACATCACGACGATGCTGATCGACCTTCTGGCCACGCCCGATCTCGAAAAACACGATATCGGGTCTTTGCGCGTGGTGGGAGGCGGGGGAGCGCCGCTGCCCGTAGCGGTCGGCGAAAAGTTGAAGGCCGGGACCGGGTTGACCTTCATGGAAGGCTATGGGCTGACCGAGACGATCTCCCAGACCCACATGAACCCTCCGGGCAGGGCCAAGCTGGGCTCCATAGGGATTCCGGTTTTCGGGATCGATGCCCGCGTGGTCGATCCGGTGACGCTGGAGGTGCTGCCCGTCGGCGAACAGGGAGAAATCGTGCTCGACGGCCCTTCGGTGATGAAGGGCTACTGGGGAAAGCCCAAAGACACCGAGGCGGCTTTTCTGGAGATCGAAGGCAAGAGGTTTTTCCGCACGGGCGATATCGGCTTTATGGATGAAGAGGGCTATTTCTTCGTCTCCGACCGGTTGAAAAGAATGATCAACGCCGCAGGCTTCAAGGTCTGGCCCGCCGAAGTCGAATCCATTTTGTACCACCACCCGGGCGTGCAGGAGGCATGCGTGGTAAGCGTTCCCGACGCGGAGCGCGTGGAAAACGTAAAGGCCTTTATCGTCCTAAGTCGCGACGCGGTAGGCAAGGTTGGTCCCGAGGAGATCATCGCCTGGTCGCGCGGGCAGATGTCGGCATACAAATACCCGCGCATCGTCGAGATCGTCGAGGCACTCCCCAAAACCGGGACCGGCAAGATCGCCTGGCGGCAGCTGCAGGAAGCCGAGCGGGCAAAACATGCATGATTTGTTCAACTCAGGAGAGGAAAACTAATGAGAACAAAGGAAGAGTACATACAGGGCCTTAAAAAAATGAAGCGCAACGTCTACTTCAACGGGGCCCTCGTCGATCGCACGGAAGACATCATGATGGATTGCCTGAACACGATGGGCACGACCTTCGACGAAGCCCAGCGGCCGGAGAACCGCGACCTCATGACCGCGGTCTCCCATCTTACGGGCGAGACGATAAACCGCTTCACCCATATCCATCAGAACCAGGAAGATCTTCACAAAAAGCAGGACATGACCCGCATGCTCTGCCGCAAGGTGGGGGGCTGCATCCAGCGCTGCATGGGCATTGATGCGACAAACGCCGTCTACAACGTCTCGTATGAAGCCGACAGGTCGAACCGCGGGGCTACGCAGTATCACGAGAATTTCAAAAAATGGCTCGCGCGATTCCAGACCGAAGACCTGGTAGGATGCGCGGCCCAGACAGACGTCAAGGGCGATAGGATGCTGCGGCCCGCAGAACAGCCCGACCCGGACTCCTACGTGCGCATTATCGAGCGCAGGAGCGACGGCATTGTCGTGAGCGGGTGCAAGCTGCACATCTCGGAGGCTTCCGTTGCCGACGAGGTGCTGGTCATCCCCACGCGGGCGCTTCGCCCCGAGGACAAGGACTACGCCGTGGCTTTCGCCATCCCCGGCGACTGGGACGGGCTGAAGCAGGTCCTGAGCGTCCATAATCTCAGGCCCCGGGAGCATTTCAAACGCGGGTTCACCCAGGGCGCAACCGACTCCTACATGATTTTCGATAACTGCTTCATCCCGTGGGAGCGGGTTTTCCTGGCGGGCGAATATCAGCACGGAGGAATTCTGGCGCTTCTTTTCGCGCTCTTTCACCGCCATTCCTATTCGGGCTGCAAGCCCGCGATAGGAGACCTTTTGCTGGGAAGCGCCGCCCTGGCCGCCGAGGTGAATAACATTCACAAAACGCCTCAGGTTAAGGAAAAACTGGCCGAGATCATCATGACGACCGAGCTGGGATACGCGGCCGGCTATACTGCTTCCTCCCTCGGAAAACCGGAAGTCTTCATCCCCGGCGTGGGCGTCGTTCCCTACGGACCCGGCTCCTACATCCCCAACTCCATCTATTGTAACGTAGGCCGTTGCCTCTCCGGCGAGGCCGTCTACAAGGAGGCGGAGATCCTGTGCGACATCTCCGGCGGCGTTACAGCCACCTTCCCCTACGAAAACGACTTCGTAAACCCCGAGACAAAAGAACTCCTGCTCAAGTACACCAAACGAAATCCAAAGATGCCGGTCGAAGACCAGGCGCAATTCTGGAGATATCTGGGAGATGAGCTCTGCTCGTCTTTCGGAGGCATAGTCAAAGTGGGCAACTATCACGGCGGAGGCTCTCCCGTCATGGAGCAGATCGCCATTACCAGCCAGTACGACATCGAGGGCAGAAAAAAACTCGTACGGTACATCGCGGGCATGAGCGGCGGCGACCGCGAGGCTTTGGATAAGACGAAATAGCGAAAGGCGAAAAGAGAAAGGCGAAAAGCGCGGGGGAGTGTCTCCCCCGCCCCCC
>JBMFWU010000110.1:0-12625 GCA_049964955.1 Syntrophobacteraceae bacterium
TTCTATCCGTTTGCCCTTGAAGTCGGGCGACTGGGCGCTCGTCTATCAGCAGGAGCGAAGAGATGCCTTCTCTCAAATCGACCGGGCGAGGAGAATCGCCCTGGCGATCTTTTTCCCCGGGTGCCTCGCGATTGCGCTTGTCACTCTTTTTATTTCCCGCAGGATGGTTCGAAGAATCGAAAGGGCCGACCGGGAAAAGGAATTGATGAACAGGCAGGTGATAGAGGCGGGAAAGCTTGCTTCCATCGGGGAACTCGCAGCGGGAGTGGCTCATGAGATCAATAACCCTGTCGCCATTATGGTCGAGGAAGCCGGGTGGATGCAGGACCTGCTCGAGGAGGAGCAGCCCGGCAAGTGCCAAAACCTCGATGAATTCCGGCGCTGCCTGAGGCAGATACGCGTTCAGGGGGAGCGGTGCAAAGAGATAACGCACAAGCTGCTGAGCTTTGCGCGCAAAACGGACTCGGCCCCGCATGCGATCCAGCTAAACGATATCATTATGGAAATATGCAAACTGTGCGAAAAGCGCTCTCAAACCGGTAACATTCAAATCAGGACCGGTCTCGACCCGGACCTGCCGCTCGTATTGGCCTCCCCCTCCGAGATGCAGCAGGTTTTCCTGAACCTGCTCAATAATGCAATCGATGCGATCGGGGAGGGCGGAACCATCGAAATCCGCACCCGACTCGAAGGCGCTGATGCGGTAGTCGACATTGCCGATACCGGCCGGGGAATCCCCGGAGATGTTTTGGAGCGCATCTTCGATCCCTTTTTTACGACCAAGTCCGTGGGAAAAGGTACAGGACTCGGGCTTTCCATTTGCTACGGAATCCTCAAAAAACTGGGTGGAAATATCCAGGTAGAAAGCACGGTCGGAGAAGGCACGACTTTCCACATGCATATTCCGGCCAGTACCAGCGGACCGCTGCACCCGGAGTCGCCGGGCCGCGTGTGATTCAAGAACTCTATCCTGTTTGAAGTCTTTTCCATACAATCGGGTAGGCATTTGAAAACAATTGAAGGAAACGAAGCCGACGTTCCCGCAACGCATAAGTAACGGGGGACCCTGAAGGCGAGTGGACAACCTTGTGGATGGAATGCTTTTTGTAAAACTGATGTTTCGGAAGAGCTTCCTGTGTTCGAGAACTCACTGCCGGCGAGTCTTTTTTGCACACGAGGCATATTCTTTGCCGAGGCCCGATTTCAAAAAGGAGATTGAAATTACGCTTGCGTTTGAAAACGTCCCTTGTTTGAGATTTGGAAGAAAACTTTTGATGTAACGAGCAATTAAGGAGCTCCACAATGAAGCGATCAGGGGGAAGGGGTTTGGCTGCCGCGTGGGAAGGATTGTTTGCGACTTTGATACTCTGCTTCCTCGTTCCGATGGCCTCTTATGGACACGGACAACCGCTCAGGACCAGGCACGTGCGGAAAGCCGTTTGGGACGGCCAGGCGGGGTGGGAGGGCCCGCTCCCTGCGAAGCAGGTCATGCAACTCGATCTTATTTTGCCTCTGAGCAACGAGTCGGAACTCGACCAGGTGCTCCAAGAACTCTACGACCCTCGAAGCCCCTCCTACCACCAGTTCCTTAGCGTGAAGGAGTTTACCGATCGGTTCGGACCGTCGCAGGCCCAATACAACGAAGTGCTGAAATTCGCCAGGGCCAACGGCCTGAAGGTGACGGGCACATACCCGAATCGGCTGGTCGTAAATGTCTCCGGGACAGTTGCCAATGTTGAACGAGCGTTCCACGTCAACATGGGTGTTTATCACCACCCGACAAAGAACCGCACATTTTTCGCCCCCGACCAGGAACCGTCGCCGGCTCTTTCGTTCGCTCTGTGGCATGTCTCGGGGCTTGACAACTATTCGGTCCCGCATCCGGCAAGTCTCATGCAAGCTGCGAAACCTTTGGGTTGGAGAAGGAGCGGCGCTACAGGCTCCGGCCCCTACGGATATTTTATAGGCAGCGACATGCGGGCTGCCTACTACGGCGGGACAGCCCTCACCGGCGCGGGGCAGGCGGTGGGATTGGTGGAGTTTGCAGGATACAATCCGGCGGACGTCGCCAACTACTTCAAAAAGGTTGGCCAGACATGCAACGTCCCGATACGGGGCGTTGCGCTCAATGGGTCGAGCTTGAACTGCACGGGCAGTTGCGATGACACCGAACAGGTGCTGGATATCGAACAGGCGATCTCGATGGCGCCGGGTTTGAGCCAGGTGCGAGTGTACGTGTCGACTTCCAGCGATTCCAGCATTTTTAATAAGATGGCTTCTGAAAACATTTGCAAGTCATTGGCCTGCTCGTGGGGATGGAGCCCGGCCGACCCCTCTGTCGACGACCCGATCTTTAAAGAACTTGCGGCTCAGGGGCAGACTCTTTTCGTGGCCTCGGGCGATAGTGGGGCGTACAACTCAAGGTCCACTGATGTCTATCCTGCCGACGATGCCTATGTGACCTCGGTGGGGGGCACCGACCTGGTCACCGCCGGCGCGGGAGGCGCCTGGAAATCCGAATCTGCATGGTCTCACAGCGGCGGAGGCGTTTCCCCCAATAGAATCGCGATCCCCGCCTATCAGACGGCCACTGGGGTGATAACTTACGCCAATAAAGGATCGAAGACCTATCGCAACTCTCCCGATGTTGCCGCGGAGGCCAACACCGATAACTATATTTGCTATGATTCCACCTGTGGAGGAGGCTGGGGCGGAACGAGTTTTGCCGCGCCCCGATGGGCCGGCTATATGGCTCTAGCCAACCAGCAGGCCGTAAAATCCGGCTACAAGACCCTCGGCTTCATAAATCCAACCCTCTATACGACCGGGTTGGGGATAAATCATTCCGCCAACTTCCACGACATTATCAGCGGAAGCAACGGCACCTACTCGACCACCACGGGCTACGACCTTGTGACCGGGTGGGGCAGCCCGGTAGGGAGCGGTCTTATCTATACTCTAGAACCATGAGGAACATCAAATAGTTGCTTAGAAGCCCGGGAGGTGTTGCGGCCTCCCGGGCCTACCGAATTTCCCGCCCCCTTCGTGCTCCTCGCCGGGTATCGGTTCGAATTACCCTCAGTCCACACAAAACCCTCACAAGCAGCCGCCCTCGCTAAACTTACAACCTGAGGGGAAAAGACGTTTTGTCTGAGGTGCTTCTGCGCATGTGCCATTGTATGCCCCTGACAAAGAAATTCGCCGTGCTATTGTAGTAATGTAAGAAAGTAAAAAAAGTGGAAAAAGCGAAACAGGAGGTCGATGCCATGGAACTTATCAAAATCAGACGCAAATTCCAACTCACGCTTCCGGCGGTGCTGCGGGATAAATTGGGCGTGACGGAAGGCGACTACGTCCGGGCCGACATCGAAGATGGCAAGATCGTCCTTCGTCCGGTGGAGCTGGATGCTTCCAGGTCGGAAAGAAGCCGGTTTTCGAAGGAACGGGAAGAGGCCTACGCCGCCCTGGACGAGATTTGGTCCAAGGTCAAAAATGAAGAGCCCGGCCAGGCAGCAAGGTTGGTAAAAGAAGCGGTCAAGGCAGTCAGAAAAGCATGAAGATCGTTGCGGACACCAACATCCTTATCAGTGCTCTTCTTTCCGCATCAGGTCTTCCGCGCTAACGTCCGGCAAGCTCAACCTTGACATTATTAAAGAGGATCCGTCGGACAACATCTTTTTAGCATGCGCATTAGAAGGACAGGCTGATTTCATAGTTTCCGGCGACAGCTATTTGAAAAAGTTGGAAGTGTTTGAAGGGATACCGATCCTGGAACCGGCGGAATTTATAAAAATAGCCAAGACATTTCAATCAGACCCCGATAACCCCCTGTTAATTGCCGAAAAATTCCCTGCTTGTATCGAGCCTGTTTTAACCCACTTCTTTCCTCAGGATGATGAGGTGAATTCTGGAAATGGAATCGTTTGTGAAACTTTCTATCAATCCTGGTGAAAAATCATTTCAATCCGACCGCCTGATACCCGCACAGGATCCTTCCCCCGGTATTTTGGTCTCCTCATATATTCCGTAAATTCAAGAGAATATAAAAGTTCAGGTTAGGAGGCGTGTCTTGGTCCAGTTGCTGCATCGATAGCGCGCCAGTTACGGGAGGGGATCGGAGACAATCGGGTTTGACCTGTAACCAGTTAATATCTCTACAATTGAAAAATAGCAATTGATCCGTACAACTGAAAATAGTAATTTTTCTGGTATCTCGCCACGAAATGTTGGTGAGCCTTCGCGGAGTACATCGTCATGAATACCGATAGACTCAAATCACTGGCCATCAGCGACACAGGGTTCATCTTCGATCCGGCTACGGGCTCGGCCTTCAGCTCCAACTCGGTTGGGCTAAAGATTATCGAGTGCCTGAAAGCGGGTATGAACAACCGGAAAATAATCGCATCCCTTTTGGAAATCTATGAGGTTTCACCGGAGGAACTGGAATCGGACATCGTCGATTTCATAAGAAGCCTCGAAGACGTCTATCTCATCTAAAGTTCAGCGGAAAAGTGGAGAGATAATCATGTTGACGGTTGCGGTAAGCGGCATCAACGCGGTGGACAATCCCGGTCCCGGCACGGGAATCATCCGGGCGCTCAAGGAGAGCTCTCTTGAGGTAAGGGCCGTTGGGCTTGCCTACGATTCCATGGAGCCGGGCGTCTACATGACAGGGCTTATCGACAAGGCCTATGTTTTGCCCTACCCCTCATCCGACAGGCGACTGTTTCTGGAAAGGCTCGCAGAAATTCACGCCAGGGAAAATCTTGACGTCATCGTAAGCGCACTGGATGCGGAGTTGCCCATCTACATGGAGAGTGAAAGCGAGCTGCGTCGATGGGGTATAAAGATGCTGATTCCCGACCGGCATGCCTACCAGAAGCGCGAAAAATCACAGCTCGACGAACTCGCGCCGCGCATAGGAATCAAATGCCCCAAGTTCAGGGTGTGCTCATCCTTTCGCGATTTGCGTTCGGCGCTAAACGAGATCAAGCCCCCCCGTATGGTGAAGGGGCCGTTTTATGAGGCCTATAAGGCGCCCTCCGACATGGAAGCCGAGGAGTACTTCCTCAAATTGGTCAACAAGTGGGGGTTTCCGATAATCATCCAGGAATTCGTTTCGGGGGAAGAATACGACGTGGTGGGTTGCGGGGACGGGGAGGGCGGGAACATGGGCCTGTTTGCCATGAAAAAAATGACGACGACCGCCCTGGGAAAAGTGTGGAATGCGGTGAGCATTCGAAACGAAAAACTGCTGGGGCTTGCCTCCACGTTTGTTGAGCATCTCAAGTGGCGCGGCGGGTTCGAAATGGAAGTGATCGTCGAGGACAAGACGCGCGACATATACCTCCTGGAGGCCAATCCGCGTTTTCCCGCCTGGGTGTACATGGCTGCGGCTTGTGGAATAAATCTTCCCGAAAGGATGGTTAGACGGTTGATGGGAATGAGCTACGAAGATCATTCGCGCTATGAGAGCGGCAAAATGATGATCCGGTTTACCTCGGAGATGTTGAAGGATATATCGGATTTTGAACATGTCGTTTGCTTTGGAGAATCGAGCAACGGACCCACGGTCTGTGATGGTCAATCGGAAGTTGCAGTATGAGCAAAATAGCCTACGTAAAGCCATTCTTGAAAAAGCAGGTCTCGGGCACGACAAATAAATTCGGGTCCTCGTACAATTTGGGCTACCGGGACCAAATCGATGGAGCGAGCATAGATGCGATTGCCTCCAGGTACGGCTCGCCGGTCTTCATCTTCAGTGAACGGGCCATCCGAGATGGATACCGTGAGGTGTACCGGGAATTTTCGAGCCGCTATCCCAGAGTCCGGTTTTCCTGGTCGTATAAGACCAACTATCTGGATGCGATCTGCTCGGTGTTCCACCAGGAGGGGGAGCTGGCCGAGGTGGTCTCCGATTTCGAGTACCAGAAGGCGAGAAGGCTGGGCATGCCCGGAAGCGACATCATCTATAACGGTCCGTTCAAGCCGGCCGAATCGCTCCGAACTGCTTTCGACGAAGGCGCCATGGTCAATCTCGACAGTTTCGACGAGATATACAAAGCGGAAAGCATCGCCCGGGAAATGGGCCGGCGAGTCAATGTCGGTTTAAGGCTCAATATGGATACGGGGATCCATCCTCAGTGGACCAGATTCGGTTTGAACCTGGACAGCTCCGCAGCCATGGATGCCGCCAAACGAATTCACCAGAGCCAATGGTTGAACCTCACGGGCCTACATTCACACATCGGCACATTCATTTTGGATCCCAAGGCGTACTCGGTTCAGATCCAAAAGATGATCGATTTCATGAAAGTCCTTGAAAAGGATTTTGACCTGAATATCGAGTATCTGGATCTGGGTGGAGGTTTTCCCTCAAGGAACAAGCTCAAGGGGGCTTATCTTCCTCCGGAAGTATCGGTCCCCCCCATCAGTGAATATGCAGAGGCCATCAGCACGACACTTCTTCGCAACCTTGCGCCCAATGAATGCCCGATGGTGATCTTCGAGTCGGGACGGGCGCTTATCGACGAAGCAGGCTATTTTGTAGCGACAATTGAAGGAGCAAAGCGGCTTCCGGACGGCTCGAGGAGCTATATTGTCGATGGTGGTGTGAACCTGCTCTACACGACCAACTGGTACAATCACCGGGTCGAATTGGACCGTCCGGTAGAGGGCGCCTATGAGAATTCGACCATCTTCGGGCCCTTATGCATGAATATCGATGTGGTTGCCGAAAACGTTTCTCTTCCTCCTCTTTCGAGAGGTCATCGACTGGTGATCTCTCCTGTGGGCGCCTACAACGTGACGCAATGGATGCAATTCATCCGGTACAGGCCGGCGGTGGTGATGGTCATGGAAGACGGGACGGTTGAGCAAATCAGGCGGGCCGAGCGGTTGGAAGATATCGTTTCGCTCGAATTCGTTCCCGAAAAGTTGAAATACCTGCAGTCGGACGATGAGTTGAAATCGCATGGCGCTGTTGTCTAATCTCAACAGGGTGGATGAGTGAAATGATTTTCGAATCGACTTCGCAACCGGCGAGCTGTACGGAAGGCGCAACGACCGCGCTTTTGCCGGCGCCGGCGCCCGGGCGTTGCGCCGGGTATCGTTCGAGACTGCAGGACTTATTCGTTATGTTGTGGACGACGGTCCGAGCGGCCGGATTGGATCTGCTCTACAGTTATTCGTCGCTCTTGTTTGGCAGAAGCGGTCTGCTTGGCCTGATTCTATTGATCTGCTCATTTCTGAATTTGAATCCGGGCATCGCGGGAATTGTTTCCTGGCTTGCGGCCATCGGTTTCTGCGGCCTGCTTGGAATTAAAAAAGGGGACCCGGTCCGTAGCATTTGCGAATACAATGCTCTGATCGTGGGCTTTTCCATCGGATTTCTCTACAGGTTTTCTTTTCTGTCTGTTTTTCTGGTAACGGGGGCATCTTTCCTGACGGTGCTGGTCGGCTGCATGCTCTATTCGCTTTTGTACAAAAAGTTCCGGCTGCCGGTGTTGAATCTCCCCTTCCTCATCTGCTCTACAATAATCTATCTTGCTTCCGTCAGGTACAGCTCCCTTTTTGTCGATTCTTTTTACGTTCACAACCAACTGCTGAACCTCAACGCTCTTCCGCAATATGTTCAAGGCCTCCTGCGCTCCACGGGGTATTTGATTTTCATGCCGTACGACATTTGCGGAATTTTTATGTTGGCGGGATTGCTGATCTTTTCGCGGATTGCCTTCTTTGCGGCCGTTGCTTCCTACTATATCGGCACAACGGCCACAGCGCTTCTGACCGGCAGCTTCACAAACGCATTCAGCAATTTGTATAGCTTCAATTTCATTCTGACCGGCATCGCCATCGCAGCGGTCTTCCTCGTGCCCTCCAGACGCAGCTATCTTTTTGCTTTTTTGTCTGTTCTGCTCTCCGTGTTTGTGATGGACGCCGCTTTTGTCGTATGCAACCAACTCGGGGCGCCGATTTTCACCTTGCCCTTCAACCTGATGGTTCTTCTTATTATCTACGTTCTGATGCAAACCGGTTATCCGGAGATTACCCAGTCGATCAAATCGTCTCCGGAAGCTTCCCTTTCCAATCATTTGAACTTCTCTCGCCGGTTCGACCGCATATTCCCCAGACCTTTTTTGCCCTTTTCCGGCCGATGGACGGTCTACCAGGCGTTTGACGGCAAATGGACCCACAAGGGTATCTGGAAATATGCCTACGATTTCTTTATTACCGATGAGAGCGGCAGGACGCATCAAAACGGGGGCGATCTGCTCGAAGATTACTATTGCTACGGCAAACCCATTCTTGCTCCCGTGAGCGGGACCGTAGTGGATGTGGGCGACAGTTTGCAGGATAATCCGCCGGGGGAGGTCGACAACCAGAGCAACTGGGGCAATTATATCGTTCTCCACAGCCTGTTTGGCTATTATGTCGAAATCTCTCACCTGAAGCACGGCTCTTTACAGGTAAAGACCGGAGATTCGGTAACGGCGGGAGAAGTAATTGCGGCCTGCGGAAACTCCGGCCACTCTGCCCAACCCCACATTCACATGCAGGTGCAGTATTCGCCGGAACCGGGTTCCGAATCGGGGCGGTTTT
Organism: Syntrophobacteraceae bacterium; assembly: GCA_049964955.1. Lineage (GTDB taxonomy): Bacteria > Desulfobacterota > Syntrophobacteria > Syntrophobacterales > Syntrophobacteraceae > SbD1. The sequence continues at coordinate 8,602 of JBMFWU010000110.1, forward strand.
ATCTTTCGAACTGCCTTGACGGGGGGAGGCTGCTCAGGAACAAGGTCCTGGAAGAGGGTCGGAAAGTCGAGCCGTTGAGCGTTTCCAGGGGCCTTTCCAAGAAGCTCGCCTTTGTTCTCGATGACACTTTTACGTTCAAAGTGCTCCGGGACGGCACGGAGACCGGGGAAGCGCGGATCGTTGTAAAAATGGCCAGGGACGGCTCCCGCTATTTAACGGTCGATGGGACGCAAGACAGGCTCTACTACGGAAGCGAGGACAACTGTTTTGTGTTCTACAGCCTGGAGGGAAGCAGAAACTCCCCTTTGAGGCTTCTGTTTGCAGCCCTGCCCAGGATTCCTCTTTGCAATGAGGGGGGAGTAAGCTGGGAGGACCTGCTTCCCGACGACATTGTCTCCGTAAACGTGTGGCGCAAAGGATTTTTGAGGTCTTTTCACCACGATTTGGGCAAAATTACCGGGAAGTATACATTTGTCTCGGCAGAGGAAATCAGGGGGGAAATTTCCAACGGATACCATCTGGCCGACACTTCTCTGGTGCTCGATGAGCAGAAGGGGTTTCGCGAAGTGCTGCTCAAGACTTCGAAGGGGACTTTCGGTTTGGAAAAGTCCTTCACGCAGCGGCCAGCTCCCTAAACTGTTCTGCCCGCCCGCGAAGCAGGCGGGCAACTCGGCCGCGGCGGCTCGCCGCTAGATCCATTTTGAACTCGTACGGGAAGGTGAAAAAGAAGATGCGCTATCGGATTTTCTGTCGAACTCTCATTTTGAGCGGGCTGATCTTGTTGTTGATGCTGGTTCCGGGATGCCCCAGCCAGGCCGCGCCAGTCTCCCCGGCTGCCGCCCGGCAATACGCCGATGGCCTCCGGCTTTTCAAGGCCGGCAGATATGCGGAAGCGCAAAAACATGCCTTCAACGCCTGGTCGGCAGCCCCGAGTTCTGCCCTGTACCGGTCGCTGCTCGCATGGACCAATTTGAAGCTGGGCAATACGGCGGAAGCCGAAAAGCTTTTCAATTCCATTTACCGACACGACCACAATAATCTTGCCGCTCTTCAAGGCCTTGCATGGGTAAAATACACCCTGGGCCAATACCCCGAGGCCGGGCAATTGTTCGAAAAGCAGCTCCAACGTGCCGAGCAGCTGAGGCGCCTTCCCGGCTTTGCCAAATTCAGCGCTGAAGACAAAAGTTTCGTCATCTCGAACCTGTCGGACGCTAATTACGGCCGGGGGCTCACCGCTCTGGCTCAGAAGGACCTTACAGGCGCCAAAGCGCGGTTTGAGCAGGCGTTGCAGTATCCCAACGATTTTGTGGGCCATGCGCCAATCACGGCGGCGCTCGGAGATATCTACTATTTGTACCGGCGCGATTATTCCAAGGCCATCGGCTATTATGCTGCATCGCTGCGGGAGAAAGCCGATCCCCTGGTCATGGCTAAGATTGCGTGGTGCACCTACTATGAGGGGCAAGTCGGAAAAGCGAACGAGCTTTTCCGGAAGGGGCTCGCGACGCAGACCGACAAACGACCGTTTTTATACGGCCTGGTATTTACGTCACAGGCTCTGAAAAAGTCCTCAGAATCGAAAAAATACCTCGAAAAACTGATCGACGTCGACCCCTATTTCGCCGACACCGGCTACGTCCACCAACTGATCGAAAAAGAGCAGGGATGGAAACCTCTGTACAAGGATTTCGCTACTGCCTACATGAAAATAGGGGCATTCGCCAGGGCTCGCGAGATACTCAAGGAGTACCTGCTGATGGCGAAAACCGATCGGCAAGCCCTCGCGATGGTAGCCTGGTGCGATGTGTACCTCAACCTCAAGACCGCTCTCAAGGAATTCGATCAACTTTCGTCTCAGAACGGAAGGGGAGAAACGGATGTTTTGCTGGGCAAGGGGGTTACCCTCTTCTACCTGGGGCGTCTGGACGAGGCAGGCGCAATCTTGAAGGAGGTCCTGGCAAAAGATCCAGGAAATGTCCGCGCCACGATGGCCCTGGGGGCGATTGCGTTTATGAAAAAGGATTACCGGCAAGCAATATCTATCTACACGGCCAATATCAGCCGGCTCCCGAAGAAGGAATTCTTTTTTTCATGGCCCAGCTGGGCCCTCAACAACCTGGGATGGAGCTATATCTACACGGGAAATTATGAAAAAGCTCTCCAGGCATTCAAGCTCCTCCAGGCATACCATCCCGTACCGTACTACGCGGCCGTATCCGATGGTCTCGGGTGGGCCTACCTGCACCTGGGAAGGAAGGCTCAGGCCGAAAAACAATTTCGACTCTCTGTAAGCCTCTGGCCCAAAGACCCCGCCGCAAAGGAAGGCCTGTCCCGATTGTCGCGCACATAGGAATCACGAACAGAGGGTAAAAATTGAGTAAAATGAAAAGACCAGGGTTGGTTTTATTTGTGACTGTGATCCTGGCCGCTTACGGTCTGCCGCTGTACGCGGCGGACCTGAACCGGTCCGAGATAGCCGCCGCATATTACAAGTCCTATGAGCACGAACGGAGTCAGAGCTATGAATCTGCGATACAAGACCTGAGTGCAATTTACACGGGAAATCCGAACGACTATCTCGTCAACTACAGGATGGGCTGGCTTTATTACCTGGGCAGGAACTATTCTGAAGCGATCAAACATCTGAATAAAGCATTGGCTGTATCACCGCAATCCATCGAGGTGATGAACACGATCATTCCGGTTTATTCCGCCCGGGCGGACTGGCCGAAAGTCGAAGCGAAATCCATGGCCGTTCTGAAGATCGATTTCTATAATCTTAGCGCAAACTACTGGTACTCGCATTCGCTGAGAATGGAGAAAAAATACGGGCCGGCAATCCAGGTGGATCGGAAGATGCTGACAGTCTATCCCACCTCGGCGACTTTTCTGCAGGAACTGGGTGAGAACCTGTTTCTGGATAACAAAAAGGAAGAAAGCCTCTCTGTCTTTAGAAAACTCAAGCTCCTCTGGCCCTCAAATGCCGTAGCGGACCAGTACCTGAACAAGCTGGAAGCAGGCGGTCAATGAAATCGTCTTCCGTGAAGCCATAACGAAGTGGATGCATCCGGCTTGCCATCTCGGTTAGGATAACTCCTTACCGTCCCTGCACCGTGCCGCTCTTTCCATTTAACCGGCGTGGGTGATCCATGCGCGCGCCTGCGCGGCCTCTGACACCGGAAATGCTTTCATCGCACCGGGCATAAGGAAGCTGAAAAAACGCATCGTCTGTTTGATCCATTCGACATCGGTGACGACTGCGACCCGCTCCCATCGCGTGAGGTGTTCAATCCCGACCTTGAAGTCTTCCCAGATCGCACCCGGATCGATGCCGGCGAAATTCGCAGCGGTCTCGTAGTAGAGCCGAACTTTGTCGTGGCTCTTAAGGGCATTTATAACGGCCGGAACCAGAATCAATTCATAGTCCGCTTTCGTGACGCGTCCCTCGCAGACAAACGCGAGAACATTGTCCGGGAAGGTCTTCAACTGCTCAATCATGAGGTATCCTCCATTGGTGCGGTGAAAAGTTCGGATGCCCGTGCCAACCGATAATCGCCTTTAAGGGGGTCCGCAGAGCATGGCTCGACCCTATTTTCGCTCCTCGAATATCTTCTTGGCTATTGTCGCCGCAGAAACGGCTACAGGCCAGCCTGCGTAGAACGCCAGGTGCGTTATTGCCTCTCCAATTTCTTCCTTGCTCAACCCGTTTTCAAACCCCAGCGCCAGGTGATAGGGGAGCTGGTCCTTGCGGTTAAGAGCAATGAGGGCGGCAATGGTAATAAGGCTGCGGTCCCGTTTGGACAGCTCCGATCGTTCCCACACATCCTCGAAAAGAACTTCCTCGGTTAGTTCGACAAGCTTCGGGGCGATCCCTTTTATCGGGTCGAGTGCCGCCGATCTTTTCTTTTCCTCTGCCATGTCCTTACTCCTTTTCGGGTTAGTTGCCGGTTGCCGGTTGGTGGTTGTCGATCGAGAAGTTTTTAAACCAACAACCAACAACTAATAACTAATAACTAATAACTAA
>JBMFWU010000110.1:12725-18366 GCA_049964955.1 Syntrophobacteraceae bacterium
AACTAATAACTAATAACTAATAACTAACAACTAAAGGAGCGCCAGATAGAACTTGCGCCAGTTCTCCCCCAGGATGCCCCGTATGCTTTGTTCGGGATATCCGTGGTCGCGCATCATTTGCTCCAGATCGGTCAGCTTCGTTATGTCTTCGAACCCGGCGTTTTTGGTGTCAAAGCCGCAAAAATCGGTGCCGATGCCGATCGCATCGGTATCGAAGGACTGAGCGATCCAGTCGACGTGCTGGAAAATGTCCCGGATGGAAGCCTCGCCGGAAAGCGAGAGCATTTTGGGGTCGGCGGCTATTCCGATAACCCCCTTGCGCTGAATAATTTCGGCAACCTGCTCCCTGGTGAGGTTTCTCGGAATGTCCGCAAGCGCCCGGACCCCGGTGTGCGAGGAAATGAGAGGCCCCTCGTGGATTCGGACCAGGTCGCGGAAGCCGGGTTCGGCCAGATGGGCCGCATCGAAGGCGAAGCCCTCGCGGGCGAGTTCCCGTACAAGTTCTTTTCCCTGTTCGCTCAACCCTTCGGGGAAGGGAACCGCGTTGCCGTCGCCCAGCCTGTTTTTGCCCATGTGCGTGAGGCCGGCAACCCTTATGCCCGCCACGGCGAGCTCTCTACGATCGAACTCGATCAATCCGTCACCGTTTTCGACCAGAAAAATCATGCCCGGCCGTTTCAACCGTATGCACTCGTTCAGGTCTTCAGCGGTTTTGATATGAAAAAGTCCTGCGAGGTGTCGTTTTGCGTATGCCAGAAGATAGGAGAGATAGTCTTTCGAGCCGTTTCCGTCATATTCGTCCGGACAGTACAGCGCGAATACCGCGGCCATGAGGTCTGCGTTTTTCATCTTCTCAATGGTAACCGCCAGATCGGGCAATTCCTCCAGGGAGAGGTCGCGGTGCGATCCAATCATTTCATACAACACATCGACGTGCCCGTCCATTCGGGCGGCCGTCTCGGGCGGGGCAGGTTCGGTGCGGGGATTCCCGTTCATCGTATCAGGCAAACCTCTTGAGATAAAATGACAAAAGAACCGGGGAACACATTTCTGTGCTCCCCGGAGTGTAGACAGGTTACTGGTTCCTTATCTCCGAACCGGAGATTCCGATGGAGCGTGTCAGGTAGGCACGACATAAGTCGTCGGCGCCTCATCGACTGCGGTCACGAGGATCTTTTTCTCGATATCCTTCACCTGAAGCATTCTTTTCACCTCCTCTCGTTTCGTGATTCTACTGCGCAAGAAGCTCCATGCCGGCAAGAATGCCGGCGGCCTCCGCGCAAGAGGCGGCGAATTCGCCGCGCTCTTTATCCACACCGTATTTGAGGTACAGTCGGTCTGTAATATCCCCTAAGGTGTTTTTCCCGTCACACAATTCGAGAAAATCGACCCCGAATTCGTTAATCTCCCGCACGTTCGTTCCGCCCGGCGCCCGGGAGAACGCGAGGAAAACCGGTCTTTTGACGCACGTGTCCGGTAGTTGGCCGGATTTAAAAGGCAAGATAAGACTCGGGATATCGTATGTGAACCGCTCGATGGCAACCTTTTTGTTGCGCCGCGGCCGGAGATTGTCCACCCCGGCAGGATCGATGGCAAATGCCGACTCGCCGGCCCGGCTTCCGCCGGCCTGGAACAGGCACGTCTCGTATTGAATGAGTTCCGGAAGAAAGTCGGCCGTGATTGTTTGCCGCCCGGCGAGCCATTGGCGCGCAAACTCTTCGAAATGGGTGAGGCAGGCCTTGGGAGAGATCTCTTTTTCCTTTTCTGAAACGCTGTCCAGAAAATTGAAAAAAAGGTCGATTACGGGCATGCCCGACTCGCCGGCAAGCAGAAGAAAACTCCTCGGGTAGAGGGCTGCGATGACGGTAAAGTAGATTGCCGTCTGGTTCAGTCGTTCGAAAGACGCGGCCGGGCAGGGCAGGTTGTGGAAACTGCTGAAAATCTCCGGTTCGGAATCGATCAGCAGGTCATCGGAGGCGAGCCGCCTGCCCGTGTCGAACTCGATCCCGAGCGAGAAATAGGTGTCGACTTCTCGAACCAGCAGCTGCCGGTATTTGTCGTACAGCTCGGTCCCCGGCAAAATCGTCGCCATCTGTACCAGGATGTTCGTATTTCCCGTAGCCGCAGTGCGCAGCGCGAGCCGGAGCGTTTCCTCCAGATCCTGCCTTTCTTCCTCCGGAAACCCGATCACGAAGCTCAAGGTGGGGACGATTCCCGCCTCGGTGGTCTCCCGCACCCTGTCGAAAAGAATCTCGCGGTCGATCTCCTTTCGAATGAAGGCGAGCGTTTTTTTAGACCCCGAGTCGATTCCGTAGCACATCGTCTCGCACCCGGCCCTGCGCATCAGGGTGAGAAGCTCGTTATCGACGGTATCGAGCCTGGAGATACAGTACCAGGGGAGGTGCGAAAGACCCGCATCCAGAAGCGACCGGCAGAAGTTTTCCGCAAAACCCCTCCGTGCGGTAAACTGGTCGAAGGCGAGAAGAAAGCACTCGGCACCGAAATTTTCCGCGAGATTTTTCATCTCTTCGACAATTCTGGGTAACGAAAACGTTCTCGGCCTTCTTCTCCACATGATCGACTGCGAACAGTAGACGCACCGGTGCGGACAACCCCTTCCCACCTCCAGAATGGCGATCGAGCGGCCGATCCCGCACACGTCGCGGTACTCACTAAAAGGCGGAACGAACGAATAGTCGCTTACCGGCAGGGAATCGAGGTTTTCTATGAGTTCCCGGTCGGGGTTGCGCACAACGCTCTTCGATGCGCGAAATGTCACCCCTTGAACCGATTCCAACTCTTTCCGCCCCTCAAACGCCTCGATCAATTCGGGAAAAGTAATCTCTCCCTCACCGCGCACGATCGCGTCGAGAAACGGAAACCGCGAAAGGATACGTTCATCGATCGACGATGCGTTGGGGCCGCCAAAGACGATCCGGAGCTGCGGGGCGAGCTTCCTCAACTCCCGGGCAATGCTTACGGCCGGAGGCAGCGTTGTGCACTGTACCGAAAAGCCCGCCAGATCGGGTGCGAAATCGAGGATCTCTTTCGCGCACTGCCTATAGATATTACTGTCCATCGACAGAGATTTGCGGCGGATGTCGAGCGGAAAGTCGAAAATTTTTACGTTGTTTTTGGTGGGCTTTAAAACCGTGGCAAGATTTATCAGACCAAGCGGAGGCAGGTTGTACATAGGCTCGAAATAAAACGGGGGAAAGACAAGCGCTATGTTCATCCCGTCTCCAATGCTCGAAACAACATGCATTTGAAAAACCCTTGCCGATAAGCTACTCTAGCAGACGATCGCATTTAATTCAACGGGACAAAAGAGCGTGGCGCAACGGGGGAGTGGGCGAATGGAGATTTACCGGCCTTAAAAAAGGTGAAAGCCAGGAGGAGGGAGGGGGGCCTGGCTTTCTGGGGAATTAGGTTTTTCAAGAAACCAACTCTATTGAGGGTAAATATCCGGCTTTTGAGGACAAAAAACAATCAGGTGAATACAGTAATAGCTACTACAGCAAAACAGTATTTCCCTACGTAATGGATTTTGGATCATGACACGCAACATCTTCGATGCCGTGACAAACGGTCGCTTGATAGCAGCACACCGCGGGGCGCGCTCGCTTGCGCCGGAAAACACCCTGGCCGCGGCCCGCGCCGGTCTTGCGGCGGGGGCGGGAATGTGGGAGATCGACATCCGGTTGAGTAGAGACGGCGAGCCCGTATTGGCCCACGACGAGAGTCTCGAAAAAACCTCCGATGTGCAGGCTGTATTCCCTGAGCGAACCCCATGGCTCGTAGACGAATTCACCTTGCAGGAGCTCAAAACCCTCGACTGCGGCTCCTGGTTCGAAAAAACCGATCCTTTCGGTCAGGTTGGCGCGGGGCGGGTCTCGGGGCGCGAACTCCAGAGATATGGCGGCGAAAGGATCGTAACACTCGAAGAGGCGCTCCGGTTTACGGTCGAAAACGACTGGCTGGTCAATATCGAGATAAAGGACCTGACGGGGCGGCCCGGTCATGAAGCGACTGTCGAAAAAGTCGTTTCCGCGGTGCACCGGGAGGGCGCGGCGGAGAGGGTCCTCGTTTCCTCTTTTCATCATCCCTACCTTGCGCAGGTGCGCAGTTTGGACGCAAAAATGCCAACGGGGGTCCTCACCGACAGGTATCATCCCGAGCCTGCGGCTCTCATAGCCGAACTGGGCGCTTTGACCTTCCATCCTTCGCCGGGCGCCTTTCGTCCGATGCAGGCGCGCAGATTGAAGAAAGAGGGGTTCGGCGTGCTGGTCTGGGTCGTGAACAACCCGTACTTCGCACGGGCTCTTTTCGCCATGGGCGTAAATGGAATCTTTACGGATTTTCCCCAGAGATTTTTATGAGAATAATCATCTTATCGGCTCTCCCGCAGGAATACGCACCCCTTAAAAAACTCTTCCCGGCTTTTCGCGCCGTGAGCAAAAGGCCATGCAGAAAGTTTGCTCTGAACCTGCCGGGAAAAGACATCCGTCTGATCGAAACCGGGATGGGGGATAAGGCGGTTAAAGAAGCGTTCGACAGTGAACCGGGGGCGGATCTTCTCCTGTTTTCGGGATTTGCCGGAGGACTTCATCCCGATCTTCCCACGGGGTCGGTCTGTTTTGCCGCGAGTGCCCGCCGAATCGAGACCGGCGCCTCCTATGCTTTCCGGTTTTCAGAGGAGTTGAGTGATTTTCTGGCCCGACATGGGGTACAACCGGTACTTGCGCTCAGTGCCGATGGGCCTGGAGATAAAAGGGCCCTCTCGGCACTTGCCGACGGGGCGCCGGCGGTTTTGGACATGGAAACGGCGACTGCTGCTGAGGAGGCTTTGCTTCGCCATATCCCCTTCCTCTGTTTCCGGGCGGTAAGCGATGCGATCGACCATGACCTCGGTTTCTGCCTGGAAGACATTTGCGATGACCAATGGAGGGTGAAACCCCTGCGGGTACTTGGGACGATACTCAAAAAACCCTCTACCCTGCCGGCCTTCTATCGTTTGTGGCGCAACTCGAGCCTTGCGGCAAAAAAACTTTGCGCTCCTGTCGCGGCTTTTCTGAACCTTCCGGCCGCCCAACTGGAGAGGATGGCAGCGGGGATCGGGATCGAGATCGAGCGAGAATGAGACCAGATTGACCCCCTCATGGTCATGGGCTACAATAGGGCCTGGGAGGTAATTCAATATGGCTGCAAAATTTGTCGTGCGTGCGCGAATTGACGGGCAAGTCAAAACGGAGGCTGAAGCTGTGCTTGCTTCCATAGGGCTTACGGTTTCAGACGCCTTTCGTTTGATGATGATGCGTATCGCCAAGGAAAAGAAATTGCCTTTTGAGCCTCTTACTCCAAATGAGGAAACCATTGAGGCGATGAAGGCGGCTCGGCGCGGCGAATTCGCATGGGAAGGCCCTGCAGATAAACTCCTTGAGCATCTGAATGCGGATTGTCAGGACAACACATCGATTTGACCGTGACTATAAACGCGAAAAATCAGGGCGACACGGCAAAATGCTTGATACATTCCTAATGATCGGTTCTCATAGCGAACTCAATCTTTAGTCTCCGCAATGCCTGCCATCCCCCTCAGGGCGCACTCAAATCCCCGGTTGCGCAAAAGCCTCCTTCGCCT
>JBMFWU010000111.1:0-18293 GCA_049964955.1 Syntrophobacteraceae bacterium
TGCGCCGGAACTCAATGGAGGGAGCACCTGGTGGAAGGCAGCAACGGAGTTGTGCCCGAAATCAGGGTGGGCAATACAAACGCCCAGCCCGTTTCCATGCAGGTAGGCGGAGTTGCGGACCCCCAGGCCAGGTCGAGCGAACTGCAGGCGCGCCTGCTGAAGATGTCGGCCATGATGCCGGTGCAACATTACACAGATTACAGGGTCGGGTCCGAAGATGTGTTGATGGTAACCTTCCTGGGTTCGGGCACCGGATCGCAGAGTCTGCTTCCGGTCAGCAGCGCCGGCCTGACCCCCGGCCAGATGGCAAACACTGCCCAGGGCGGTGGCGTCGGTCAACTGAGCGGTGCTTTCCGAGTCGACGGGAAAGGAGATATCAGGCTCATGCTGGTCGGAAACGTCAAAGTCGCGGGACTCACAACGGACCAGATCGCCGCGAAGCTCACGAATCTCTACAAAGACGAGGGCTATCTCGTGGATCCCCAGATCACGGTAACGGTCGTCCAATACCAGCACAGCGAGGTGGCCGTTTCCGGGGCTGTGATGAGGGCCGGCTATTACCCGCTGATCGGCCCGCGCTCCCTGCTGCAGGTACTGGGCATGGCGGGAGGTCTTGCCAGCGGGGCCGGGGACACGGTAAACATTATACGCCCGCTTCCCGGCGCTACCACAACGGCCGGCGCCGATGGACTCGATGCACAAACCATCTCGATCGATTTGAACCGCCTGCTTCTCGATGGCGATACGAGCCTGAATATTTCGATCCAGAACGGCGATGTGGTTTTTGTTCCCTTCGCTCAGAGCGCCTACGTCATCGGGTCGGTGACCAGACCCGGCAACGTGCTCCTGCAGAACAACATGACGCTCACCCGGGCGATATCTGCCTGCCAGGGCAAGCAGATCAATCTCGCCTCGAACTACGTCACTATTCTTCGTGTACTCAAAAACGGGAAGCGGGAAGTCATCCCTGTCGATCTTTCGCAGGTGCTCAAGGGGCAGGAGCCCGATGTGGTGCTCAAGCCGAACGATATAGTGTACGTACACGAGAGCAAAATCATGCGATTTTTCTATAACTTCAAAAACATGCTGCCGGGGAGCCTGCCCATGACTCCTCTCGGGTACTAGGCAGTTTTGACGAGTCTTGATAAGTATCCGGTTTTCTTATAAAGCCGTCGAATTTGTTTTGACTGCTCTTCGTCTGGTGATGCAAAAAATTGCGGTTGTCCTCTAAGAGGGAATTGAAAAATGCAAAATGACAGCAACAACGGCAGTAACAGGACCGATATCCTGGCGGCCGCCGCTGCGCCTTTTCCATCCAATGCGGGCCTCTGGTACCAGGAAGAATATGAAGAGGGCATGAACCTGCGCGACTACCTGTATGTATTGAGAAAACGAAAGTGGTGGGTGCTGGGGATACTGGCCGGGGCGATTGTCTTGACGCTGCTCTACATCCACTTCAAGACGCCCGTCTGGGAAGGCAGGGTCACTTTGCAGATCACCCAGGATAGGAGCTCTGCGGCCCTTGGCAGTGGTGGCAGCGGCCTGGATCCTCTCGGCAGTATGATGGGGTCGAGCGAAATGGACAGGTTTTATACCACCCAGTACGCCATACTGAAATCCCAGGCCATCGCCTACGGCCTCATGGATGCGCTCAAGCTCCAGGATAGCCCAGCCTACAAGGCTTTTGTGAAGGCTCATCCCAAACTTTCTATCGCCGCTGTTCGGCAGATATACGCGAAGCAGCTTCTCGGCAAGCTTACCGTGAGTCCCATGAGAAACTCGTTTCTGGTCGATATATTGTTTCAGTCGACCGACAAGGCGTTTGCGCAAAAGGTTCCTGCGGTAATTGGGAGCGTATATCTGAATTTCTGCATGAAGACCAGGCAGAAATCTTTCGCCATGTTACGGGACTGGCTGGACAAGCAGTTGGTAAAGACTGGCGGCAACCTGGAGACATCGGAGAAACAGACGATCGCAGCAGGTCAGAAGGGCGAGGCCATGGGTGTGGGCATGAGCGACAAGTCTTTGGGTGCGAATGTTGTCATCCAGAAGTACGTTCAGATCTCCAGACTTCTCACGACGGCCCAGGCCAAGCTTGCCACCAAAAAAGCGCTCTACGAACAGATCGAGGAAAAGGGAACCGATGCGCCTGTAATCATTAACAATCCGCTCATTGCGGGCTTGAGGGGCCAACTTATCGCCGCTGAAAGCCAGACTACAGGTTCAGGCCAGGTTTATGGCCCCAATTTTCCGGCGCAGAAGATAAATGTCGCCACAGTAAACACAATCCAAAAGAAGCTCAACGCCGCGGTAAGACAGCAGGTTATGGCTGTGAGATCGGATTATCAGGCTGCGCTCAAAGCCCAAAGACTTCTCAAGGTGGAATTCGAGGACGCCAGGGCCAAGCTGGGCACGATGGAAAACGGTCTGGTTGGTTTTCACATGCTGCAGCGGGATATGGAAACCAACCAGGCGCTTTATCAGGGATTGCTGGGCCGAATGAAAGACGCCGCTGTGGAGTCCACCATGGTCCCGAGCAATATCGCGGTCATTAATCCTTCCGATGTGCCCCTGGCTCCTTATAAACCGCAACCGGTCAAAGATCTGGCTCTTGCCGTTATCCTTGGAACCATGTTCGGGATCGGAACCGCTTTCTTACTCGAATACCTGGACAGCTCGATCAAGACGACAGAAGAGATGGAAAAGGTGAGCCGTATTCCCAGCCTGGGAATAATTCCCCTGGCGGAAAACGGGGAGCGCCCCAAAACTGCCCTTGAAACGATCTCCTATTTCGAGCCCAAGTCGCAGATCAGCGAGGCTGTCTCCCATATCCGGTCTGCCATTATGCTCTCCGCCTCTTCCGGGCCTCCGCAAACGATTGTGGTCACCAGCTGCAATCCCTCGGAGGGAAAGAGCACCTGCTCGTGCAATATCGCCATCGCTTTGAGCCGTGGTCAGCGCAAAACCGTCATCATCGACTGCGATCTGAGAAAGCCCCGGCTGCACCGGGTATTCAACGTGTCGAACCGGAAAGGATTGACGAATTTGCTTACCGGCAGCGCGTCGCTTGAAGAGATTATGAAAAAGACGCAAGTGCCCGATCTGTATTTTATCCCTGCAGGTCCCACTCCTCCCAGTCCGGGCGAACTGATCGGATCGGATGCTTTCAAAGATATGATCGCTGCGTTGCGAGGGCAGTTTCAGCAAATCGTGCTCGATTCGCCGCCTGTCATCGGGTTTGCGGATGCCCGGCTTCTTGCGGCCGTTGCCGATGGCGCAGTGCTTTTGTTCAAACATCTCTGCACCACGCGCGAAGCCGCAAAACTGGCGGTGCAGATGCTGTGGCAAAACAATTCGCAGATCCTTGGAAGCGTCCTCACCATGGCCAAAAAGAACCAGTTGGGATACGGGGCCTACTACGGCTACTACAAGTATTACAATAAAAACTACGAATCTTACAGGGATGCGGATAAGAAGACGATTGAGAATTAGGAATTACGGATTACGAATTACGAATCCAAAAAAAGATCAGAATAGGTGATTGAATGTCTAAAACGGCGCTGATTACTGGCATAACCGGGCAAGACGGGGCGTACCTTGCGGAATTGCTGATCGAGAAAGGGTATGTCGTTCATGGAATAAAGCGACGCGCCTCGCTGTTCAATACCCAGCGCGTGGATCACCTGTACCAGGACCCTCACGAAAGGGAGCGCAGCCTCGTCTTGCATTACGGCGACCTCACGGATGCGACCAATCTCATCAGGGTCATCCAGGAGGTGCAGCCCGATGAGATCTATAACCTGGGAGCGCAGAGCCACGTAAAGGTCTCCTTCGAAACTCCCGAGTACACGGCCAATTCCGACGCCCTGGGGACGCTGAGGATTCTTGAGGCTATCCGCCTGCTGAACCTTGGGAATAAAACGAGGTTCTACCAGGCGTCCACCTCCGAATTGTTCGGCAAAGTCCGTGAGGTCCCGCAGTCGGAGAAAACGCCTTTCTACCCGCGCTCTCCTTATGCGGCGGCCAAGGCCTACGCCTACTGGGTAACCGTCAATTACAGGGAAGCCTACGGAATATTTGCCGCAAACGGCATCCTTTTCAACCACGAGTCGCCGCTCCGGGGCGAGACCTTCGTTACCAGGAAAATCACCCGTGCGGCCGCACGCATTGCTCTCGGACTGCAGGAGCACCTCTTTCTGGGAAATCTCGATGCGAAGCGCGACTGGGGGCATGCGCGCGATTTTGTCCGGGCCATGTGGATGATACTCCAGCATGACCGAGCGGATGATTTTGTGGTCGCAACCGGGGAGCAGCATTCGGTGCGAAGTTTCTGTGAAAAGGCCTTCAGCCTTCTGGGCATTACTCTCGAATGGAAGGGAAGCGGGAGCGGGGAAAGGGGAATTGTTGCATCGGTTCTGCCGTCCCCCCTGCTCAAGGACCGTGAGGAGGTCTGCGGGTCGGTGAAGCTTGCCCGCGGTTCGACTATCGTCAGCGTCGACCCGGCTTATTTTCGCCCGACAGAGGTGGAGACGCTGCTCGGTGATGCGGGCAAAGCGGGCCGGGAGCTCGGCTGGCGCGCCGAAACAAGCATCGACGCATTGGTGCGTGAGATGGTTGCCTGTGATTTGGAGCTTGCCGGCCGGGATGTCTTGTGTCTGCGCAATGGCTTTGAGGTCCGCCCGAGCAGCGAAGCTTCTATGTAGCGGAAAGGGCTCGCCACTTGCAAGCCCCGGTAGTTTCTGCCGCCAGAGTTTGTGCGGCCTTGCGAGGTGAGGGAGAAGAAGCGATGATTAGCAAGTTCGCTGTTGTAGAGGGAGCCTCTATCGGAGCGGGGGCTTCGGTGGCTGAGTTCGCCGTTGTCCGACCCGGTGCGATTATAGGGAAAAATGTAATCATCCACCCACACGTTGTAATAGAGTCCGGGGTGATCATCGGGGACGGCTCGGAGATATTTCCCGGGACTTACATCGGAAAAGCCCCCAAAGGGGCCGGTGCAACCTCAAGGCCCGTATCCTTTCAGCCGTGGGTCCGAATCGGCAACGATTGTGCGATAGGCCCGAACGCCGTCATTTATTACGAGGTCGAGATTGGGAATAATACACTGTTAGGCGATGGAGCGTCAATTCGCGAACAAGTCAAGATAGGGCACCATTGCATTATCAGCCGGTATGTCACTATTAATTATGACTCATCGGTTGGAAACCACACAAAGATTATGGATCTCACGCATATAACCGGAAAGTGTTGCATCGGTGACAATGTTTTTATAGGTATGCTGGTTTCGACTGCCAACGATAATAATCTTGTGACGCGAGAATACGTTGAGGAGGACGTAGTTGGTCCCCGCATATCGGATGGTGCCACAATAGGTACAGGCGCCACTGTGCTTCCTGGAATATCCATCGGGGAAGGCGCCGTGGTGGGTGCCCAGGCGCTGGTTTCGAGGGATGTCCCTCCGTACAAGGTTGCCGTAGGGATTCCGGCGCGGGTTGTAAAGGACTCTCGCTCGTGAGTATTTATGCCGAGAATTCTCACCTCTGCTTGGAGGCATTCCTGTTGGCATTGCTTGAAAGGGACACAATGAAAATCTCGATTGATGAGTGTAAGATCATTGACTTGCCGAAGATTACCGATTCTCGTGGCAACCTCACCTTTGTAGAGGGCCAGGTGCATTTACCCTTCGATATAAAACGCGTGTTCTATCTCTACGATGTTCCCGGGGGCGCGGAGCGCGCAGGGCATGCTCTCAAGACCTGTCATCAGTTTCTTATCGCCATGTCGGGCAGCTTCGACGTGGTCCTCTATGACGGTCGTGAAAAGAGGCGGGTACACCTGAATAGATCGTATTACGGTCTTCACATTCATCCCATGATCTGGCGCGAACTGGACAACTTTTCCTCGGGATCGGTTTGTCTTGCCCTGGCTTCGGGGACCTACGACCCCGAAGACTACCATCGGGAATATGATGCTTTCTTAAAGGCAGTCGTATCCCCCCTGGATTGACCGATCCGGGAAACCGAGAAACTGACAGGTAATCATGCCGATGAAAATTCCCTTTCTCGACCTGAACGGCCCCTATAAAGAACTGAGGCGAGAGCTGGATGAGGCCTGTGAACGGGTAATGAGTTCCGGGTGGTATGTTCTGGGAAAGGAAGTACAAGCTTTCGAGGAAGAATTTGCCGCTTTTTGCGACACTAAGTATTGTGTGGGGGTTGCCAACGGACTCGATGCGCTTCATCTGATCCTGAGAGCTTATGGAATCGGTCCGGGAGACGAAGTGATCGTTCCCTCCAATACATACATCGCAACCTGGCTTGCGGTTTCTCATGCCGGAGCCAGGCCCGTGCCCGTCGAACCCGACTCCGTAACCTGCAACATCGATCCGGGACGCATCGAGGATGTTATTTCGCCGCGAACAAAGGCGATCATGGCCGTGCATCTGTACGGACAGCCCGCGGACATGGATCCCATTCTGGTGCTTGCTGAAAAGCACGGTCTTAAAGTTATCGAAGATAATGCGCAGGCACACGGCGCAACCTACAAGGGGCGTCGCACCGGGGGGCTTGGGCACGCAGCGGGTTGCAGTTTTTATCCCGGCAAGAACCTGGGTGCGATCGGAGACGGCGGGGCGGTGACAACCAACGATGTCGAACTGGCCGACAAGGTGCGGGTGCTGCGCAACTATGGTTCGAGGGTCAAGTACTATAACGAGATAAAGGGTTTCAACTCACGCTTGGATGAATTGCAGGCGGCCCTGCTGCGAGTGAAGCTTCGCCACCTGGATGAGTGGAATGGCAGGCGGCGAGCGATCGCGTCGATGTACATCCGAGAGTTGATCGGTATGCCCGAGTTGGTTGTGCCCGTCACTCCGGCCTTTGTTGACCCGGTCTGGCATCTTTTCGTCATTCGCCACCCGCGACGCAACGATCTCCAAAATCGGCTGGCGGAAAACGGTATCGGGACACTAATCCACTATCCCGTGCCGCCCCACAGGTCTGAAGCCTATGCGGAAATGGGGTTTGGTTCCACCTCGTTTCCTATAGCGGAGGCAATGGCCGAATCTGTGCTCAGCCTGCCTATCGGGCCGCACTTGGGGCCGGGGCAGGCCGGGGAAGTAGTTTCGGTTTTAAAGCAGAGCTGCGACCAATTGGCGGGATTGTAAGAGGCAATGAAAAGAAACGGTCGGAGGGCCATTGGTTCCACTATGCTTTGGCTTCTTACACGGTTTGCCGCCGGAATTCGCAAGTTCTATCGACTCATTAACCGATGGCGTTTCGATTTGTTCGAATGCCCCACGCTGGAGTCCGTCGATATTGGCGCATGCTGCGTTTTTCACTCGCCCGTCCGGGTCTCTGGAGGTGCAGGAATACTGGAAATCGGGGACAGAAACAATTTCGGGTTCCCGATGGCGACAAAACTCGGAAATGGCGCTCTTCTGCTTCAACCTCGCCAACACGGGGCGCACATTATCATCGGGCACGGGAATTTGTTCAGCAATAACGTGGCGCTTTGCGCAAATGAACTGATCCGGATCGGCGACAACTGCCAAATCGGCGACCAGGTGGCGGTCTATGACTGCGATTTTCACGAGGTCGAACCGCAAACTCGCAATCGCAGCCATGGACGGATCGCACCGGTGATAATCGGCAACAATGTGTGGATTGGAAGTCGGGTGCTGGTTCTCAAGGGAGTGACAATCGGGGATAATTCCGTAATAGGCGCTATGAGCCTGGTAACGGAATCGATCCCACCGAACTGCGTCGCGGCCGGAGTGCCAGCACAGGTTATTCGGCGCATTGGGGAGTCAAAACTCGAAAGTGAGTAGTTATCGCCAGATTTTCAAATCGACGGCCCTGATCGGTGGCACTCAGGTCGTCAACATTTGTATCAAGGTTATCCAGACCAAGGTGCTGGCGGTTTTACTCGGCCCTTTCGGCATGGGCCTTGCCGGTATGTATCAGTCGGCTACAGGCCTGGTGGGGACGGTAACGGGGTTTGGAATCGGAAGCGCCGGCGTTCGCCAGATTGCGGAAGCCGTGGGAACCGATGATAAGCGAACAATTGCGCGCACGGTGAAGACTCTGCGCGCGACCTCGCTCCTCTCCGGGTTGCTCGGTATGGTGCTGGTGCTGATTTTCTGCGCCCCCTTGACCAAATACACCTTCGGAAATACGACCTATATCTTCGGTGTGGCTCTCATGTCGTTGACGTTGCTCTTCAGCGGGATTTCCAATGGTCAGCTTGCCCTTTTGCAAGGGATGCGCCGGCTTAAAGAACTCGCAACCTGCGAGGTCCTCGGCGCCGCCTTCGGCGCCCTCGCGGGCATTACGATCGTCTATTGCTTCGGGATCCGGGGTGTGGCACCCTATCTTGTCACCGTATCCGCCTTTACCATTCTCACGTCCTGGTGGTACGCGAGAAAAGTGAATGTGGAAGTGGTGCGGATATCCCTGAAGGAAATGAGCGCTGAGGCGAGGGGGCTTCTGGGAATGGGCGCGGCTTTTGCGACGGCTGGAGTCCTGAGTGCCGGAGTCGCCTATTTTATTCGTATCCTGATCATTCACGACCTGGGTATGGACGCGGTCGGCCTCTACGCCGCCACCTGGACCCTTTCGAGCCTCTATATAGGAATTATTCTCAAGGCCATGGGCGCCGACTTTTATCCGAGACTCACCGCCGTGGCGGCAGACAACAACATGGTCAACCGGCTCGTCAACGAGCAAACGGAGATGGGGATTCTGCTCGCAATTCCCGGTATTCTCGGCACTTTGACCCTGGCGCCCTGGGTACTGAGGCTCTTCTATTCTTCGGCTTTTGCCCCTGCGGCGGTGATCATCCGCTGGCAGCTTCCCGGGATCGCGTTGCGCGTTGCGAGTTGGCCGATGGGGTTTGTGATGGTTGCTAAGGGGATGCCCAGGCTGTTTATGCTCACAGAATTTGTCTTCGCAGTTTTCCATGTGGGCATTCTTTTCTTCTGCCTTCGCCTCTGGGGATTGGAGGGTATCGGCATCTCCTACCTCGTCATGTATGCTTTCTATACGGTGGCCCTGTTCGGCGTGTGCCGCAGGATCAGCGGCTTTTCCTGGAGTCGCAGGTCCCTGCTTGCGATAGCCGGTTCGTTCACTGCCGCAATAAGTGTCCTTGTGATCGTGAGATTTCTGCCTCTACTCCCCGCTACCATTGTCGGTCTGGGGATTACAGCGACAGTGTCCCTCGGCTGCCTTATCTACATGCAGAAGCTGCTCGATATCGACATTCGAAGGATGATTTTATCCAAATTAGGGAGAACAGCCTGATGAACGATCGCCCTCTCGTCACCTTCGCCCTTTTTGCCTATAACCAGGAACGGTTTATCCGCGAGGCTGTCGCGGGGGCTTTCTCCCAGACGTACTCCCCCCTGGAGATCATTCTTTCCGACGACTGCTCCCCTGACAGCACCTTCGATATCATGCGCGAGATGGCTTCTCAGTACGCCGGGCCTCATGAGATAGTTCTGAATCGCAATCAGGTTAATCTGGGCATTGGAGCGCATGTCAACAGGGTCAATGAGATAGCCAGGGGGAATTTGATCGTCGCTGCTGCCGGAGATGACGTCTCCCTTCCGAACCGATGCGAAGAATTGGTCGGGTATTGGCAGGAGACAGGCTGCCTCTTCAATGTCGTTCAATCTGATAAACTTATTATAGATGCGGATGGAAAAGAAATCGACGTTCCTTACGAGCCTCTGTACACCGGAACTTTTGGATTCGGAATGTTGTTAAACCTGGAGGGAATCAAGGGCGCGACGCAAATGTATACAAGGAAAATCTTTACGCAATTTGGCCCAATGCTTCAAGATACCGTGGTAGAAGATTGCGTAATAGCAATGCGTGGCTATTTACTCGGTGGAATAGGGTATTGCAAGAAAGCACTTGTCCGGTACAGGGTACATGGTTCGAACATTACCTCAATGCAAACGACATCGGACGATATGATTCTGCATGATAGGATCGGTTTCCATCGAAGATTTCACAATGTATATCGTAACTATCAACGAGATATTATGTGCGCATATAGTTTAGGTTTAATCGAAAGGTCCGCTCTACATAGATTGCTCGACATGGTTGATCCTTATGCCGAGATGTGCTTCGATAAGGCGAAGTTTCTGGAAGGGGGGAATCGTGAGAAGGTACGTCTCATCACAAAGTACATGGTTAAATATCCTGCTCAAGCTCTTTCCTGGATTACGATTCTTATCTGTCCCTCTTTGTATGTAAATATGGGTAAGAATAATTCTCTTGGACTCGTGACGGAGCGAGTAAACCGTGCTCTCGCACGATTTCGAAAGAGATGGTTTATTTCTCGTAAAGCACGGATGAGTAGTTTGTAAATGGGACGAAGAATCAAAATTACCGCCCGCATCATTGGAGGCTTGGGCAATCAGCTCTTTTCCTATGCGGCCGCGAGGCGCCTTGCCATGATGAACGGCGCGGAGCTCAGGACCGACTCTGTTTCCGGGTTTTTAAAAGACAGGTACGGACGCAAATTTGCCCTGCATCACTTCAATATCCCCCAAAATGTGGTCCCTTCCCGGACTTTGTGCACAAACAGCCGGTATTATCGGGGCTTCTTGAAGCTTGTCTCAAAACAACTGCCGTTTGGCCGGGGCCCTTTTCTTGTGGAAAACGGTAACGACTATGACAGACGAATGGTTGATTTGAGACTTAGAAGAAGTATTTATATGGAAGGATATTGGCAGAGCGAAAATTATTTTAAGGACATTGAACCGCAAATCCGCGAAGATCTGCGCTTCATCAGCACTCCAACGCCCGAAGCAACGGCGTTGAGCAGGGAGATGCAGACCGGCGAGGCGGTAGCCGTCCATGTGCGAAGGCTTCAAATTTCCAAACCCCTACAGGTGGCATACTACAGGCGTGCCTGCGAATTTATGGTCGAAAAACTGAGATCGCCGCGTTTCTATATTTTTTCAGATTGTCCCGGCTGGGCCGAAGCAAATTTCGACCCGCATGCTCCGGTGATGCATGTGAACGTGGCGGGGGATGACGGCACGGGATGGCAGGATTTGTGGCTCATGAGCCAGTGCAGCCATTTCATAATCGCCAACAGCACCTTTAGTTGGTGGGGCGCATGGCTGTGCCGAAATTCCGGGAAAATTGTCGTCTACCCCTCATTTTTCGCGAATTGGGGACACGCCGGGCTGGTGCCCAAATCGTGGATTCCTGTTCAGTCGCATTGATGGCAGAAGCGGGGAGATGTCTGGACTTCTATGCGGTTGGGATGTATTAATTTGCCGATATTGGAGCTTAGAGCGTGATTAGTCATACTGGCGCTTCAAGGGGCCGCAATGACGGGATTGTGGCATCCCGTTCTGGAGGCCGGGCGAACAGGATTTGGTGGTTCACCGCTCCGGTGACGGCAGGCCTTGTCGCGATGCTTATATTAGCAGTCCTGCGTCCCCCCGGACAGTTGCTCGCCGCCATAGTGGCATACGTGAACTGTGTAGTGGGGGCGGCGGCTATTTTCTACCTTGCACGCAAGCAGAGCGTTGAGGCTTTCATTCCGGTTTTAAGCCTTCCATTGTTCCTTGTGGCATGGTCGGTCACCTCTTTATATTTCACAATTTTCGATCCAACTGCTTTTTTCGCTTTCGGTGGCCATCAGGCTGACTATTTAACCGGTAATCTACGCGTGCAGTTATGTGTAGCGATATTTCTGATGTGCTACCTGCCTATAGTTTTTTTGGCGCTGCGGATGCCAGGATACAAGTCCAGCAGTTACATCAAGTCGCCAGGGAAGGTAGCTAACGTTGTAGCAGTATCTGCTTTGGGGATTATTAGTTTTTACGCTCTATGTATATTGGTGCATGCGCCACACGCAATAAGCTATGTCTCCAACGGCTTGTTTAACTATTTCTCCGGATTGTTTATGGTTTGTGGAGCTTTATTCACCTACATGAGCAAAAAGGCGAAACTATTCCTTGCCGGGGGACTCTCAGCTTCAGTATT
This sequence comes from Syntrophobacteraceae bacterium, assembly GCA_049964955.1. Taxonomy (GTDB): domain Bacteria; phylum Desulfobacterota; class Syntrophobacteria; order Syntrophobacterales; family Syntrophobacteraceae; genus SbD1. The sequence goes on from JBMFWU010000111.1 coordinate 12,006, forward strand.
TTTCTTTACATTGGGAAATGCACGTGGCATGGCACTAATGCCTTGTTTGCTTTTGGTTTTTGGAATATTTTTTTTAAGCAAAGTCCAACCCAAAATAAAGGTTATGAGCCTGCTGATTGTACTTTGCTGTTTTCCTGTCTACCTTGTCGTCGGCAATACGACCAGGCTTCTTCTCCATAATGTGGGTTTTGGCGAACTCGGGGCCAGATTTGAGGCCCTGGAAAACTGGCGAACTGTAGCCGAGGGCACCTCATTTGCGGAGACTACCTTTGGAAGGCTGTCTCATGCGGGGGGGCTCGAAGTTATAACCACCACCCCGGAAGAACATCCCTACCTGGAGTTCAATCCACTAAGTTACATGAAGGAGTTGGTTCTTAGCCTTTTGCCTCAGAAATTTTTTCGCTCCGGGACATACTATAGCGGCACTCTGATTCTTCGCGATTACGGCTTCAATATCGTGCCGGGCTTTAGTGATGTAGAGGTTTCGGAACTCGGTAATTTCTGGCTCCTGGGAGGCTATCCGGCCATTTTTCTGGGATCCATCGCCCTCGGGCTTTTGCAGGCATTCCTCATCACCGTTATCCGAAAGGCCGGAAAAACAGGGAGGGTTAAGCAGATTTTTCTGCTGGCGGTTTTAAGTCCACGTTTAGTTTGGGCCACGAGCATGGATTTTATAACCCAGTTCAGATATTTCTTGTGGATCCTTTTAGTTGGGCTAATCGCATACAGACTTTTGGCTCGGTCTACCGGTGAGCCTCGTTTTGCGCGAAGGGCTGTAACCAGGTTGAAAAACGGCTGTTGGCCACTAGCTAACGTTGACAGACGTCTGCAAGAAACTGAAGCGTGCGGGAGTAAGAATTGAGTGAAAAGATGCATCCCTACCGACTGGCGATTCTTGATTCGCACGTTATACAGTACTTTGCCCCGCTCTATCGTCGTCTGGCAGAGGAACCCGACATTGATTTAACGGTCTATTATTGCAGCCGTCAGGGTTTGGACGCTTATAACGATCCCGGGTTTGGCGGTCAGCGGGTCCAATGGGATGTGCCCCTTCTCGGTGGGTACAAAGCGGTTTTTTTGAAAAATCTGCGCTGTGGTGGGGCAACTGGAGGGTTTTGGCGCCTGGTAAATCCCGACATTATCGGTGAGCTACGCCACTACCGATATGATGCCTTATGGGTGCACGGCCTCAATTGCGCTACCCACCTTTTGGCCTATGTGATCGCTCGCTGCCTGGGAACAGCTATTTTTACGCGCGGCGACACAAATGTTGTCTCAGAGCGTTCACGCCGGGGGCGCCTCCTGCATGACCTCCTTTTGCGCCGCCTGTATGACCAATGCGACGCCTGTCTGGCGGTTGGCACTCGTAATGCCGAGTTTTATCGGTATCTCGGCGTTCCAGACGCGAAAATATTTCTTGCACCCTTTGCAGTTGATAATGAACGATTTATTGCGGGGGCGGATGCATGTCGCCCGAGCATTCTGGCGTTGAAGCAAAAACTGGGGCTAAGGCAGGGCCTGCCTGTCTTGCTGTTTGCCTCTAAATTTATCCGTCGGAAAAATGCCATGCATCTACTTCGGGCAAAGGCAGCGCTGCAGAGCGAAGGGATAGAATGTGCGGTGTTGTTGATAGGTGCCGGAGAGGAGGAAGATGGCCTGCGGCGCTATTCGAGTGATAAGAAGTTACGGGATGTGCATTTTTTAGGTTTCCGCAACCAGAGCGAATTGCCGAAGTATTTCGTATTGTCCGACATCTTCGTTTTGCCGGCGGAAAATGAGCCTTGGGGGCTGGTTGTAAATGAAGTGATGTGCGCCGGGGTGGCGATAGTAGCAACCGAAGAAATCGGTGCGGTTGCCGACCTGGTTCGTCAGGGTGAAAACGGAATGCTCTACCCGACCGGGAATATCGATTCATTGACATCCATTTTGCGACGATTAATTCGTGACCCTGCGCTTTGTGAGCGCATGGGGTGGCGATCGAGAGAAATCATCTCCAAATGGGGATATGAGCAGTGTGTGGCAGGTGTTAAAGAAGCGCTGCACTCGACGAAAGCGAACCGGCTCAGGAACGGTCGAGTCGATACCCGGCGCACAGCGTCCTTATGCTCCCACGATACCCGTGGTCGGGAGTGAGTGGCATTGTGATCCTGGCGAGCGGGTGCCGGTTTGAAATCGATCGGCTTTTTACCCCGGCGCTCAAACGATACGAGGGTGGTGACAGGTGCGAGTACTTCTTGTTGTAAATTCTTCTCCGGAACACCTGGGTGCATACTTATTGAGCGCCGCGGTTGCCATGGGGCTGAAGGTCGAGTTGGTCGATTGTCGCTCGCAGGTAAGCGGCCCCAAGGTATGGCGTGCAGTCCACTGGCGTCTTCTGGGTCATCGTCCGACAAGGCTTTACTCATTTAGCAGGGAGGTTGTGGCCGCTTGCGCACGCTTTTGCCCGGATGTCTTGTTGGCCACCGGTCAGGTCGCACTCATGCGCCGGGATTTGGAGCAGATCAGGCGCATGGGCGTAAAGTCGGCCAATTTCGTTACCGATGATCCCTGGAATCCGGCTCACCGGGCTGGGTGGTTTTTGAAGGCATTGCCCTCCTACGACTGGATTTTTACGCCTCGCATGGCCAACATTTCCGACTTTAAAAATATCGGCTGCGCTAATATCGAGTACCTTCCCTTTGCCTATGCTCCTGAGGTTCATTTCTTTGAAGAACCCAAAGGACCTGATGAGGAGTTGCGTTTCCGTTGCGATGCAGCGTTCATTGGCGGGGGCGACCGAGACCGATTTGCGTGGATGGATTCTCTCGTAAATGCCGGGGTGTCGCTCAAACTCTATGGGGGGTATTGGGAGCGCAATGCCGGATTGGCTCGTTGCTACTGCGGATTTGCCTACGGGGCCGATTACCGAAAAGCCGCAGCCGGGGCCAGGGTGAACATTGTAATGGGTAGAAAAGCCAATCGGGACGATCATGCGATGAGATCCTACGAGCTTGCCGCAATGGGAGCGTGCATAGTGGCGGAAGATACGGACGACCATCGAAGGCTATACGGTGATGACGGGGCACTTTTCGTGTCGAACCCGGAAGAATTGGCCGGGGCTGCCAGGCAACTCTTGATGGACGAACCTTTGAGAAAACGACTGGCTCGGAATGCGATGCAGCGTGTGATCGGCGGCAAGAACAGTTATCGAGACAGATTAAGGATGATTTTGGAACATCACGGATAAGTTTGATATGAATTATTTGGCAGTGGTTGACAATTTCTTTTTAGATTCGCCCAGCGGCAGTGCGCGGGTCGCCTGGGACATCGCCAAACTTGCCCGAGACCAGGGATGGAAAGTGGCGCTGTTGTGCCTCAATACCGGATCGACCAACCGTCCAGACGGGCCGTCCGAGCATGAGGGCATACTGGTGGTGCGATATTCGAAACCATCCTCTGGTGGAGGGCGATTCGGGGGCTACCCGAAGCAAATTGATGCGGCTGCCGACGCATTCAATCAGTGGCTCAGCGCCACGCGATGGGATACCATCCACATCCATTCGCCCCTTGCCGGTGCGGGGGTCAGCAAGGTTTGCAACAAGGCTGCGCGCCTAGTATGTACAGTCCACTCCCCGATAGTTTCAGAACTGCGAATAAATTGGGCGAACCAAGGCCTACAGGGTAAAGTTAAGCTCATTTTCGGCTTGCCGATGGTTCGATTCATGGAGAGGCGCTTGTTGGCAAAGAGCGAGGAAGTACATGTTCTCTCGGAGTTTACGCGCAGGGAGATGCAACGCTTTCATGGAATCGGCGACCGGGTGAGGGTTATCCCCCACTGGTGTCGAGACGGATTCCACAGGCGCTTGGACAAGGGCATGGCCAGGCGACGCCTCGGGTGGGATGAAAATGGAATAATCTTTTTTACTGCTCGGGGGCACCGAGAGAGATACGGGCTCGAAGACGCCATTCGAGCCATGGCTCCGCTGGCGGAAAAACATGCCTGGAAATTTTATATTTGTGGCGACGGGCCGTTGCGCCCCGGGCTCGAGGGGCTCGTTTCGTCGCTGGGCTTGAGCGGGCGCATCCTGTTCACCGGACGGATGACTGATGAGTCGCTGATTTTGGCCTATCAGGCTGCGGATTTATTTCTGTTGCCTACAAAGGCCCTGGAGTGCTTTGGCCTTATAATTTTGGAGGCGCTGGCATGCGGGTGTCCGATAATAGCCACTGACGCGGGAGCTATTCCGGAGATCATGCTGTCAATACTGCCGGGATGCCTTGTTCCGGCCGGAAATATCACTGCGCTGAGTCGAAAGGTGCAGTGTTTCCTGGAAAGTCAGCTTAAGTTGCCTTCTTCATCCGAACTGGCTGAATTTTGTGAGACGTGTTATGGAAAGGGGGCGATTACTTCCAGGATGGTGGAACTGCTGGGGCCTTCGGGCTCCGGACAAAGGGTTGCCTCTGTTGAGTAGCCAAACACCGATGAGAACCGTGCAGGTTGTTACCGACATCGAGACAAAAGCTTCCGGCGTGTCTTATTCGCTGGCTCGGTTATGCGGGGAACTGGCGCTTCACGGAGATTTATGCCTTGTCACCACGGGTCAAAACGGGGCTTGCCCGGAGTTGCCTTTTCTTGAAAAGTATCCCGTCCTTCCGTTTCTGAAGCGGTTGCGGCTTTCTCCCCGAATGCACAAGCGCCTTGTGCAAGCGGCAGGGGAGTGCGACATCCTGCACGTTAACGGCCTGTGGACAATGCCCTGTGTTTACCCGGGTTGGGCGGTTCGGCGAACGGCCTGCAAATTGGTAGTGTCCCCCCGGGGCATGCTCTCCGTTCATGCACTGAGATATTCCGCCCTGACCAAGAAGGCCTTCTGGACGATCGCCCAGGGTCCGGTCGTGCGTCGGGCAAGCTGTATTCATGCCACCTCGGTTCGCGAATACGAAGATGTACGCTCTTTCGGGCTTCGCAGGCAGCCGGTCTGTATTATCCCCAATGGAATCGATGTCCCGGAGCAAGCGCCAACTCCGTCGGAGGGGACACGAAAGCTCCTGTTTCTCGGGCGTATCCACCCGATTAAAGGCGTGGATACACTCCTGCGGGCATGGGCGGCCGTGAGCCACAAGTTCAAGGAGTGGGAACTTCTCATCGCGGGGCCGGAAGTGGGCCTGAAGGGGTACCTCGACAAAATGCGCGCCCTCGCCCAAGAACTGAAACTCGAACGCGCGAGATTTTGCGGCGCCCTGTACGGCCAAGACAAGCTCGCGGCATACCGGGACGCGGAGTTGTTCGTCCTGCCCAGCCTTTCGGAGAACTTCGGGAATGCGGTCGCCGAGTCGCTGGCGGCGGGGACCCCCGCGATAGTGAGCAAAGGAGCCCCGTGGGGCGGTCTGGAGGAGCACCATGCAGGCTGGTGGATCGAAGTCGGTCTCGATCCGCTGGTAGGCTGCCTGGAAGATGCCCTGTCGCGGTCGAGGGAGGAGCTAATTGGGAAGGGACAGTCGGGGCGCGACTGGATGATACGCGACTACTCCTGGGCCAAGATCGGGCAGATGATGCATTTGACGTATGAATGGCTGCTCTCAGGCGGAGAGAAGCCGGAGTGGGTGCGAATCGATTGAGCCGAAAAATTGTGAAATAAAATGGATATGTGCCTTTTTCAGTCGAAAGTTCTGTAGAACGCTTTCTGTTCCAGGTGGTGCAACATTCCGGCTAAATTGGAGATATTGTTAATGTCAAATAAAGAACGTTTGCATGAACTCGATGGGATTAGAGGATGGGCAGCGTTTGTTGTTCTGATTTTTCATTTATCATGGTGCACATTCGGCAATGTTCACACTGTGTATACGGCAAACTGGCTGAAAATGCCGATGGATGGGGGGCTTGCCGTTTTGATATTTTTCGTTCTGTCAGGAGACGCCTTATCCTATCCATATCTTTCTACAATGCGCACAAGTTACCTGGATAGGGTTTTGTTGAAGCGATATTTTCGACTTTCGCTCCCTATTTTTATATCATGTCTGGCCGTGTATGTACTCATGAAGGCAAGACTTACATATAATGCCCAAGCGGGAATGATTGTCCATAGCGTTTGGCTGGAAAATTTTATACCATTTAGACCCAGCCTGTTTGGTTTGCTCCAGTATTCGTTATGTGGCGTATTTTTCAATAATGGAATCCAGATATACGATCCTTTTCTCTGGCCGATGGGAATAGAATTGCTCGGTTCTGTAATTTTGTTCGGCTATCTGTATCTTTTCAAGCGCCTTTCGCGGCCAATGTTTGTAAATATCTCCCTGATATTGTTGTTT
>JBMFWU010000112.1:0-18215 GCA_049964955.1 Syntrophobacteraceae bacterium
CCGATCGCTCGGCGCTTCCGGCGACTGGCCGAAGGCCGCCGCCGGAAGCGCCAAATGAGCCGCGTAGCGGCGTGGGGGTGCAGGGGGCGAAAGCCCCCGCTCTTTTCCCCAAGTTTTCAATTAGTGAATCGCACAAAAGCTTCGAGCTTTTCCCGAGCTCGTCCCTCGTCGATGGAGGCCCGGGCCATTTCGATGCCGCCGGCAAAATCCCGGGCCGCTCCGGCTGCGACCAGGGCCGCCCCGGCATTGACGACGACCACATCGCGCCTTGGGCCCTTTTCTCCGGCAAGAATCTTCAAGGTTATTTGCGCGTTTTCCGCCGGGGCTCCCCCCGCCAGATCCGACGCCTCCGCGGTACGGCCCAGGAGTTGTTCGGGCGTGATGTCGTAGGTGCGGACGAGCCCGTCGTTTAATTCCGAAACCCGGGTGGGGGCGCAGACGCTTATTTCATCGATCCCGTCGTGCCCATGGACAACAAAAGCCCGCCTGGAGCCGAGCCGCTGGAGCGCGCGCGCAAACATCTCCGTAAGCTCCGGGGCATAGACCCCGATCAGCTGGCAGTTGGCACCCGCGGGGTTTGTCAGGGGGCCGAGCATGTTGAAAATCGAACGCACTCCCAGTTCCTTGCGGGCCTTGGCCGCATGCCGCATGGCGCCGTGGAAGAGAGGAGCGAAAAGAAACCCGATGCCGATCTGCCGTACGGCCTCCTCGACCACCTCCGGGCCCGCATCGAGATTTACCCCCAGCGCTTCGAGCACATCGGCGCTGCCGCATTTGCTCGAAACCGACCGATTGCCGTGTTTGGCGACCGTGACCCCGCACCCGGCAACGACAAAGGCCGCGGTAGTCGAGATGTTGAAAGTCCCCGAACCGTCCCCGCCCGTGCCGACGGTATCAACGACCGTGTCGGCGTTTGTCTGGATCCTTGCGGCCTTGCGCCGCATCGCGCGCGCAGCCCCGACCAGTTCGACGAAGGTCTCGCCCTTGGTGGCCAAAGCGGCGATAACGGCCCCGATTTGCGCATCGCTCACCTTGCCCGACATGATCTCGCCAACCAGGCCGGCCATTTCCTCTTCGTCCAGGTCCTTCTTTGCGATCAGGTTTTTCAGGGATTCCTGTATCATTTCTTTTCCTCCTGGGAGTCTATTGCCCACCGGCAAGAGACAGAAAGTTTTTAAGCAGCCGTTTGCCAACCGGCGTCATGATGGATTCCGGATGAAACTGCACGCCTTCGGTCAGGTGTTGCTTGTGGCGGATTCCCATGATTTCGCCGTCTTCGGACCGCGCGGTGATCTCAAGACATGGGGGCACGCTCTGCGGGGAAACGGCCAGGGAATGGTAGCGCATCGCCTGGAAAGAATTGGATATCCCCGAGTAGATGGATTTGCCGTCGGAGGTGACCGTGGAAACCTTTCCGTGCATCAGCTTTCGGGCATGCACCACCTCGGCTCCGAAAGCGGCCGCAATCGCCTGGTGGCCGAGGCAAATTCCCAGGATGGGGATGTGGCCGGAAAACATCCGGATGGCCTCCATCGAGATCCCCGCGTCCTCGGGTCTGCACGGACCCGGGGAAATCACCAGAGCGGAAGGCGAGCGGTTCTGGATGTAATCGATGGAAACCTCGTCGTTTCTGGCCACCTCGACCTCGGCTCCGAGCATTCCGAAATACTGGTAAAGGTTGTAGGTGAACGAATCGTAGTTATCGATCATGAATATCATGGGGTTTCCTTTCCTCACTGGAGCATCTTGAGCGCCTTGTGAATCGAGCCCGCCTTGTTGATCGTCTCCTGCCTCTCGCGCTCCGGGTCGGAGTCGGCGACTATGCCTGCCCCTGCCCGTACCGTCAGTCTGCCTTCCCGGATGCAGGCGGTGCGGATCGTAATGGCGAGATCCATATTGCCGGTATAGGAAAAGTAGCCGAGCGCCCCTCCATAGGGCCCCCGGGGCTCCTCTTCGAGTTCGGAGATGATTTCCATGGCCCTCACCTTGGGGGCGCCCGAAAGCGTTCCGGCGGGGAAAGCGGCCCGGAAAAGATCGAAGGCGTCCAGCCCTTCGCGCAAGTCGCAATGGATGTTGGAGACCAGGTGCATGACGTGCGAGTATCTTTCGACCACCATGAGGTCGGTCACCTGGACCGAACCGATCTCGGCGACCCTTCCGAGGTCGTTTCTGCCAAGATCGACCAGCATGAGATGCTCGGCCCGTTCCTTCTCATCCTTCAGCAGTTCGTCTGCAAACTCGCGGTCCTGCTGTTCGCTCTTTCCGCGAGGACGCGTGCCTGCAATGGGACGAAGGGTCGCCACCCCGTTTTCCAGGCGCACCATGGTTTCCGGAGAGGAACCGACCAGAACGGTGTCGTCGAGGTGAAGAAAATAGAGGTAGGGAGAGGGGTTTATGAAGCGCTGCGCCCGGTAGAGAGTGCGGGGGTCGGGCGGGGCGTCGCAGCTGAACTGCTGGGAATAGACCGCCTGGATGATGTCCCCCTCCCGGATGTATTCTTTTATCCTGGAGATGTCGGCCCGGAATTTCGAAGGCTCGACCTCGTGGTGCAGGGTAAAATCGTTTTCCTCACGGGGCGAAATCGACTCGGGCTGCGCCTCGAGCTTTTTTTGCATTTCCTGCAGGGTTTCGAGCGCACGGTCGTAAACCCGGTCGGCCTCTCCGTTTTCAACGAGCGCGTAGGTCACAAGACTCAGCGTATGGCGCACGTTATCGAATATAAAAAGTTGCCCGGGCAGGATGAATTGAGCCAGCGGAACATCCGGGGGCAGACGGTTTTCGACCGATTCGAAAAAAGAGACGAACTCATAGGTGAAAAATCCCACCATACCGCCCCAGAATCTGGGAAGCCGGGAGAGTTTCACCGGTTTATAGCGGGCCATGAGGGAGCGCAGCACTTTCAGAGGGTCTCCGCCATGGGCGATTCGTTCTTTTCCGGAACCGCTCTCCACCTCGACTTCATCGCGAAAAACCCTGACACTCGTTTCGGCCGAATTTCCGAGGAAACTGTACCTTCCCCACCTCTCGCCGCCCTCCATGCTTTCCAGGAGAAACACCGGGCCGTGGCCGTGATAAATCTTGGCCAGCGCGGATACGGGGGTCTCCGTATCGGCAAGCACTTCCATACACACCGGGATGAGGTTTCCCTTCTCAGCCATGGCCCGAAATTCGGACCGTTCCGGGTAAATACCCAACTGCATAGCCTGCCTCCTTGCGGCGGAAATCTTAGGCCGCGGCTCTTTCGCGTAGCGGATGCAACAGCTCGGAAACAGCCTCCGCCTGCCGGCATAGATCCGAGAACTGCTCGGGATAAAGCGACTGGGCCCCGTCGCTCAAAGCCTTTTCCGGGTGGTTGTGAACTTCGACGATCAGACCGTGGCAGCCCACGGCAACGGCGGCCCTGGCCAGCGGCACGACCTGGTCCCGGAAGCCTGCCGCATGGCTGGGATCGACGATTACCGGCAAATGGCTCTCCTGCCTCACCACCGAAACGGCTGAAAGGTCCAGGGTGTTTCGGCTGTGGTGGGCGAAGGTGCGCACACCGCGCTCGCACAAAATGACCCGGTTGTTTCCGCCCTCCATGATGTACTCGGCGGCCATCAGCCACTCGTCAATGGTTGCGGCCATGCCGCGCTTCAAAAGAACGGCCTTCTTCGATTTTCCGGCCCGCCGCAGAAGACTGAAATTTTGCATGTTTCTTGCCCCGATCTGGACAATATCGGCGTACTGTTCGACCAGGTCGAAAACCTCATGGTCGATGGCTTCGGTGACTACAGGCATGCCGGTCTCACTGCGCACCCTGGCCAGGATCTTGAGCCCCTCTTCTCCCAAGCCCTGGAAAGCGTACGGAGATGTCCTGGGCTTGTAGGCGCCGCCCCGAAATATCTGCGCGCCCCGCTCCTTTACGATGCGGGCTATTTTGAGAGCCCCCTCTTCGGACTCGATCGCGCAGGGCCCTGCCATGATGGTGAGATGGCCGTTTCCGATCGCGACGCCTCCAACCTCCACGACCGTGTCGCATGGACGGGACTCCCTGCTCACAAGCTTAAACGGCCGCGTCACCGGAATAACCTCCTTTACCGCCGGAAGCTGCAGGAACAAAGACGCATCCACAGCGCCGCTATTGTGAAGAATGCACACAGCCACCCGTTCCCCGCCCGGAATGGGCCTGGCCATAAACCCTTTTTGCTCGACGGCGGAAACCACAGCCTCGATCTCTTCCGGAAGAGCGTTCTTTTTCATGACGACCAGCACCTCTTTCCTCCTTTCGCATAAAAAAAGGGACCGCAGATTTTCATCCACGGTCCCTTTTAGAAGCAAAAAGACCGTGGGCCTCGGCGCGGCCCACGGTCTACTCAGCTATTGTCATCTCGAACTGATGGCTATCCCGTCAGGCAAGCGCCTCCACAGTTGCACCACCAGCACCAGAAATTCGGTCTATCGGAAAAGTTTCTCATTCCCAACGGTCTCCATTTAGAATTGCCCCATCTCTTAACAGACTCAAGCCGAAATTGCAAGCACATTTTTGCGAAGCTCTTCCCCATTACTGAAACTGCCTGCGCATGCGCCACATTCCCAGTCCGAAAAGCCCGCCGCCAAGTATCGCCATGCCCAGTATCGAACCGCGCAAAAGACTCACGCCGGCGCCTTTGAGCAACACGCCATAGCTCGCATCTATATAGTAATGAAGCGGGGAGAGAAGCATCAACAGCCTCATAAAACGGGGCATCGCCTCCGGCGGAGTCCAGGCCCCTGAAAGAAAGATCATCGGGCCGTAGGTGATGATTGCCATCATGCCGGCCTGCCCCAGATTGCGGGCGATTGTCGAGATGACCAGGCCCAGCCCGGCGGTGGTAAAGACGTAGAGCAGAGTGAGCGCATAAAATAAGAGTATGCTCCCCCTGAACGGAACGCCGAAACAAAACCTCAGGACGCCGAAAAGACTGATGCTCGTTCCCGCCAGGATAACCGCGGCCATCGCCAGGACCTTGGGAAACATGATCTGAAAGGTGGTAAGAGGGGTCACCAGGAGCTGCTCGACCGTTCCCCTTTCTTTTTCTCTCACCATGGCGCAGGCCGGCAGGAGAATGGCGAAAAGAGTGATGATATTCAGGAGTTCGGCAATGGACATGAACCACCTGTCGTCCTGGTTGGGATTGAACCAGACGCGGTATGAGTCCTTCACCTGTGGGGCCCTTTCGAGTTGAAGCGGGTCCACGCCCAACCGTTTCAACCCGGTTTGAAAACCGAACGACTCCACAATACGTCTGCAAAAACTCGAGGCGAACATGCCCAGGACCGAATTGGAGGCGTCGAGCAGCACCTGGACGTGGGTCGGGGCGCCGCTGAGAAGAGAGTGCTGAAAACGGGGAGGAATATCGAGCACCACCATCGTCTTGCCTTTATCGAGCAGGCGAACCCCTTCGCTGCCTCGCTTGATCGACCCCTCCACGTTAAAAACGGGCGGACGAAACCGGTCGATCAGCTCTCTTGAGGCAAAGCTTCGGTCGTTATCATGAACTACGGTTGAGGCCATGTGGAGTTCTAGCTTCACTCCCGAGCCCGCCAGGTAAATGTCGAAGGTAAAGGCGTAGGCCATGAAAAGGATGAGTGCCCCGTCTCGTGAGAATTGGAGAAGCTCCTTTACGGTCATCACCCGCAACCGGCGCAGCCAGACGAAGAACCGTGCGCAAAGGGGCGTCACGGCTTCGAGGATATCTCCAGCCAATTTTTTATCCTGGTTTTCTCTCATGACTCGGGCCTTTTGTGGAATCGCGAATAGCCGATCATAAAAAGAGAAGCGGCATAGACCGCCAGGACAAGCACATCGCTCCACAGTACTTTGAGCCCCACTCCCTTCAGAAAGCAGCCGGTGACGATGTTGGTATAGTACATGGCGGGCAGCAACCGGGCCGCAATTCTGCCTGCGGGACTAAGGGAGCCGATCGGGACGAACATTCCGGAATAAAAGACGGTGGGGACCACGGTGACGATGAAGGTGACCAGGGCCGCGGCGACCTGGGTGTTCACCAGCACCGAGACGATCAGCCCTATGCCCGTGGTGCAGATAACGTAGAGAATGGAGGCCGCAAAGAAAAACAAGTGTCCTCCCCTGAAGGGGGCCCCGAAAACCTCGGTGGCGATGAACCACAGCGCCGCCATGTTGCAGATGGAGACGACGACGTAAGGGGCGAGCTTTCCAACGAGATATTCTCCACGAGTGATGGTGGAGGAATAGATGTTGTATATGGCCCCGGTTTCCTTTTCGCGAACGACGCCCATGGCCGTCAGGAAGGGGGGGCAGATCATCATGACCATCATCATGAGTCTTGGCGCGATGGACCAGTCGCTCCTGAGGTTCCGATTATAGAGGCAGCGTACATCGGTCCGGATCGGCTCAAGGTAGGAGAGCGCCCTGTCCCGGCTCATTCCGGCGGTCCGGGAAAGATAGCGGGAAAACTCGTGTATGTTGAAGGAATTGTTGATGCCGATCACATATCCCTTGACCGTCAGGGCGCGAAACGGGAATGTGCCGTCGATCAGGGTCTGCACGGCCGTGGACCTTCCAGCCAGCAGTCTTTGCTGAAAATGTTCGGGGATGATCATCACCGCTCGAACCCTGCCGCTTGCAAGCATCGGATAGATGTCCCGCTCGGACTTCAGAAAGCCCTCGAAGCTGAAGCTGGGCGAGTCGATGAACCGATGGATATAATCACGGCTCATGGGCGTTCGGTCGTAGTCCAATACGGCAAGGGGGGAGTGCATTACATCGAGCGACAACCCGTAGCCGAAGGTCAGGATGAGCAGGGACGGCACGAGGAAAGCCATGGCGAAAAAGAGCTTGTCGCGCACAAGCCCGCGCGACTCTCTGGATGTCACGGCCAGAATGCGCTTCACATTCATGCGGTCTCCCTCCCGTTTTTCTCCAGGGCCATCACGTGATAGACAAACACGTCTTCCATGGACAGCGGCTGCTCGGAAATATCGAGCATGTTAATACTCCTTTTGGCCAGGATTTCCCGGATATCCCGTTCCGCCGCCCCGGGGTCGCGGGCGAGAAGATGAATTTGCCTGCCGTGAATGGAGACGCCCGTAAAACCGGCTGCCTGCAATGCATTCATCGCCGGCAGCGGGTCATCGGTTTTGACCTCCAGGAGCTGTCCCGCATCCGACGCCAGACGCTGTTTCATATCGCCGGGAGAGGCATCCGCCACCACTTTTCCTCCGTACATCAGGGCCAGGTGATCGCAGTGCTCGGCCTCGCCCATGTAGTGGGTGGTGATCAGAATGGACACCAGTTCGTGCCGTGAGAGCCGAAAAAGAATATCCCAGAACCTGCGCCGCCCTATGGGATCGACTCCCGAAGTCGGCTCATCGAGGAAAAGAATCCGTGGACTGTGCACCAGGGCGCAGCCCAGGGCCAGGCGCTGGCGCACCCCCATTGGCAGGGCCTCGGTCTGATGGTCCTCGTGGCCGGCCAGTTCGGCCATCTCCAGGATCCATTCGGTTCTTGCCCGGGATTGTTTGCGGTCCAAACCGTATATGCCGGCGTAGAGCCGTATGTTTTCGACAACCGTGAGGTCTCGGTAAAGAGAAAAGACCTGGGACATGTACCCGATGCGCTCTCGTATGGCTCGGGGGGCCTGAAGCATCCCGTGGCCGGCGACATAGCCCGTTCCGGCCGTGGGGGGCAAAAGCCCGACGAGCATCTTGATGACCGTACTCTTGCCGGCACCGTTGGCGCCCAGAAGCCCGAAAATCTCCCCCCTTTCGACCCGAAAGCTCACTCCGTCCACGGCCCGAAAGCCCCCGAAATCCCGGACCAGGTTTCGGGCTTCAATGTCTGCGCCGCCTTCTCCCGCAGTATCGCGCCGAATTGTCGCACGATTGTCCGAAGGCCATGATACGGAATGCGAACCTTCGACGGTAAGCTTTTTTTCCCGCAAAAGGGCGATGAAGATATCTTCCAGTTCGGCCGTTCCGGTGCGCAGGTGAACGATGTCCTCCCCCGTACCGCCAACGGCCTCTATCACCTGCCGGGCGGCCTCCTCTTCCCCTGCGCCCTTTACGAAGACCCGCAGCCGGGAACCGCGGATCTGCACATCGCTGAACCGCGCTCTGAGTCCCGCCAGCGCTTCGGTCTGGCGCTCCGTTTCGAACGCCACAAGAGACCCCGGGACCGCGGCCATGATCCGGTCGGGACTGCCCTGCGCAACGACGCTGCCGCCGTAGAAAAGGGAAAGCCTGTGAAACCGGGATGCTTCATCCATGTAGGCGGTGGAGACAAGGGCCGTTATCTTTTTCTCGCGCAGAAGCACCGAGAGGATCGTCCAGAAGTCTCGCCGGGAAACGGGGTCGAGGCCGGTGGTGGGTTCGTCCAGGATCACGAGCCCAGGTTCGTGGATCAGAGTGCACACCAGCCCCAGTTTCTGCTTCATGCCCCCGGAAAGATTTTTCATGGGACGGCTGCGAAAGGGAGCGAGCCGGGTCATCTCGAGCAGGGCACGTTTGCGCTCCTCGGCTTCCTGGCGCGGAACCAGGCGGGAGCGGGAAAAAAAATCGATGTTTTCGTCCACGGAAAGGTCGGGATAGAGGTTTTGTCCAAGCCCCTGGGGCATGAAGCCAAGGCGGTCCTTGACTCGCTCGGCGGACCTCTCCGAATCGATGCGGGTCCCGAAGACGTCCAGCGAACCGGCGTCGAAGGTCATTACGCCGGCAACAGCCTTCATGAGGCTGCTCTTGCCCGCGCCGTCCGGCCCGATGAGCCCGAAAATCTCTCCGGATCGTATATCGAGGTCAACCCCGCGCACCGCCTGCTGTCGGCCGTAGTTTTTCGTAAAGGCCCGGAGCCTTACGACCTGGTTTGCGGTTTCCGGTTGCGGCGTGGGAACCTCGCCTACCATCGCGGCGCCTCCCAGGCCACGTCCCTTTTCCATCGAATGACCGCATCGCACGGCATGCCGGGAGTTACGAAGTGATCGGGATTTTTGTCGAGGTAGAGCTTTACTCCATAAACCAACTTGGTCCTCTCATTGAGGGTTTGCACTTCCTTGGGCGTGAATTCGGCTTCCGAGGATATCATGGACACGGTGGCCGGCACGGGCCGATTGGGGAAAGCGTCCGTATAGATACGCGCCGGAAGCCCCACGCGCACCTTGCCGATCATCTCTTCGGGTATATAAACCTTTAAATAGAGACGATCCAGGTCGACCAGGTCAAGGAGCGGTGCGCCGGGGGCCGCCATTTCCCCCAGGTTTGCAATCCGGGTGATGACCACGCCGCCTGCGGGCGCTTTTATGACGAAATCCGCTAGAACGCTTCGGGCTTCGGCCAGCCGGGCGCCGGACTGTTTTAGCTGCGATTCGAGCGCGCTCAGTTCGCCTTCCTTTACCTGGATGCGATCCCAGCCAAGACGAGCCTGGGCCAGTTGCTTACGGGCCTGGGTAAGCGCCGAGCGGGACTCCGAGGATTGGTTGCGCGCCTCTTTAAGAGCCAGATCACTTTGCTCCCTTCTCTGGCGCGATACCACTCCCTGCAACAACAGACGCTCCATCCGCCCGGAATCCCTGCGACATTGCCCTTCGACCGCTTCGGCTTTGGCCGAAACCGCCATCGCCCTGGCGCTCCCCGCCGTGGCGGACTCTATGGACAGAGGTACCTCCTTTCGCAGGACTTCCAACGCCAGTTGCGAAGCCCCCACCTTGGCTTTCAGGGCGAGAAAGGCCTCTTTTGCCTGGGCGACTTTTTCCCGCGTCTGCGTATCATCCAGAACGATAACCGTTTGCCCCGACCTAACGGGGTCTCCCTCCCGCACCAGCAGCTTCTGAATGCGTCCGGAAAATTTGCTCGAAACCGTGATATGGTCGCCCTCAATACGCCCGTTGGCCTCGATCAGCCCCTTCGGCAAGGGGGCCCGGCGAAGAAAGCCTGCATAGACAAAATAGGCACAGGCGAAGACCAGGAGAACCAAAACCGGATAAACCGGACTTTTGATGCGAGATATCTTCTCTACCATCCATCGAATCATTGGACCGTCTTTGCCTTTCCCCTCTTTGGAAGGTGAACCGTAAAGCCGCCGGCAAGTCTCCAGTCGGGCGAGACTCACTCCAGAAACGATCTAATATAATCTTTGTATCTTCTCTTTTCCCGAACACAAACTTACATTGGGGAGGTAAAAAGTAAAGGCGAGAAACTAAGAGACTCAATTGAAAGGACGAGGGCCTTTTCAAATCCCCGCAAAGGACTCCCGCGGGAAACAGAGAGGAAACGCATGCAAAATTTCTTTACTGCGCCCTTGGAAACCTTGAGCAAAACCGCCTCCATGATGACCGGACCGATGCCTGAGGCGGACAAGGCGACCCTGTCGCAGATCAAGGCGGCACAGTATTACTGGTACGGGCTTTTGCGGTATACAACGGCGTTCCTGGTTCCTTCGGCCGACGCCTTCCACGCCTTCCTGAATGCCGAAGCGACAAAAATAGCCGAAAAGACTCCTGCGGAGAATGCATACGATTACAGCCAACTTTTGGCCAGGAACCTCGAACTTGCCGGCGACGCGATCTCAGGCGGCCTCAAGGCGCTAAACGACTTTTTCGAGGACCGGCTGAGCCGGTGGTTTTCGGCGTGGATGGAGTCTTGCGACAACGGGAAGGGCCTCGACAACTTTGCTTCCAGGCTCGAAGAGGTCATGAAGCTGACCGCCCTGGAATACCCGAAGGCGGTAAAAGCCGTTAAATCCGAATATGGATTCCACCTGGACGAGGGAGGCTATACTAAAGTCGCCGAGACCGACCGGTTCTCCCTCTACCGGGTTCTTCCGAACAGAAAGGATGCGACGCCTCGAAACAAACCCATACTCATCGTCCCCCCTTACGTTCTGGGGCCTAATATTCTGGCATTTCTGCCGGGAGAACAACGGAGCTACGTTCATTTCTTCGCCAACCAGGGAATCCCAACCTATATTCGCCTGGTGAAGGATATCCGGACGAATGTGGCCGTCCAGACCATGACGGGGGAAGACGACGCCCTCGACACGAAATTTTTCTGCCGGGAACTGGCGGAGCGCCACGAGCGCCCGGTTACCTTGAACGGTTTCTGCCAGGGCGGTTACCTGACCCTTACAGCGCTCCTGTCGGGCGAACTGGACGGCCTGGTGGACGCCATGATCACCTGCGTCACCCCGATCGACGGGAGCCGGAGCAAATCGCTCACAACCTACATAAACAGTCTTCCGGAAAGATTCAGGGACCTGAAATATTCTCTGAAGAAACTGCCAAACGGCAACGAGGTGGTAAGCGGGGCAATTTTGTCGTGGGTCTACAGGCTGCGAAAACTGGAGACCGAATCGCCGATCGCCGCCCTCCATCGGGATATAGACATGTTCGATAACCAGCCCTCGCCTCACCCGAAAATCGGAAAGACCGCGGCGGCCATAAACCAGTGGCTGACCTATGACCAGACGGACGTGCCGTACCACATAACCAAAATGAGCTACGATTCGTACACGATCCCCATAGACAAAGAAGGGAACCTGCCGGTGACCCTCTTCGGGCGGAAACTCAATCTCAAGCGGATCGCAGAGAAAAAGATCCCCTGGCTGACCTGTATCGCCGAAGGAGACGACCTCGTCGACAGCGAAGCCGCCCTGGCCGCGCTCGATTACCTGGGCTCCGAGGTCGAAGTGTGCGTATTCCCCAAAGGCCACGCCGCCATCGCGACCTCCTGGTCGATTCCCACCTCCCAGTGCGCCCTTCACCTTCATTTTCACCCGCCGCAAACGCCCGCCCTGGGATATTGCAAAACATGCCGGGGACCGGTCTGCTTCCAGATAGAGCTGGACGCCGCCCTGGAAGCCGGACAAACCCGCCCGCCAGAGGGTCTGCCCCAAGAGCCGGCGGAAGAGCAAACCCAGCCCCCGCCTCCCCTGCTCCTGCAAGCGCCTGAGCCCCCGGAAGAGAAAGTCCCTCGGAAGAAAAAAACCGGTGGTCGCCGCCCCAAGAAAAGCAAAAAAACCGAGTCTGATACGTAAGGGAGAGGATTCGGAGAACAGGAGGGAAATACTGTAGCTTAGAAAATTTCCCGCTCCAACTGCGAAAGTGCCCACGGGGGAACATGCTCGTGGGGGATACAGACCGCGGTGGCCCAGTAGCTCTCCGGTGAGGTCAACCTGATAAACTTCACTTCATCGCGAACCAACAGCGCAAAATAGCTCCCGAGATTATCTCCCTCCTTTTCCTCGCCCAGGCCGATGAATCTACCCTCCCTGGGCCTCAGGCGACGCATCGATTCGCACGGCAACCCGCATTCCTCGCAATGGGCACACTCTACACAACTGCCGATAATCTCCACTATCTGAAGATCGAAAAGGTCGGGATCGGGGTTGTTCAATTCCCACCCGCAGACCACACATTCCTGAATGTCCATAATGCCCTCCTTTCCCGACCGCAGGCCCGATCCGGAACGTAAGACCAGCCCGGGTCTTACCTGCATTATGATCTATCAGACAAGAATTGAAATGGGGGGAAGACGCTATTTTGGCGACTAAAATACCCTATGCGTCGAAGAAGACGTTGAGCGGACACGACTCGCAAAGCGGCTTTCTGCGGCAGTACGATTGTCCGATTCGATCCAGTTGAGCGTGAAACTCCTGGAAAAGCTCCACGTCGGGCTCCAGGGCTTCCAGAAAATATTCCCGCAGGTCGTCATAGAGAATCGATTCCTCGACCCATGCGTGGCGGGAGAATATGCGCCAGGTATGGGCGTCCACGACAAAGGAGGGTTTCCCGGCGGCATAGAGAACAATGCTGTCGGCGGTTTCCCGGCCAATGCCCCGGATGGTGAGAAGCTCGCCTCGAAGATCTTCCATCTCCAGGGAGAGGAACTCTTCCAGGGAGCCGTTCCACTTCGTTGTGACATGATCGCAGAAGGCTTTGATTTTTTGGGCCTTTTGCCTGAAGAAACCAGTCGGGCGAAGGAGCGGTGCGAGATCCGGGACATCCAGCGCGCTTAGGCGATCGAGGCGCAGCAATCCGTTTTGCCGAAGGTTTGCGAGCGCTGCGGCAACATTGCTCCATGCGGTATTTTGGGTCAGTATCGCGCTCAGCACGGCTTCGAAGGGGGGCTCTGCGGGAAAGCGGTTCTGCGGCCCCGAGTCCTTCAGAAGCGTGTGATAGATCTCGAGCAGCAGGTCTTTTCTCAATCGAGTCCGACCCCGGCGAGCGGTGCTCCACAGGTTGCGCATACTCCGCCTTTAAGGTTTTGCTTTTTTACGGAGTAGCCGATGCGGGCGATCAGAAGGGCCCCGCAGGAATGGCAGAAGGTGTTTTCCCCGTCGTCTCCGGGAACGTTGCCCGTGTACACATAGCGCAAACCGGCCTCCAGGCCGATTTGCCGGGCCTTCCGGATCGTTTCCACCGGTGTCGCCCGGACATCCATCATGCGATAGGCGGGATGAAAGCGGCTGACGTGCCAGGGGGTCTCAGGGCCTAGACCTGCCAGGAACCGGGCGATTTGCTTCAACTCGGCCTCGCTGTCATTTACGCCGAGAATGAGGAGCGTTGTCACTTCGAGCCAAATGGATTTTTTCTTCATTGCTTCCAGGGTCTTGAGAACGGGCTTCAGGGAGGCGCCGCATTTTTCCCGGTAAAACGCATCGCTAAAGGACTTGAGGTCCACGTTGGCCGCGCCGAGAAAAGGGGCTGCGGCATCGAGGGCCTCCCCGCTCATATAGCCATTGGTGACGAAGATGTTTTCGAGCCCGCGCTCTTTTGCCGGGGCAGCCACGTCGAGAGCATACTCCATAAAGATCGTCGGCTCGGTGTAGGTATAGGAGATCGAACCGCACCCCTCCTGTTGGGCTTGCTCGACGATTTCCCGCGGCGAGGCGTCCCGGCCGTAGATTCCCCCCGAGATGCGGGGCGGCTGCGATATGTCGGCATTCTGGCAGAACGCACATTCGAAGTTGCACCCCACCGTGGCGATCGAATAACTCGTCGAGCCGGGCAGGAAATGAAAGAGCGGCTTTTTTTCCACCGGGTCCACGTGGCTGGCGACCAGTTTCCCGTAGACCAGGCTAAAGAGTTTTCCGTCCCTGTTTTGACGCACCCCGCATTTTCCAATTCCCTCCGGTTCGATGCGGCAGTGCTGCGAGCAAAGAAAACAGTGCACGCGGTCGTTTTCTATCCGGGTGTAGCACATCGCCTCTTTCATGTTCGCCCCCTCAAATGCCGGGATCACACGAATTTTCGGGGACGCCTGCGGAAGCCCGCCAGCACCCCAGGGAGTGGGCCGAGATTTTGGCCCCCGCCGGGATTTCTTCGAAAACCGGGTTCTGCACCGTGCGGACACGGCATCGCATGTCAACCCGCATCGCGATAAAGAGTCCGAAGGGAGTGTGCTGCGAAAGAGGAATTCGTTCCACAAAATCAAGGTAGGGGAGCAGCGGCAGAGGATAGGAAAAACAGGTTCGCCACTCGATGGGAACAGACCCGTAAAGAATCCGATCACACATCCTGCTCAACTGGAAAACACTGAAGAACCTGGCGTGGCTGTAAATGGAATTTTTCCAGAAACTTCTTACGCCATAGTGCAGGCCACCCATCGAAAACCGGTTGAGCGCACCGACGAGCACGTTTCTGCGCGCCACCCGGAAGGCTTCCCTGAGCGCTGCGTAGGGTTCGTCCACAAATTCGAGCGTGGTTATGAGGGCCACCGTATCGAATTCATTGTCCTCATAGGGCAGGCTCTCGGCAAACCCCTGCGCAAGCCGCACCGTATGGCCCAGCCTGCCCTGCGCCATCTCCAGGCAGGCCTCGGAGGGGTCGAGCCCGGTCACCATATGTCCCTGCGATCGGAACCATTCCAGGAAAACGCCGGTCCCACAGCCGACCTCCAGGACACGCTGGGAAGAGATGGGCTTCCAAACCTTCGTAAAAAGCCCCTGTTCCAATTCCAGCGCTCTTTGTCCCCGAGCGGAGCGAAACCACCGCTCGAGGCGCTCGGCATCTTCCCGGCTAAAAATATACCCCACTGGAAACCCTCAGAAAGGAAGCGTCGCCCGAAGCGACGAATCCTATTCATTCAGCAAAACAGCGCCCCGCGCACCAGAGGTGACCATGCGAGAATACCTGGCAAGATAGCCGCTCTTGATCCGAGGCTCACGCGGCTTCCACGCCTGTTTTCGTTTTGCCATTTCACCCTCTTCGACCAAAAGCTCCAATTTTTTCCCGGGAATGTCCACCAGGATCTCATCGCCTTCCTCGATCAAGGCGATCGGACCTCCCACGGCGGCCTCGGGGGAAATGTGGCCGATGGCGGCCCCCTGGGTCCCGCCGCTAAAGCGGCCGTCGGTAATGAGCGCCACATCGAGCCCCAGACCCAGCCCCATGATGGCGGCGGTCGGGGTCAGCATCTCCTGCATGCCCGGCCCCCCCTTGGGCCCTTCATAGCGAATGACCACTACGTCTCCGGCGACGATACGGCCGTCCAAAATAGCGGTCGCCGCTTCGGCCTCACTTTCGAAGACCCGCGCCCTGCCCTTTCGCACAAGCATCTCGGGCGCTACGGCCGACTGCTTTACAACAGCGCCTTCGGGCGCAATATTGCCATACAGAACGGCAATACCGCCTACATTATGATAAGGATTTTCGAGGGAGCGGATAACCTCGGAGCGGAGAATACGCACATTTTTGAGGTTTTCGCCAACCGTTTTTCCGGTGACGGTGACGGGGGTCGGATCGATCAGGTCGCGGCGGGAAAGTTCCTTCATCACCGCCTGTACCCCGCCGGCCGAGTGGAGGTCTTCCAGAAAATGGGCGCCCCCCGGACGCAGGCTGCACAGGTGCGGGGTGCGCGCGCTGATATCGTTAAAGACGCCCAGATCCAGGCGGATTTGGGCCTCGTTTGCAATCGCCGGTACGTGAAGCACCGTATTGGTCGAGCAGCCCAGCGCCATATCGACCGCAATGGCGTTTTTGAATGCGGCCATGGTGGCCACCTCGCGCGGCTTCAGGTCCCTCGCCACAAGCTCCATGATCTTCATCCCGGCTTCTTTGGCCAACCGAATCCTGGCGGCGGTAACCGCGGGAATCGTCCCGTTTCCGGGCAACGCAAGCCCGATGGCCTCAGCCAGACAGTTCATCGAATTGGCCGTAAACATTCCGGCGCACGACCCACACCCGGGGCAGGCCTGTTCTTCGAGTTCTTCGAGTTCTTCGGCGGAGATCTGCCCCGCCTTGAGCGCCCCCACCCCTTCAAACACCGAGATGAGATCGATCGGCTTTCCGCCCGCACGTCCCGCAAGCATCGGCCCCCCGCTCACCATAATCGCGGGAATGTTGAGCCGTAGAGCCGCCATCATCATCCCGGGGATTATTTTGTCGCAGTTGGGAATCAACACCAGGCCGTCGAAAGGATGGGCGGTCGCCATGATTTCCACCGAATCGGCTATCAACTCGCGGCTTGCCAGCGAATAGCGCATCCCGGTGTGATTCATCGCGATGCCGTCGCAAACGCCAATCGTACTGAATTCGACGGGAGTTCCGCCCGCAAGCCGGATGCCCGCCTTTACCGCCTCGGCGATCTTGTCCAGGTGGATGTGGCCGGGAATGATTTCGTTTGCCGAATTGGCCACCCCGATGATGGGCCTGTCGAGTTCGGCTTGCGTGTATCCCATGGCTTTAAACAGGGAACGATGAGGGGCCTTCTCGGCGCCTTTTTTCATCAGATCGCTTCGCATTTTCGTATTTTCCCTCCGGCGGAATGGTGTTTTTCTTCACCCTAAACATTTAATAAGTAAATTATTTCCGACTGTTTTGGAAGCAAAAAGACGGGAGCGGGAAGCGAGAAGCAGGAAGTGGATCGTGCGAAAGACATTCTCACGCGAAGCCGCGAAGGCGCGAAGAGGTGTCTATCCCGACCTTGACGGGAGGTGCGGGGGCCAATATAATTCCCGGGCGCAAATTGGCTATATATCCTGAGCCTGCTGCAAAGCTTGTGAAGACCGTTGGGGACAGGGCAAATTCTCCCCCCTTTTTTAAAGGGGGGCAGGGGGGGATTTTAGTTTTCTGCGCCTGCCTAAGTGTTCGAAATCCCCCTCGATCCCCCTTTTAAAAAGGGGGAAGAAAAACGAACCGCCCGTGCCTGTTCACAGGCAATTTTTGCAATAGACTCATCCTGACAAAAATTTCGGATTACTTATGAAATCCATATTCGGCCCCGTACCCTCCCGGCGTCTTGGAAGATCTCTGGGAATTGACGTCATCCCCGCAAAAACATGTTCCTTCGACTGCATTTATTGCGAGTCGGGACCTACCACCTGCCTTAGCGTCACGCGGAAAAATTTCATCGACTGCTCCGAGGTGCTGGAGGAGTTGCACGCCTTTACCCGCGAAAACCCGCACGGCGCGGATTGCTTCACGTTTTCGAGCGCCGGGGAGCCGACCCTTTACGAACCTATGGGAGAGCTGATCGAGGCGATCAAGAAGGCCTATCCGTCAATCCCTCTGATCGTCCTCACAAACGGCTCCCTTCTGTGGAAGCCCGAAGTGCGGAGAGGACTCCTCAAAGCCGACCGGGTCGTTCCCTCACTCGATGCGGTAACCGCGGCCGTATTCCACAAAATCAACAGACCCCATCCCGGGCTCGAAATCGCACAAATCATCGAGGGAATCCGCGCGTTTCGAAAAGAGTACAAAGGACAGCTCCACATCGAGGCGCTCTTCGCCCAAGGTATTAACGACGACCCGGCGGAGCTTTCCGCAATGGCTGCAGCCATCGCATCGATGGCCCCCGACAGAGTCGAACTAAACACCGTCGTTCGCCCCCCCGCCCACGCGGGAACCCAAGGCCTCACCGGGGAACAGATGGCCCGGGTCGCCGAGTTTTTCAGTTCGCTGCACGTCGAAATAATCGGAACATTTCAGTCGCAGGGACAAACCGGCGCAGATCGAGACCTCGAGCAAAGAATAGTGGAAACCGTCGAAAGACGGCCCTGCACGGTCGCCGAACTTGCGGCCTCTCTCGGAGTTTCCGTTGCGCGAGTTGAGCAGGAATCAGAAAGGCTCGATAAACAGGGCAAGGTGAGCAGAGTTTCTTTCGGGGGGAAATCGTACATTTCGGGGCCGACGCACGCGAAGGGTTAGAGGCCATGCCGTTTTGAGATGAAATTTTTGATGTTGGCGGTTACAAAAAAGTTACAGTGGTTTACCTTGTGAATC
>JBMFWU010000113.1:0-18203 GCA_049964955.1 Syntrophobacteraceae bacterium
GCACGGCACAGGGGAGGCCTCATGCACCCCGACCCGCGGGATATCGAAGCGGCCGCCCGAATGGTTGCGCAAGCGAGGAGCCCCCTCATAATCACCTCCTCTTCGGCAGGCAGCCCGGGATTTCTCGAAGCTCTCACGAGCTTTGCCGAAAACTTTGCGATTCCGGTAGTCACCTTCAATCAGCGCGCGCTGTGCTTTCCCACGACGAGCCCCATGCACGCGGGGTTTTCGCCCGGCTCTCTCCTGGGGGATGCCGACCTCGTGATCGTCGTGGAAAGCGATGTCCCCTGGTATCCGAGCGTCCAAAATCCATCTGCGGATTGCAAGGTCATTCAGGTAGGAGTCGACCCGCTCTACTCCCGATACCCGATGAGGAGCTTTCCACGCGATCTGGCGCTCCGGGCGGATCCCGCGACGGCCGTCCGCATGCTGGAAGAGGCTCTTTCGGGGCGCCGCAAGGAGATGGGGGAAAGAATCGCAGAGAGGTTCTCCCGCATCGAAGCCCTCCACAACGCGCAACGGGCGCGGTGGCAAAAAGAGATGGAAAGCGCGCGTGAGAGTTTCCCTCTCGACCCCGCCTGGGTCTCCCACTGCATCGGGGAGATAAAGGACGAGGAAACCGTTCTCGTAAACGAGTACGACCTCATGCTGAACCAGCTCGATCTCGACAAGCCCGGCGATTATTTCGGCGTCACGACGGCCGGAGGCCTTGGCTGGGGGCTCGGGGCCTCTTTGGGCATAAAGCTCGCCCGGCCTCAGAAAACGCTTATCGCCGCGGTGGGCGACGGCAGCTACATGTTCGGAAACCCGGCCCCGTTCCACTTCGTCTCCCGCTCCCTGGGGCTTCCGACCCTTACGGTTATCTTCAACAACAGCTGCTGGAACGCGGTGCGCCGGGCAAACGCGGCCATCTACCCCGAGGGCTGGGCAAAGAAGACCAAAAATTTCCCCCTCACCGATCTATCTCCCTCCCCGGACTACGAAAAAATCGTCTCCTCCTGCGGCGGCTACGGCGAGCGGGTGGAAAAACCCTCCGAGGTGCTGCCGGCTCTAAAAAGGGCACTTGCCGCGGTGCGGGAAGAAGGCCGCCAGGCCGTGCTTAACATGGTCCTCAAAAACCCGGGAGTCTAAAGACAAACGGAGGCCAAAGACATGAAACGGATACTTGCGCTCGTTTTGCTCTGCATCCTTTTGACCGTTCCGTTCGCCTCGGCGGCAGAGCCGTCCGTACCCTGCAAGGCCTCAGGGGCGTGCCGGTCGCCTGCGATAACAAACGATGCCTTTGCGGTGCAGTTATACGGGGAACTCGCAAAAAAGCCCGGAAATCTCTTCTTTTCCCCCTACTCGATTTCCAACGCGGTCGCCATGGCCCGCGCCGGCGCCCGGGGGGAAACGGCAAAGGAAATCGATCGAACACTTCACTTCCCCTCCGACCAGGCCCGGCTGAACGAAGCGTTTAAACGGGTGAACAAGGATTTGCCGACTCTTGCCAAACGCGACGGGGTGCGCCTTGACATAGCAAACGGGCTTGCGCTGACAGGCGGTGCGGTAAAAAAGAGTTTTGAAACCGTTTTGAAGGATGACTACGACGCGGAGATATTCTCCGGGGGAGTGGGACAGATAAACGACTGGGTCAGGCGCAAGACCGGGGGAAAGATCCCGAGCATACTCGACCGGCTTCCCCCCGGCTCGGCCTGTGTCATTTTGAACGCGATCTACTTCAAGGGGCTCTGGAAGAGTCAGTTTTCCCGAAAAAACACCCGGAATGCGCCCTTCCACGTCTCTTCCACCCGGCAGGCGACCGCCCCCCTGATGTACCAGAGGGGCCGGTTCAAGCTTCTGGAGGCAAAAAATTTCCAGGCCGTTTCGATGGACTACAAGGGCGGAGATCTTTCCATGGTGATTCTTCTTCCCGAAAAAACCGAGGGGCTTGCAGATTTTGAAAAAAGCATGACGCCGCAAAAACTTGGCCGGTGGCTGCAAAGTGTCGATACCCAGCCCTTTCGGCAAATAGACCTCTACGTGCCCAAATTCAGGATGGAGACGAGCTACGATCTGAAGTCCCCGTTTCAGAACTTGGGCATGAGGAAGCCCTTCGAGCCGGGCGCCGATTTTTCGGGAATGGGAGAGGGCCTCTGGATCGGACAGATAAAGCATAAATGCTTTTTAAAGGTCGATGAAAAAGGAACGGAGGCCGCCGCCGCAACGGCAACCCGGATGATGACGGCAGTCCGCCGCCCGCTAACGATTCCCGTCTTCCGGGCCGACCACCCCTTTATCTTTCTCATACGGGACAACCGGAACGGCCTGATTCTTTTTCTGGGCAGGGTCACCGATCCGACCCGAGGCGCTGCGGAAAGAAAATGATGCGGCTCCTCAGACCGAATTTATTCCGTCTATGCGTGTTTCGCGCACCGCTCGGGGACGCAGGAGGTCGAGGGAGCCTATAACGGCGCCTGAAACGATCAAAACCATTGCAAAACCGGTAACGGCACTGAAGGGATACCCCCCGAGAGCGACCAGCACCAGGGTTGAGGTAAGAGGGGTCAAATAGGAGAGAGAGCCGATAATGCGCGGGTCTCCCAGCCTCATTGCGGCAGCCCAGGTGAAATAGGATCCCCCGGCCGGCCCGATCCCGAGTAGTACCAGAAAAATCCAGTCTTTACCGCTGGGTGTAAAGGCTGGTTCGAACGCAAAATGGATAGCCAGGGAAAGAATTCCGGAGATGAGGCAAAAGGCGCCGACCGCGGCATTGGGAAAAGGCGGCACTTTTTTGAGGAAAAGCGAATAACACGCCCACACCAGCGCCCCTGCGGCCGCCAGCAGGTATCCGGGCAGATTCGCCACGTCCAGGTGCACATGGCCTCCGGTAACAACTAAGCCCGCCCCTATGAGACCGAGGAAAGAACCGATCAGATGGTGCGGACGAAATCTGAATTCCCGAAGGAAGACCGGCGAAAGCAAAACGATCAGCAGCGGCCAGAGATAATTGACGAGGCTGGTCTCGACGGGCGGAGCTTTTTGAAGGGCTGAAAAGTAGAGAAGACTATATCCGAAGATCCCCCCAACCCCCACAAGCAGCGTTTTGAGCGGCACTTTCCAGGCGCGGAGCTTAACCGCCCCGATAAGTCCGCCGATCGTCATGGCGACCCCCGCCAGCAGAAACGGCGGCATCTTGCCCAGGCCGGCGGCGAGGTAGGCGAGAAAACTCCACATTGCTATGGTGATCAACGCAAAAAAGGTGGCGGCAGGCGGCACGTCGTTGTCTCTCCTCGTAAAACAGGTCAGTAGATGTACCACAAGTTTATCGAAATAGTATATAGTCTCGCGCGTTCCGCACGGAATCCGACACAAGGTTGTTTTTGCATTGAGGAGGGAGAGGGACGGTTTGGAAAGATTTTTTTTGCACTGGGTTTCACACTACGGATATTTCGGGATTTCTTTCCTGCTCATGCTCGGAATAGTCGGAATTCCGGTCCCGGACGAAACACTGCTTGCCCTCACCGGTTTTCTGGTGTTCAAACACAAGCTGGAGATGGCCCCTGCCCTTGCCGCCGCCTTCGGGGGCAGTATCTTCGGCATCACCTTTTCCTATCTCATCGGCCGCAGCGGAGGCTATTACCTGGTCCACACCTATGGGCACAAGGTCGGTATTACCCCGGAAAAACTCGAACATGCCCACCGATGGATGGAGCGCACCGGAAAATGGGGGCTTTCCATCGGCTATTTTGTCCCCGGCGTACGGCACCTGACCGCCCTCGGCGCAGGGGCCGCCCGCATGAAATACCCTATTTTCGCCCTTTTCGCCTACACGGGAGCAGCGGTCTGGTCCACCACCTTCATCCTGGTCGGCTTCTATTTTGGAAAAGAATGGACGGGCTCCTCAGCCTCGATACACCGCTGGTTTTTGATCGGATGCGGCGCACTCGCTGTCCTGCTTCTTATTTATTATGCAGTGGTCAGGATGCGGCGCAGGAGGAAGGAATAGGGGGCGGCGCCCTCTTTTTCCGTGAAAATGCGTCAAAAATAACCTGCGATTTCTATTTTCAAAGATTCCCTACCTAAGCAGTCCGTAAACCGCACCTTTCCCAAAGGATTTGTAAGTTTTGGCAGAATGCGTCTGAAAAATTTACACTCTCCGGATTTACCCGTAACATAGCGAATTGGAAGGAAATCGTCGGTAGTGCGGCTATTTCTGTCGACTACCCGTCGGAATAATTTACACGTTTAAAACCTCTGCACCGAGGACCTCTTTCCCTGTCGTCGCCATTAGACCTCTATTTCAGCTAGTTAGCGCGGTATAGCCAATCATTCTTATCTGGTATGATTATTGCTTTTTCCTTAATGCTGCAGATTGACTCATTTTCGTTGTTCCGCTCAGTCTTCACGGGCAGGAGGAGAAAATATGAAACCATTTAAACTTGCACTGTGCGCGGCAGCCGGGTTTCTTGCCCTGACGCTGGGCAACGGGTATGCAAAGGCTGATTATGTCTATCAGCTTAATCACAATAACGGCGGCGTAATCGGCTCGATCGGCACAGTGGACGTGTCCCTCACCGGTTCCAGCCTGGCCAGAATAACCTTCACCCTGGACACCGGCTACTACATTCAAGGCTCCAGCGGCAGGGCCGGTAACTCGGCTGCGGCGAATGTCACCGGCACGTTCACAGCCGACAACAGCTACTCGTACAAGCAGGCAAGCGGGTACAGCGGAACTCCGACCTGGCAGGGCCTGGGCGGGGGCAGCCTCGGCGGCCACTACGGCAGTTTCACTCAAGTCTGGGACAAGAGTCGGGGTCATAACGATCTCGTTTACTCGGTGACGTTCACAGTAAACGGCAACTGGACAAGCGATTCGTCCGTGCTGTCAGCCAACGCAGGTGGTTACGTCGCGGGCCTTCACGTCTTTAGCAGCTACACCTGGAATTGCAATAAACAAACCTTTTTTGCCGCCGCCGATATAAAGTCCGGGAGCGAGGTCCCCGAACCCTCCACGCTGATTCTTCTCGGCAGCGGCATGCTGGGCTGGATGCTGTTTTACCGTCGAAGGCAAAAGGCTCAAGAGCGGGCCTGATTTTTTCGCGTTATTCCAAGGGGGTGTTTGCCAAGGGGAGTGAGCCGGGGCTTACTCCCCTTTTGTAGACAGCACTTGAAGCCGGAGAAGTCTTAGAGTTCCAGCGACCCCGCCTCGGGGCATTTCCTTAATGTCCCGGCGAGTATCTTCCGAATTGTTTTTAGAGGAATCGGGCAAAAAATTCGATCTGCGAGACGTGCCGGAGTCTGGTTCGACAAGGTCAAGAGCATGCGGGAAGAGGCGACAAAAAAGATACTCAAACAGATTGAAGCGGGCTACAGCCTTCCGCCCCTCTCCGCGGTCGCCCTGAGGCTCCTGGAACTGGCTTCCGACGAAAACACCTCAAACGATCGACTGGTCGAACTGATCGAGAAAGACCCCTCTCTTGTCGTTCGGGTGCTGACCCTGGCCAACAGCGCCTTCTGGAGCGACGACATCCCGGTAACCACTCTTTCCAGGGCGGTGATGAAACTGGGCGGCGAGCAGGTACGGGTGATGGCCCTGTCGATTTCCCTGCGTGGGGCGTTCCCCCTGAGAAAGGTAGAACAATTCGACTATGGACTTTTCTGGCGCCTTTCCCTCTACCGGGGCCTGATCGCCAAGGCCCTGGCCGAGCGATCGGGGGCCGCCAACGGAGAGGAGGCTTTCCTGTGCGGGCTGACGATGGAAATCGGCATGCCCATCTTTTTCGATTTGTTGATAAAGGGACAGGCGCCATTCGAATTGAATTTCGAACCGCTCGAAGAGGTGCTCGAAAAAGAGAGAGATGCCTTCGGCATCGACCATCGCCTGACAGGCGCACACGCTCTCGCCCACTGGAAATTTCCGGAGCATATCATCGAGTGCCAGAGGCCGGTTCGAAACGACGAAGAAAACATCTCTCCGCTGCGTGCCGTTTGCTTGCCGGCACGGCTCTTTTCACGGATACTTCTCAAGATACCCGTTGCCCTCAGGCCCTTTTACGCCGAGGCAAAAAGACTTCTGGGACTCGACCACGAGCAGGTGCACGAGATCCTTTTGGCCACCTTCAGCGAGGTGAAAGGCGCCGCCAGGAGCTTGAGCGTCGAAATCGACGGGGAAAAAGATCTTCTTGCAATCATGGAGAGAGCAAACGAGGCCCTGGCCCACATTTCGAGCAGAGTCTCCCACACCTTCGACCACCGCAGGACGCTGCCTTCCTTCGATTCGCTCCAGCAGTCGGAGAAGGTGGTGAGCGAAACCCTCGAGGCCGTAGCGCACGAAGTGAGAAACCCTCTCACGGCCGTAGGCGGATTTGCGAGGCGGCTGGCCGCAACGCTCGACCCTGACACCCCGGCGGGCCAATACGCGCAGGTGATCCTGGAGGAAGCCCGAAGGCTGGAGAAGGCCCTGGCGGGGATGAAAAATGCGGAAGGGCAGGTGAATGGTTAAATGGGCTAGCTTGACCTGAAAGCGCGCCCTCTCTAAAAGCGCAGGGGCGATCGCCCCCTGCATCCCCACGCCGCTTTGCGGCTCATTGGGAGCCGATTCGCCTCTTTTTTTTCACGAACAGGGAAATCATCAGGAGAAGGGTCGAAAGGAGTATCAGAAGGACCGCGACTGCGGAAATCACCGGATCGATCTCGTCGCGGATTCCGTCCCACATCTGCTTAGGAAGAGTGATCGCTCGGACGCCGCAAATGAACATGGCGGTAATGAGTTCGTCAAAGCTCGCAATGAATGCGAAAAGCATCGAGGTAATAACGGCGGGACGAACGAGGGGCAGGGTCACGCCGAAAAAGGTGCGCAATCTTCCCGCTCCAAGACTCATGCTTGCCTGTTCCAACCGTTCATCGAGACCTGCGAAGGCGGTGGTCATGACGACGAGTACATAGGGCACCGCAAGCACCGTGTGCGCCAGCACCATGCCGGTGATCGACCCGATGAGTCGGAACCTGGCGAAAAGAAAATAGATTGAAATCGCGCTCACAATTGCGGGAATGATCAGAGGGGAAACCAGCAAGGCGAATAAACCGCCCCTGCCCCGATATTTTCCCCTGGCCAGGCTGTAGGCCGCGGGGGTTCCGAGCGCTGTAGCCAGAAGCATCACTGCGATCGCTATCCGGAAGCTGTTTGCGGTCGCCTCGAGCCATTTGCCCGAGGTGAAAAATTCCCGGAACAACCCAACTCCCCAGGCGTGAGGCGGAAAATGCATGAGGGGATCGTTGGAAAAGGCGACAGGAATGATGACGAAAACGGGAAGAATCAAAAAGCAAAACACGAGACCGCAAAAACCGATCAGCCCGTAACGGTTCCAGTCGATTCTCGATATCTGTTCAGGAAACAGCCCGACGCAGACTCCGAACCGGTTGTAGATGAGGTGCAGAGGTTTCTCGATGAGCCCCGCGCGCAGGAGGAGCTGATTGACTATGCCCTCTCTGCCCAAAATCACCATCCAGGCGAAGGTGCGGATAAGAATGGAGATCCAGAAGGGAAGGAGCACTGCAAATAGGAGCGCCCTGGTCCAGTTCGATTCCGGGCCGCTCAGACACCAGGCGATCGGATAGCCGAGAGCCACACAGACGAGCGTTGCCGTAAAACTGATCCGGATGGTGTTCCAGATCACCCGGAGATAGACCGGATATTTAAAAAGATCTGCGTAATGGCGGGTTGTAAATCCCGGATCGAAAAGGCTTTGCAGCAGCGTGCGGGCCAGCGGATAGACAAAGAAAAGGACCAGGTACGCAAGGACCGGGGCAAGGAGCAGGAGGTATCCCCGGTTGCGCGGAACCCTCACCGCTCCCCGCCTTGCAATCGATAGACTTTCCGGTTCACACATCGTCGCGCTTCCGGCCTCTATTGCATCTTCCAGGTTTCCCACCTCTTTTGCACCGAGGCTTCGTGCTCGGCATACCAGTCCTGATCGACAATAGCCCCCCTGGCGAGGTTCTTTGGGTTCGTGGGCAGAAGCCGCGCCGTTTTGGCGTCGATGTACTGGAAGGCCTTTCTGTTGGCCGGACCGTAGAGCGTCCATTTCGCAAAAGCAGCCTGGCGCTTCGGATCTGCCATGAAGGTGATGAAGCGCCGGGCAGCCTCGAGGTGTTTGCACCCCTTCGGGATGGCCCAGTAATCGAGATCGACGAGTTCGTCATTCCAGACGATGTGGACCGGGAGTCCGTCTCGTTGCGCCTGGATCATCCGGCCTCCGGGAAAAAGGCCCATGTCCACTTCCCCGTTTTCCATGATCTGCTGTGCCTGACCGCCGGATTTATAGTAGACGCGAATATCGGGCTTGATCTGATTTAGCTTTTTGAATGCGCGGTCGACATCTATCGGGTAGATTTTGGCCCAGGGGACACCGTCGGCGCGAAGCGCGCCCTCAAGAGACGAAAGCGGGCTGTAGTACACCGAACGCGGCCCCGGAAACCTCTTCGTATCGAAGAAGTCTTTAAGAGATTCCGGCCCCTTGCCTGCCGGCCACTTCTTGGTGTTGTAGCAGATATTGAAGGAGTAAAAACAGATGCCGACTCCATCCTTTTTTACCGCTCCCGGGACGAAATCCCCGGCGTGGATATGGCTGAGATCCACCGGTTCGAAGAGTTTGGCCTTCGAGCCCCTGGCAAACATCCGGGACTCGCACTCCACGATGTCCCACACCACATCCCCGCTTTTTGCCTGCGCTTGGATCTGGGCGAAGGTGGGCAGGGTGGTGAAATTCACCTTGATGCCGGTCGCCTTCGTAAAGGGTTCGCCAAAAATCTTGGCCAGCCCCTGGTTATAGGTGCCCCCGAAACTGCAGACGGTGATCTCCTGCTGCGCGGCACGGGCATTTCCGCAGACAGCCAGGCCCAGTACGATCGCCCAGATCAGGCCGAACTTCCTCATTTGCTTCCTCCCCTTTCAGAAAAATGATCCCATACAAGTACCGCATCTCTTTCATCCCAACCGATCCGCAGGCGATCTCCCCTGCAGCGCATGGAGGCGCCGTTTCGATTCTGCGCCTTCATAACCACCGGGTGTTCCCGGCCTCCCACCTCTCCGGAAAGCCTTACGAAGTATTTGCTTGCTTCGCCGAGATAGACGACCTCCTCGACGGTTCCCTCCATCACGCACCCGTGGCCGTTCCCCCCCCGGGACCGGAGAAATCCTCTCCGGACGCACGGCCAGATGCACCATCTGCCCCGATTGCGGCGACCTGCCTGTTCTGGCCCTGATGGCCGGAAGCAGTGGAGAGCTCAGGTGCACGAGATCCCCATCGCATCGCACGACTTGGGCTTCAAACAGGTTCGTCTCGCCTATGAACTCGGCCACAAACCGGCTGACCGGCCGGTCATAGACTTCGCAGGCCGCCCCGATCTGTTCTATCGCCCCCCGATTCATGACGGCTATCCGGGTCGACATGGCGAGGGCCTCTTCCTGGTCGTGGGTGACATAGACAATGGTGACCCCCAGCTGCGCCTGGAGTCTTTTGAGTTCGAGCTGCATGGACTGCCGCAGTTTCCTGTCGAGCGCGCTCAAGGGCTCATCCATAAGAAGGATGGGGGGATTGAAAACGAGCGCCCTGGCAAGCGCCACCCGCTGCTGCTGCCCGCCGGAAAGTTGGGCGGGGCGCAGTTTGCCCATTCCGCGCAGTTCCACCATTTCGAGGATTTCTTCGACCAGCGAGCCGATTTTTCCCCGCGGCATCCGCCGCATCTTCAGGGGATAGGCCACGTTGTCGTAGACCGACATGTGCGGAAAAAGCGCGTAGTTTTGGAACACAACGCCTATATTACGGCTGGAGGCGGCTTCTCCGGTGACATCCCGCCCCCGGATCAGGATCCTACCGCTGTCGGGCGCGATGAACCCGGCTATGGTCATGAGCAGTGTGGTCTTCCCGGAGCCCGACGGGCCCAAAAGAGTCAGGAATTCATGCTCTGCGATCTCGAGGCTCACGTCGTCTGCGGCACAGGTATCCCCATAGCTTTTCCGAATCCGGTCGATTTCGAGGTAAGGCGCAGCTGCTGTCAAAGGATCCGGGGTATCTCTATTTTCTCGTTTCAGCATTGGTTCACGTCGGGATGGGATCGGTAATAGCCGTATTCATACAGGGCGGCCCCAAGGGCTTCCATGTTTTCAAGCGGGGTGTCGGGCGGGAGCTCGCAGGCGGGCATGAGGACAAAACCTCCCGCATGCTTTCTGCCTGCTTCCAGACACCGCCTCACTTCCGCGAAAACCTCCTGCGGACTCCCCGCACAGAGGAGACTGCAATTGACGTTTCCGGCCAGAATGTTGTCTTTCCCTATCGCCTCCCCGGTCCGCTCCAGGTCCATCTCATCTCCAATCGAAAAGATGGTCCTGCCCGGAAGCGGTATGTCTTTCCAGTGCGGAAGATTGGCCGTATGATCGCCGCAGAGGTGGACCGTTATATTTTTCACCCCCGCGGAGGTGTAGCAGTCGAATATTTCCCGGATGTAGGGTTTGGCGAAGGTTTCAAACATGGAGGCGGAGATGAGCTGGTTCGATTCCATGGGCACCCCGGCATAGACACCGCAATTTTCTGCCCCATACTTGGCGATCGTGCGCTCGGCGCACTGGAGGACGAAATCGGTGGATTTTCTCTGCAGCTTGTGCACGACCTCGGGATATTTCACCATCCATCGCAAAAAGTTCTCCCTGCCGACGATAGAAGAGGAAATAGTCGTGGGGGTGCCCCCGGGCAGCGAGGCCGTAAACCCGTGTTCGCGGCAGATTCGATTGAAGGCGTCCTGAAGAGGGACCATGCCCGCGGTTTCGGGATCCGGAGAAGGAAGTGCGTCCACTTCTTCGGGGCTTGCGATAATCGGATCGGACCAAGGGCCGGCGTAGCTGTCTCCATCCGGCCAGACGATGCTTCCGCCAAACTCCCACGCGCCCCTGTCCCCCCATCCGTATGCAGGTTTTCCGTTCATCCACGGATAGACTTCCAGCAGATTCATCCCGACGGCGAACGCCTTTTCAGGGTTGCGAAAGACCTCGCCGCGATCCATCCCGCCGATCCTCGCGGCAAAGCAGATGGCAAAAGGCATGAAAGGGACCCGGTCGATGGACTGACCGGCCGCGAGCGCCGCCATGCGCTCCTTTGCGCTCATCGAATCCCTGGCCTTAAAATCGATCATCGTGCATCTCCTTAAAAAGCGCGGGGGCTATCGCCCCCTGCACCCCCACGCCGCTACGCGGCTCTTTACGCCCCGCCGGCGAAGCAACCCTGCTGCGGCTCGCCGCTCCAGTCGAAAAAGCCCCCGTCGTAGTTTCTCGATTCCGGATATCCCATGAGAA
Organism: Syntrophobacteraceae bacterium; assembly: GCA_049964955.1. Taxonomy (GTDB): domain Bacteria; phylum Desulfobacterota; class Syntrophobacteria; order Syntrophobacterales; family Syntrophobacteraceae; genus SbD1. Next base: position 11,330 of record JBMFWU010000113.1, read on the forward strand.
ATGCGAGGAAGAAGGCTACGCTTGAGCGCCATCCCGTGCCGCAGTAGAAAATGGGCTTCCTCTCCCGCGTGAGACCGTGCTCCTCCCAGTTTTTCACCACTTCCGCAGAGCAGCGGAAAGTATCGTCCGGGTTCACGAACGAAAAATAATCGCCGGCCCACACGGCGTTCGGAATACGTCCCTTTTTGTCGAAAAAGGGGTAAAAATTCGCCTCTCCCCGGAATTCTTCGAGAGTGCGTACATCGACAAGCACATCGTCCTTTCGGCGCCTCGCCACTACCTCCCGAATGCGGTCGGTGGTTGCGAGATATTCGCAACAGGGGCGCAGCGGAGATCCGCCGGTATCCGGGGCCATGGCGGGCACGGACGGGCTGGAAGCGACCGGATAGCCCGCCTCCTCCCACGCCGGGAATCCGCCATTCATTATCCGGACGTCCTCCACGCCCGCATACATCAGCGCCCAGGCGACCCTTGCCGTTGTCATGGGGATTATCTTGCCGTTTCCATAGATTATCACCGTCGTATCCCGGGTGATGCCCAAACCCGCAAGGGCGCCCTCCAACCGCTCGGGAGGCATGACATGGGCGTGGCTCGGACTCGTGTAGTTGGGGAAATACCTCGAAGCGTCCTCTCCATGTTCGACATAGCCCGGATCGATGGAAATCGCCCCCGGAATGTAGCCGCCGGGCTGCACCTCCCCGAGTTGAGAGGTGGAAAAGCCGGTGTAGCGAACCTCGAGAATTACGTAGCCTCTGCCGGGATAGGAGGGCGGATTTTTTCCGTCCAAAAGCTCCTTTACCCAGGCGGGGTAGACGAGCTTTTCATAGCGGGGAAGCCTTTCGAGCGGAAGGCTCGCATCAGCACTCCACGCGACCATGCCGCCCTCGAAGTTCGAACACCTCGGATACCCCATCAGGCGAAGAATAAAGTAAGTGAGGCCGCTCTTCTTTGCATCCGGACCATAGGCGCAGATTTCCTTCTCGGCCGTTATGCCGCGGGATTCCAGAATATTTTTGAGGTTTTCGCAGGGAAGGATTGTCTTCTCGGGGCCGAAAAACCACTCATTCCGGATATTGATCGCACCCGGAATATGACCGCCGCGTTTCTCGCCCGCGGCCCGCCATCCGTTGTAGGCCTCGTTCTTTCGCGTGTCGACAAGAGCCAGGTCCGCGTTTCCAAGCATTCCGGCAATCTCCCCCCGGCTTTTGCGGACAGATTCCCGGGGCGCGGCCATAAACGCTCCCGCCCCGAACGGTTCCGCCATGACCGAAACGGGCCGTCTTTCCGACGCCCATTTCTCCCACCCTCCATCGAGGATGTGGACATTTTCGCACCCCAGATACTCAAGCGCCCAGAAGACTCCCCCCGCGCCCCCGTCCGGCCCGCCTTCGTCGTAGATCACATAGTCCTGTTCCCGATGGAGCCCGAGATCGTTAAGACGCCTCTCCATCCGCTCCATGGCCACGGAGTCTTCCCTCCGGTCGCCGTATTCGAACTCGAGGGCCCCGGGGATGTGGGAATCCCCGTATCCGACGCCTCGCGCATCGAGGATCGCAAGATCTTTGGATTCCAGATGTCGTGTAAGCCAATCGGTTGTGACCAGCAGGTTTCCATTCGGATAGTCGAAGGTTTTCGAAAGCACGCGCTCTTTCATTTTTCTCCGTTTCAGATATGCGATTCATGGGTTCCTGTGGGCGTCGGCGCTGAACTATAATCGGTTTTTTGAATGTGTCAAATTGGAAATTGCGATAGTATGCGTTCCATGCATCGGCGGTCGAAAAAAGAGGACGCAGAGGATGCAAAATAGGAATTATCTATTTGCTCTATTGACCAGTTCGATATATGGTCGCCGGCAATTTTTAAAGATCAGGAGAAGCGGCGAAAAATGAGCGAAAAGAAGGCGGAGATTTTGCGGGAACTGGCGCAGGCGGTGGTCGCGATGGACGAGGCCGGAGCGAAGAAGGCCGCCCGTGCGGCACTGGAGAACGAGGTGGACGCATGCGAGGCCATAAACGAGGGGCTTGCGCAGGGGATGAACCGGGTGGGCGAGTTGTTCGAGCAGGGACGCTATTTTGTGCCCGAGATGCTTTTGAGCGCGGAGGCGATGGATGCGGCGATCGAACTGCTGCGGCCTCACCTGCGAAGGGAGGTGGCAGAGAACAAGCGCAAGGCCGTAATAGGTGTGATACGGGGTGACATCCACGAGATCGGGAAAAATCTGGTCCGAACGATGCTCGATAACTCCGGTTTCGAAGTGATTGATCTTGGTAAAGACGTTCCGAGCGCAAAATTCGTGGATGCGGCCGGGGAGGCGAACGCGGACCTGGTGTGCATATCGACGCTCATGACGACCACGATGCACGGAATGCAGGCGGTGGTCGAAGAGTTGAAGAAGGCGGGCATCGGCGCCAGAACGATGATTGGCGGGGGGCCTGTATCGGAGGCTTTCGCGAAGAGCATTGGAGCGGATGGCTATGCCAAAAACGCCGCCGAAGCGGTACGGACGGCGAGGGAGCTTTTCAAGGCTTGAGTTGGCGGCGACATTGTCACGAAGTCCGTGTAGCACTAGAATAGTGCCCGATTGCTCACCCCATCGCCGGCCACGCGACGCCGAAAGAAAACGAGTCGTTCCGGCTGAAAAGATCGATGCAGGCGTCGACGACCCTCGGTTCGTACAGAATTCCTTTCTTGCTCGAAATCTCCCGGAAGGCCATCTCCTTGCCCAGAGCAGCCCTGTAAGGCCGATGGGACATCATCGCCTCCACCACGTCGGCAACCGCGATGACTTTTGCGTGCTCCAGGATCTGGTCCCCTTTCAGTCCCATCGGGTAGCCGGAACCGTCGATCCTTTCATGATGCTGCTGGACCACTTCGGCGACGGGCCACGGAAACTTCACATCGCGGACGATTTCGAACCCGGCCTGCGCGTGCTCCCGAATCAGGTCCATTTCCGCGGACTTCAACCTCGTCGGCTTGCTCAGTATCCCCGCCGGAACCGAAATCTTTCCGATATCGTGCAGCAATCCGGCGATGTACACCGCGCCGGCTTCTTCCTGGCCTAGATCCATCTTTTGAACTATGGCCCGCGAGATGGCGGCAACCCGCTCCTGGTGGCCGGCGGTGTAAGGGTCCTTGAATTCTATGGCCGAAGCGAGCGCGCTCACCGTCCCCTTAAGCATCCTGCGCAATTCCAGGTTGGATACCCTTAGTTTTTCATTGGCCTCTTTCAGGAGTTTTAAAGTCTGCCTCTCTTTTTCGAGTCTTTTGAGTTTCGCTTCCAACTCGCCCATACTGAAAGGCTTCAGGATAAAATCCGATGCGCCTGCATCCACGATGTCCTTGTAGGAATATTTGCTCGCATCGCCGCTCATAATGATGAAGTCGACGTCAGTGCGACGCCGTCGCGTGTGGAGCATGAGTTGAACCCCATCCAGGCCGTTCATGCGTATGTCCGAAATCACGAGGTCAAAAGCACCGTTTTCCAGGAGCGCCATCGCTTCGAACGGATCGGTAGTATTCCTGAAACAATAGCCGTTAATCCCCAGGTAATCCCCGATCAGGTCGCCTATCGATCTTTCGTCGTCCACGATCAGAATTTCCTCGATGTGTTCTCCCATTCCCGTTTCTCCCGCACTTTCGTTATCGGCCCGGCATCGCTTCCCGGGTTCATTTCCGCAGGGTAACGCGAGGGTCCGCCCAATCGCTTTTTCCTGCCTGTTTGTTGCCTTCGACATTCCATTCGGTTTTTCTGAAGCCGGGGGACTATTGGCTCCCCGTCATCTTGAAGAGTTCTGGTGCGTCGAACCGGGGGCACAGAAATCTTCGCCCGGACTCACGACGGTGTAATGCTCGACCAGAGAAGCAAGCTTCATGCCATTCCGATCAAATCCAATCCGGAGGCTCATCCCGGCAAAAAACCGGAAAGCATCGGCCCCGGAGCCTGCCGTCAATTCCCTGAACAGGAGTTCCCGGCCGAAAAGCATCCCACTCCCGGTCCGTTCGGCAGGGAGCGCGGAGGAGAACCGGGCGCCACTTTTTTCGAACCATCCGGGAAAACAGCCAATTTTTTGAACACCCTCCTGCGCCCCGAGGTTTTCATTCCCGGTAGCATTGCAGTAGATCTCCCACCGGCCGTGAGGTTTGGTGGGCACGACACAAGAAGGCACGCAACGGCTTGCAGTTTTGCGTTGGCTGAATTAGACTGGTGCTAGACCGGTTTGTCCTGGAGGTACTTATGAAAACAGTAGGAGCCTACGAAGCCAAAACACACCTGCCCAGACTTCTGGAACTTGTCTCCAAAGGCGAGAAGATCACCATCACAAAGCACGGTGAACCTGTAGCGATTCTGCAGCCCGCCGACCCTTCAAAGGGGACGCCGGTGCGCGAGGTTATCGAGCAATTGAAGCAATTTCGAGCCGGCCGCCCTCTGGGAGCCCTTTCCATTCGTGAAATGATCGAGGAAGGAAGACGTTGACGTCCTCCAGGTTTGTCATAGACAATTCGGTTGTTATGTCATGGTGTTTCGAAGACGAGCGAAACAGCTATGCGGAGACCGTCCTGGAAAGCCTCGAAACTGCGGAAGCAATTGTCCCCGCCATATGGCCTCTCGAAGTGGGCAATGTCTTGCTTGTGGCGGAGAGGGAAAAGCTTCTCAGCCGCGCTTCCGCCATTCATTTCCTTGGCCTTTTGGGCGGCTTGCCTATCCGGGTCGAACAGGAACCACCAGATCGAATGCTCAAGGAAATCCTTTCCCTCGCGCGGGAGCATGGGCTTTCAACATATGATCTTCCTACCTGGACCTCGCCATGAGGCTCGATATGCCCATCTCGACACAAGACACGGCTTTATTGAATGCAGCCGCCAGATGCGAGGTGCCTCGGTACAAACCGACCCGCCGCAGCTGAAGGCAAAACGGATATCGTCCATCATCTTACCTTCGGGAAAGCACGTTCGTTCGACGCTCCTGCTCGACCCGTTCTAACACCGAGTTGCGTTCAAATCTCAAATCCCCCCTTTGCATGCAAAAGGGGGGAAATCCGGTCCAGTGCGCACCTTAGGGCGCGTTTCCGGATGAAAACTAAATAGAATCATTCCCGGCAGCACGATCGGCCGCGCAGGGGGTGAACAGAAAGCGGGGTCCCGAAAAACGGCAAAAAACGAGGGTACTACCCCCCGAGGTAGTACCCATACGTCATGAGCGTCATCATATGGCCGGACGCATCATCCGCGCCCATGAGGAGCGGCATGAGGAGCGGCATGCGGAGCGGCGAAGTGAGGAGCAAAATGAGGCGCGGCAAAATGTGGGGCTCCGGCGTAGTGAGGAGCCGCGAAATGAGGAGCTCTGGCAGCATGTGGAGCGAAGTGAGGAGCAAAATGAGGGGCGGCAGCTCGATTAGCCGCAAAATGATGCGGCGCGGAATAATGAGGCGCGCGCCGTGCTGCGGCAAAGCCATGACTGCCGAAGCGCGAGGCTGCGTTTGCTCTATGGGGCGTAACTCCTCGAGCCGATAGAGCACCACCGTGTCTAAGGCTCCGTTCGATCGAAGCGGCCGAAGGCCGGTGGAATGCGTGGCCTGAAACTGCCGGCGCCTGTCGAGGTGTGGTCCCTCGGGCGAAGTTGGTCCGGTTGGCTCCCCGGGCAAAATTGTTCCGGAGCAGATTCCTTCCGGCCCTTGTTGGTCCCCCGCGGGCTAGACCCCGTTCCAGGGCACTGACAGATGGTCGGCTGGAATACCCGTTTTTGGCCACCGTCCCTCGACCGAACGTCCGAGATGTGCCCGTTCTTCCGGCAACAGCCGCTCCTCGGGATGTACCAGCCCGATTAGCTGCCGCATGGAATCCCGGCAATGGCGGCCTCCTTGCGGCTGCGTGCCCGCCGTGAGTCAATGCGGCGGTTCGCACCGGGTCCGCAACTCCTCTTGCGGCTGCACTGGTGAGATTTGCCGTCCGCAGAGTGGTGCGGGTGATGTTGAGGTTTGTCGAGTTGATATTGACCGTACGGTTGACGTTTATGAATACGTCACGGTCTCCCCAGTTCCAATACCCCCAGCCCCAGTTCCAAAAAGGGCTGACGGCGACAGCCGGAAACCATCCGAAAAGGCCGACGGTAATAACAGGCTCTCCGTAAGGATAATAGGCGAAGGGAGGATAGCCCGGCCACCACCAGGACCCGTAAACGACCAGCGGATTGTAATAGGGAACATAGACGTAATCGGACTCGACCGGCTCGATTTCAATACAGTTACAGTTGTCCGCATAAACGACCTTTTGTTCCGGTGTTGTCTTGAGATTGCCCAGGGCATACGCCTTGCGTCGCAACTCCTGAACCGAGGCCATCACTTCCTGTTGCTGTGACAGAAAAGCCTCACCCAGATTCGTCGTCCACTCCAGGTGCTTGTCCATCATCGCCAGCACTTTCGGAAAAGGAACCAGCGCTTTTACACTCAGGTCCCAGTTCTCTCTGTCCAGCGCCGCATTGAGTCGGGCCCTGCTCCACCTCCTGTGCGCCTTTACCCACCGGTCCGCCTCCACCACTTGATTCGGGTATGTTGACGCCAATAGGACCTGCGCCAGAAGTGAATCAGGGTATAAGGCAATCGGAGCAAGCATCTGATCGAGCTGCGCCCGGCTGAAAGTCTGTCCCGCATCGTCGCCTTGGGCGGGCTGGTCGAATACGGTCAGCATACCAACCAAAATCACCGCCGCTATCCCTACAAGGAGGGCAGGCACGACGAAATGTCTTCGGATCTTCCTGGAATCCCCTTGCTTGAATCTCAAATGATTGTCTTTCATACTCACTCCGATCTTCAGGAGGATGAAAGAAATTCATCCTCCCGGATTGTCTACTCGTGGGCATTCCCCTGTAGCCTAAGGC
>JBMFWU010000114.1:0-17979 GCA_049964955.1 Syntrophobacteraceae bacterium
TTCCAAAAGCTTTGAGCATCGGCATTGATCGGTTCGACGGGAGGCAATGCTTCCGGAGGGCGGTCCGTTCCTTTGGACTTTGCTTTGTTCCCTCCCTTATCCATTTCTCCCAGGCCGGCCAGTAATTCCTCCCGCTCCATTCCGCGGAGCTTGAAGATAAGAAAAGGGTTCCTGTCGAATTCTTCGCCCAGAAGGTAGTAGACGGCGGCGATATGCTTGCAGGGGTTGGACCAGTCCGGGCAGGAGCAGTTGGTTTCGAGGTCCTTGAGCTTCTCGGGGAAAAGAGACAGTCCGGTCTCGTTGAAGACTCGTTCTATATCCTGAGGCATTTCACCCGAAAGGAGCTTTGCAACAAAGATCACCTGGCTTGAGAGCGCCTTCGCGAGCTTTTTCCAACCGTCCTGCGATAGAGGCTTCACCTTGATGGCGATCTCATAGGGTTTAGTCCTGGAGCCCTGTACCCTGGCCTTCACCACCCCCTTTTGAATGTCGATGGATAGCACCTGGCCTCTTCTGGCGTAGGATCGCCCACGACCAAGCCTTGCGCCGATGTTGAAGCCCTCGAGTACCGCTATCCACCGTTTGGCCCACCAACTCTCACCGAATCCTCCCCGCTTCGACTGCGCCTTGATGCCGCCTTTGACAGCCTTGGGTCTGGAGGGTGGAAAATATTCATGATTTCGCCACGACATTCGCAGAGATCCTTTCCTGTGCGCTTTTCGGGGAGTTTTCCATCCCGATTCGCCCGAATTTATTCCGCGGCAGCATCCTTGCCAAGGGCGAAGAGCCGTTTGAGCTCGGATGTCGAAAGCTCGGTAAGCCAGGCCTCGCCGGCCCCCACAACGCCTTCGGAGATTTCCTTCTTCTTCTCGATCATCTCGTCGATACGCTCCTCCAAGGTACCGGCGCAGATGAACTTGTGCACCTGCACGTTTTTCATCTGCCCGATGCGGAAAGCCCGGTCGGTCGCCTGGTTCTCCACGGCCGGGTTCCACCAGCGATCGAAGTGGAAGACATGGTTGGCGCCGGTCAGGTTCAAGCCGGTCCCTCCGGCTTTGAGCGAAAGGATGAAGAGCCCTGGACCGTTGTCCTCGGCCTGAAATCGCTCGACCATGCGATCTCGCTGTTTTTTTGAGACGGCGCCGTGCAGGAAAAGCGCCTCCCGGCCGAAAGTCTCCTGGAGGTGACGGTGCAAAATCACGCCCATTTCGGTAAACTGGGTGAAGATGAGCGCACGGTCGCCTATATCGAGGACCTCCTCGATCATCTCGGTCAGGCGGGCGAGCTTTCCGGACCTGTTCACAATCGCGGAGTTGTCGCCAAGGAACTGAGCGGGATGATTGCAGACCTGCTTGAGCTTGGAGAGCGTTGCCAGGACGATTCCCTTCCGCTTAATGCCGACAGATGAGTCGAGCGCTTCGGCAACGTCTTTTACAACGGCTTCATAAAGGGATGCCTGCTCTTTGGTGAGCGTGCAAAAGACCTTCATTTCCATTTTGTCCGGAAGGTCGGCGATAATGGCCTTATCGGTTTTTAGCCGTCTCAAGACGAAGGGGCCGGTAATGCGCTTGAGCCGCTCTATTGCTTCCCGGTCCCGGTTGGCCTGGATGGGGATGAAGAACGAGCGCCGGAATTCGCTCTGTGAGCCCAGAAAACCCGGGTTTAAAAACTCCATGATGGACCAGAGATCGCCTATGTTGTTTTCGACCGGAGTTCCTGTGAGGGCGATGCGGTAGTCCGCCTCGATGGCGCGGGCCGCCTTCGCCTGTTTAGTCTCCGGGTTCTTTATGTTTTGAGCTTCGTCCAGAACGACGCCGGCCCAGGAAACGCTCTTCAAGGTCTCGAAGTCGCGGTGCAGGAGGGAATAGCTCGATATTACAATGGAATGTTTGGCGGCTTGGGTTTTGAAGTTCTTCCCCCTGCTCCTGCCGATGCCGTGATGGATCATGACGGAAAGGTCGGGGGCAAACCGCGCGGCTTCCTTCGCCCAGTTGTTCACAACAGACATCGGACTTATGAGGAGCACGGGTTTGTCACCGTTGGATTCCCGGTCTTTTTGGATCAGGGAAAGGGTCTGAATGGTTTTCCCCAATCCCATGTCGTCGGCAAGGCATGCTCCGAACCCCAGCCCCCTTAGAAAGGCAAGCCACGAGTAGCCGCGGACCTGATAGGGGCGAAGCGTCGCCTTCAAGCCGCCGGGCGCCGGGAGCTCATCGAAAGGCGAGCGTCCTTCGAGACTGGAGAGGACCTTGGCGAGCCGGCCGGTCGTCTTGACTCCTTCGAAAGGAAGCGAGCCGAACGTGCTGCGAGTCCCGAGGGCCATTTTCACCACCTCGCGGACCGTGGCTTCTTCTTCGGGCTGCTTTTTCCAGAAATCAAGAGCTGCCTGGATTTCTTCCGGATCGAGTTCGACCCACTGCCCGCGGACTCTCACCAGCGGGGATTTGAGCCTGGCGAGTTCCTGGAGTTCCTCGAACGTGAGCGGTTCGCCGCCGAGCGCGACTTCCCAGTTGAACTGCACGACCGCGTCGAGGGAAAGACCTGCTTTGGTCTGCATCTTTGGGCTTTTGACAACGGCGCGAGCGGCGAGCTTGAGCTTTGTACCCTTTCGGGTCCACCAGGCGGGCAGCAACACGCCGAAACCTGCCTGTTCGAGCGCCCATGCCCGCCGGGTCAAAAATTCATAGGCCCCGCCTCCATCCAAATGGTAACCGGCGGGAGCAGCCCCTTTGAGGCTCGCCTCGATGTTGGGGCATATGCCGCAGGCCTGTCCGAGGGCGGTCATGAGATATTCCTTCGCATTGAAATTTGGCCGATCAAGGACCGATGCCTTGCGGCCTTCGGCCTTCCAGGCATATTCGGCTGGAACGACAAGGCTCGGGTCGTCGGCCGCCTGAAGAAGGTATTGAACCGCCCAACCATCCTGATTCCGGTGAATCGACCCGCTGCGCTTCCCGGTCAGTGCCCGCGTTTCTGCGGAGTCGGGTTCATCGAGGCGGAAGCAAAGCCTGAAGGCGCTCGCCATAGAACGGGTAGCCGGGCGGCGCCAGTCTTCAACCTGAAGGGCCAAACCGGCAAGCTCCGCTTCGCTCCCATCCATTTTCCCGTCGAGCGAGTCCAAGGCGTAGAGCCACTGGTCGTGAACGCTGTCGAATACGCGGCTTTTTTTCTTTTCCTTTGCGGGAAGCGGCCCGGATCGCTGCGCGGTGGAGGAGAGGCGGACGAATCGATCCACCATTGCGTCCACAAAAGACGAGAGCAGGGTCGGGGAAGCAATTTCGGGAGGCGATTCGGCTTGCAGGCTGACCGCCCTGCAAGCCGACGGCATCGCCTTGCCGAGCCTGCCGAACCTCTCGGCTTCACCAGACGGATAAACAGGCTGCCACCTGGCGAACCAGGTCTTGCCGATTTTTTCCATGCAGGGGAGAAACTGCTGCTTTGCAACTAGAGCGGCGGCAAACTGCATGGCTCTCGTTAGAAAGGCAAGATCGCTTCCAACAATCATTCCCGGCGCAAGGACCGTCTTGCCAACACAGCAGCAGAGAAACTTGACGGACTCCGAGAAGTCGAGAGGAACAACGGTCACGACCCATGGAGAAATATCCGCTTCTTGCCCGGCGTCCGGGGGTTCGGCAATGAGCGGGCTCGAGGAGATCGGCATATTGCCGACCGTGGGCAGCCATACGAACACATCGAGCGGTTCGAATTCGGTCTGCTCAAGGATTATTCCCGCCTCGGAAAGCACTCCCCCGAGGACTTCAAGTCCCGCATCGTAGGGGAGCCTTCCCGCAGCCGGCGTTTCAGGCTTTCTTCCAGGCCGTCTGCGCGGGGCGGTTTGCTTTTCGGAGGGCTTTTCACCCCACAGATAGAGACCCGTTTCACCAATTCCTGCATGAATGACAATCATTTCAATCAATTCTCTTTCAAACTCGGCGAAAGCGGCAAAGACGCCAAAGATAAGCTTTCCAGCAAGAGTGGCCGTGTCTAATGCCGCCCCATGGCCGCTGAGAACCTCTCACTGCTGGAACGCCTGATCTTCGCGATTCCTTTCAGTTTACCATTCCAATATTCCACGTATACAATATAATTTTTTTACTGTGTCAAGAATCTTAAAAGGACACGAAGTGAAATCGCCATCGATTTTCAATTGCTTCACACGGAAAATATTCACCCTCCCAATTCACGCCTGCGGTAGAGCACGATCGCCAGAAGCATTGATACGCCCAACAGGAATATGCCTCCCACTATCCCCGTCAGCCACATCGCATACGTATTATCAACAAAAAATTCGGCTGCTTGACCCATCAGTTCCGGACTTTTTCCGAGTATGAGGGCGATTGCGATAAACAATACGACCAGCGGAGTATTGGCGACCGCCGAAATGCGGGAGAAATCGTACCGGAAATAGAGGGGAAACTGCACGGATATAAGCAGGCAGTAGAGGAAAAACGAGCCGCACAGCCATGCGGCCAAGGTCGGATTGGTGGTTTCAAATTGAAATACACGAGAGATGAAAACCGCCGCAAACGTCGCCAGGACTGCATTCAGAAAGCCGACCAGCAGGCTGAACAGATAACGACCGGCTACAATATCCGGCTTCGTCACGGGTAGCGTTCCGTACAGCGTGTTGAGATTGTTTTTTTCGGCTACCGCAAACAGGCTCGTCATGAAAAAGGCCGACGTCATGAGAACGATACCGATTATAAATTCCGGCTCCGATGAAATGATACCGATAAGGGCTGCAATTACGAAAACCAGCAAAAGGAGCCAGGGAGAAAACGTCATCAAAATATAATAGTCAAGTTTTATCGTCTTAAGTATATTATACATTCTTTTTCTGCTTGATTAGGTGCACCACAATTTCGTCTACAGTGGGCGTTCCCACATGGATATTTTCGGTCGGAGGCATGGCCGTCGGGGAGGCCTGGATTAGCCCCTCGAATTCGGTCCTTAAAAGGGTGAGCCCGATGATTTTTGCACGCAGCTCGCTTGTCAGTTGACCACGCTCTCCCTTGATCAGAAGATAACTTTTCAGCAGCTCGTCTTTCGGTCCTGCATAGAAGAGATTGCCGTTTTCGATCAACGCCATGTAATCGGCAATTTTGTCCAGGTCCGTTGTTATATGCGTTGAGAAGAATATGCTTTTTTCTCCGTCGGAAACATAACTGCTCAATATTTCAAGAAGTTCGATTCTGGCAACGGGATCTATACCGCTTGTCGGCTCATCCAGGATCAGGAGTTTTGGTTTGTGAGCAAGGGCGCACGCAAGCATCAGCTTCATTTTCATTCCGCGGGACAGCTCTTTTATCCTCTTATTCAACGGCAAGCTGAAGTCTTTTGCATAATGCCGGTATAATGCGCCATCCCAATTCCCGTAAAATGACTTTATCGCCTTTTCGGTGTCCGCTACTTTCCAATTGTCCACGAAGAATATTTCGTCAAATACGGTGCCGATTTCCTGCTTAACTTTTTGTTCGGCGAGGAGGTTGTCCATGCCGAGTACTTTTATGCTGCCTTTGTTTCGCGCAGCCATGTTCAGGATGAGGCGAATGGTAGTTGTCTTGCCGGCGCCGTTTTGCCCGGCGAATCCCATTATATGCCCCGTGGGAAGGGAAAAGGAAATGTCGTTCAATATAAAGTCCCTGTATTCTTTTCGGAGCAACTCGACTTCGAGGGCGTTTTCCATAAGCTTAAAGGTCCCAATCTCGGATGCCGTTCGATCCATCGTGGATCAAGTCCTTATTCTCCATCTCTTTGTCGCTAATATAAACGCATTTTTTCAAACCGGAAGCAGATCCGATCATTGCCGGCCCTTCCCCTTCTTCCGGATGTCGCTGAGTCGATACCGGCGCGGCCGGCCGCGTGCCGAAAATTCCGCATTAAAACACGTGTAATAGAGGCGATGTGCGGGAACCCGAAGAGCGGCCCGCTTTCCGGAAGGAGCCGTCTCGATAAAGGAATTCTCGACCGCTGGCGGTCGAAAAACGAGCCGATCCGATCGAAATCATCTTCCTCTAGTCATCTGAAAAATCCATGTTATAATCCCGCGCAAAAAAGAGCCCTCGCAAGTCATCAACACGAAAGGCAATCAATGAGAACACTGGTATTTTCTGTTTTTATTATTAGTTCGCTATCCTTGATATCCTATTCACACGCCGCCGACATTCAAGGCGTTTTTTATCTTGTTCCTCAAAAGAGCGCCAATGTTACACGAATAGAAGACTCGGTTTTATCCAAAATGAATGCTCTTATCAGGCCTTTCGCTATACAGAAACTTAATAGAGCTGCCGAGGTACACAACAAACTGTCGATAGTATTGTCAGGCAAATATATTCGTGTTGTAGCCGGTAACGATGTATTACCCATTACCAATACTGACGGAACACTTGTGATGTATCGAAATCGCGAAGGTGATCTTGTCAGTTTGCAGACTCATCTGCAGGGCAATACCTTGGAGCAGACATTTTCAACAAACAACGGCTCCAGAACTAACTACTGCAAGCTTAGTAACGATGGCACGACGCTTAAAATGCATGTCATAATACGTAGTGAGTATTTCGATAGACCGATGGTATATACCCTTGTGTACGATAAGACGCCCCACTCACCTGAAGGGTGACGCAAACATTGTAGGTGGGTGATCGAGTCGCATACACGACGGGCATAACCTGAACAGCTTCCGTTCCATCTCAACGAGTCCCACAAGACAATGATGGATATGTGCGGCACGATTTCAATCGATGAAATGCCTGCCAAGGTGGCAGGGTTATTTTTAAGGTTCCGATATTCAATCTGTTGGTTCTTCGATTGCGTTTTGGACGAGCCTTGATCCGTGACAAACGGTGACAATTTCTATAGCATGTGGTCTGATCCGGTAGACGATACGGTAGCCCTGGGCGACCACCTTATGGGAGGAGCCATTTGGCGAGCCGCCCTTCAACCTCTTCATGGGAAATGCTCTCGCCCCGGTCCAGTTCGGCAATACCCTGGTCCACCTGCAACTTGAAGTAGATTTCCTCCAGCACGTCATCCATGGTGGCATTATCCGGCAAAGCCTTCACCAGCTCTATGATCTGTTCTTTGGTCGTAATCATATTTACTCCCACTCCCGACTTTTACCGGGCAGCCGGCGCCAGGATTTGCTTCTTCGTAAGAAAAGCGTCCAGGAGCTTTTTGACCACCGCCCTGTCTTCCTCGGGCAACGTTTCCACTTCCTGGAACATTCGCACCAATTCCCGGTCTTCCAACTTTGCCCCGGCCGCTTCTTCGAACTATAGCCTTCCCGCCCCATCTTGTCGAGCGCTGTCATGCTCCATGTGGACAATGGAAATTGACCTCGCCGACCTTCACAGGCTTTATCCACCGGTATCCCACGTTTCTCGGCATGCATATTGCTTCTTATACGGAAGATAGAGACTCTGGAGTGAAAAAAGCAACTGTAAAAGGGGGTCCGTATCGATGATATCGCAAGATTCCACGCCCGATCCGCCCAAGGAGACGCCGGATAAAATCGAAGAGGCTGCCAGAATGTGCCGGGAGATCTTGGCCCGGACGCCTGATAACGTCACCTATCTGCAGCTCATGGGCGTTATCGAGTGCAAGCTGGGGCGCCCCGCCGAATCGGAGATCTGGTTTCGCAAGTGTCTGGCTCTTGATCCCGATGCACCCGAAATTTTGTGCAATTATGCTCTGGCTCTTCTGATGAAAAAAGATTTCGCCGGGGCGATCGCTCTTCTGGAAAGGGCGACCGAAATCAAGCCCGATTTTACGCTCGCCCTGAAGCACCTGGGCAATGGTTTGCGGGACAGTGGAAAATTCGCCGAGGCGGTTCGCGTGTATGAAAGGGTGCTCGCTCTGGAACCCGATGACAGGGAAACCCTCTATAGCCTGGCGGTCCTCGCCAAAGACCTGGGGCGTCTTCCGGAAGCGAGGGGCTATTGCGAGCGTGCGATAGCAAAAGATCCTTCGAACCCGTTCTGGATCAATAATCTTGGCACCGTGCTCTATACGATGGGGGATTACTACAGGGCGGCTGTATGCTACAGGAAGGCCCTCGAGCTGCACCCGGAAAATCCCGACGCGCTCAATAATCTGAGCGTACTGGCGCACGAACTGGGCGCCTTCAAGGAAGCCGTTGACTATGGCAGGCGCGCTCTTGCCTTGCGGCCAACATACCCCGAAGCGCTCGCCAACCTCGCCAATTCTTTGAAGGATACGGGAAAACAGGAGGAAGCCATAGAGCTTTTGAGGCGGGCCGCCCTCCTAAACGAAAACGATCCGGAAATACGGCACAATCTCTCCGTAGCGCTTCTTGCGGCGGGACGGTTCGAGGAAGGCTGGCCCCTGTATGAGGCGCGTTGGCAAACCCGATATCTCAAGCACAGGCATCGCAACTATCCTCAGCCCCTCTGGCGCGGGGAGGCAAAACAGGGTTCGGTTCTTTTCCTTCATCATGAACAGGGGCTGGGGGACACCCTTCAGTTCTGCCGCTATGCGCCCATGGCGGCGGCGCGCGGTTTGCGCGTCGTACTGGAAGTGCCCCGGACGCTCGTTCGCCTTATGAAAACTCTACATGGCGTCGAAATCGTTACGGCCGCTCTCCAAGAACCTGCGGCTTTCGATTTCCATTGCCCGCTGATGAGTCTACCATGGGCGATGGGCACACGGTTTGAAACCATTCCCAATAGCGGTCCCTATCTTAAGGCGGACGAAAAAGAAGTGCTGGAATGGCGAGAAAAGCTTGCTCCACTCGTATCCAACAAGCCCCGCGTCGGGCTTGTCTGGGCCGGCAACCCCCGCCGCCATACCCCTTCTCTTGCCATGACCGATCGTCGCCGTTCGATTCCGCCGGAAATGTTGACGCCCCTTGTCAAAAATACCGACATCCAATTTTTCAGCCTGCAAAAAGAGGGGCCGAAACCGCCCGAGGCGCTGGGGCTGATCGATCTCATGGACGAATGCGACGATTTTGCGGCCACCGCGGCGTTCCTCGCCAATCTGGATCTGGTCATCACCGTCGATACGGCGGTGGCCCATCTCACGGGGGCTCTGGGGAAGCCCGTGTGGGTGCTCAATCGCTTCGACACCTGCTGGCGCTGGCAGCGCCACAGCGAAAAAACGCCCTGGTATCCCACCATGCGGCTTTTCCACCAGCCCGAAGCGGGCGATTGGGCAAGCGTCATTGCCCGCGTAGCCGCCGAAGTGGCTGGCGCCACAGCCGGGTCGCCAGGCCTGTAGGCGCGGTGGTTGCCACCCTCGAAGTGGAATTATGCCTTTGGAGCCCGGGCTTCCAGCCCGCAAACGGGCGCGGGAAACAACAATTTGCGGGCTGGAAGCCCGCGCTCCAAGCATCGATACTATTTAGCCCTACCAAACACGGCCGGAAGAAAAATACTTATCGCCAGCAAAGACCTAGTCGACGCTATATAATGCTACGAAGGTTTTCCAGTAATTCCAAGCACTCATCGTCCCGGAAGCAATAGTGCAGCTCGCGGAACGGTTCCCGTAAGTTTTTCACCGCATCGAGCCGATTTGCGCCCTCGAAGACTATTTCTTTCATGAGGTTTGCCAGGGCGCGAAAATCCTTTTCGCCCATCCCGAAGCGGGTCATTTCCGCTACCCCCATACGCAGGCCGCTTGCAGCGGTAAAGCCTTCATCCAGGGGAGTCGCCTGGTAGTTGCAAACGATATTGTTTTCCTCCAGTCTTTTGGCAATCTCGGGTCCACGGGCGTAGCCGACGTGTACGATGACCTGGTGGGTTTCGGTAAAGTCAACCGTGGGGTCTCCGGCCACATCGAACCCGCAGTCGTGGAGCGCGCGGGCGAATGCCCTGGCGTTTGCGATCACGTTCCGCTGATAGCCGTCGCGGAAAAAGTTCATCTCGTAGGCGGCCATGAGAAGGCCCACGAGCGTGCCGGGATGATGGTTCGAAACGGCGCCGGGGAAAGTCCTGCGCCGGATGGCCTCCCACAGCGCGTAGCGTTCCTCGGGCTCTTCGAAGCGGCCTGCTATTACGCCCCGCTGGGTGCCGAAGAAGGTCTTGTGCGTCGATCCGGTCACCAGGTCGACCCCTTCGGTAAACGGGCTCTGGTAATAGGGGCCGAGGAGTCCGAGCACATGGGCCGCATCGTACATGAGGACCGCATCGATTCGGGCTTCGTCGAGGTGCTTTCGGATTTCGGCCACCGGTTCGCGGTGCAAAATCATGCTTTTTCCCAAAACGATCAGTTCGGGCCGGCAGGAGTCGATCAGCTCGAGGGTGGCAGGAACGTCGATCTTGTAGGGGTTTTCGGCAAGAACGGGGAAATTCACCACCGCCGGGCGTTCGGTGTGCGGGTCGCGGGCGACGAAATCCCGGAGCGCCCCCATGGGTTGCGCGCTAAGATGCCCCCCCTTGCCTATGTGGTTGTTCATGACGCTGCGGATGCGGCGAGGCTCGCTCCGGCGGTCGGCCCGGTTGATGTAGTCGACCATGGCGCTAAAAACCGTCGCGTTTGCCATCTGCCCGCTGATCACCCGCGTTTCGGCCTCGGCGCACCCGAGGTATTTCCGGAACTCCTCTTCGAGCAGCCATTCGACTTCGGCGATAAAATCGGTCCCCTGGTAATAGAATATCTCGGTATCGTAGAACGCCTTGACCCCCTTATGCTCGGCGTATCGGAAGGCAGGGTCTGCGATCGAGAGCAGCCGGACCATCGGGGAAGGCGTCATCTCGGAGGGGATGAGATTTATACACTCATCCCGGCGCCAGCGGGTATTTTCCAGTGCCTTGCGTAGAAGTGCGGCAGGCGCCGCACCGATGCTTTCCGGTCGATCCTGTTCGGTCTCCTTTCCGGCCCCCTTGCAAAAGCTGCGCGGACAAGAGAAGGGAAGCTCCGGGATTTGATGGCCGCAAACGATCGGGTGGGCATAGGGAGGGGCCTCGGAGCGCAGGTGGTATTCCACGACGACCGCATCCACCGGCCGGCCGCGAACATCGACCACCAGTTTGTCCTCTTCCAGTACATCACTGTCCAGATAGGCAAGACAGATCGCGCGAAGCTTGTGCTCGCCGCTTTGGGCGGAGAGAAGCCCCTTATCCTCGAACTCCCGGTAGGGAACCATCGTGCCGCTGCTGATGTAGCCGACCGGTTTTCCCTCCTTTGCCACCCTCGCCCCCTCCCGGGCGATCCCCCGCCCGGTAATTGCAACACTCCGGAACATGCGGGGCAGATCGGAAATGGTCGAATAATCGCGAGCGATAATTTTGGAGTAGGCGGCAAACTGTTTTTCGAGGGCCGCTCGCCCGATAAAATCACCCTTTCTCGGAGAAAAACTCACGCCGATCTTTGCTGTGGGGAAGGCAAAGCAGGGAATTTCGCGCCCCTCTCTGTCGATTCCGAATTCATGGCCGTAGAGCGGCATCGAGGCCTCGAGACGCAGTGTGTCCCGAGCCGCAAGGCCGGCGGGAACCGCCCCTTTTTCCAAAAGCAGGTCCCAGAGCGCCGGCGCCTCCCGGCTCGGAATAAAGAGCTCGAAGCCAACGGGCTCCCCGGTGTAGCCGGTAGCGGCCACCATGACCCTGACACCCGCAATGTCCACAATACCGACCGCATTGCGATACGGCTCGGGAAGCCCCTCCGGGTCCCGGACTATCGCCTCGAGGATCCTTCGGCTTTTGGGACCCTGCAAGGCCAACATCGCCATATCATAGGTCTTATCGGCAAGTTCAACCCCCGCAAACGACCGGGCGTGAACCTGGAGGTGCTCCCAGTCCTTTTTGCGGTTGGAGGCATTAACCACCAGCAGGTACTCGTCTTCGGAAAAGCGGTAGAGAAAGGCGTCGTCGATTGCGCCCCCCGTCTCGTTGGCAATGAGCGTGTACTGGGCCCCGGTCGGGGCAAGGTCGAGGGCCTCGGCGTTATTGGTAAGCACGTGCTGCATAAACCCGAGCGCGCTCTTCCCGCCGATGACAAACCGGCCCATGTGGGAAACGTCGAAAACTCCCGCCCCACTCCGCACACCCAGATGCTCGCCGACAACCCCGGACGGATACTCAACCGGCATCTCCCACCCGCCAAACTCCACAATGCGGGCGCCAAGCGCCTTGTGCCTGTCATACAAAACGGTTCTTTCAAGCTTTTCCATCTGCATTTCCTCGCGACCGGGCGGCTGGCGCCGCTGCCGGGATGCCCGCCTGCTTCGTGGGCGGGCTCATTATGAGCGACGTTATGGACCGATTATCCTACACTCCTGCACCGCAGCATTTCATATCCCTGCGGAACACATGGAAACTATAAAAAGACTCAGGACGCGCTTTTCTTTCCGCTTCCCGCTTCCCGCTTCCCGCTCCCTGCTTCTCGCTCCCTGCTTCCCGCTTCCGATTATCCGGTATTCCTGCACCGCAGGATATTCATCGCCTTCATGGTCATCACCGTTTCCTTCTCCCCGTTGATCACCTCGACAAAGGATCGGACAACCCCGCGGTCGGGTTTTGACTGCGAGCGCCTGGCTTCCATAACGGTGATTCGTAGGGAAAGCCTATCTCCGGGACGCACCGGTTTGGTCCAGCGCAATTCGTCGACACCGGGCGAGCCCAGACTCGCCGCCGTCGGCAGATAGCGGTCCACGAGCAACCGCATCATCATGGCCGACGTATGCCATCCGCTCGCTATCAGGCCGCCGTAAACGCTCGTTTTCGCCGCTTCCGGATCGGTATGAAACGGCTGCGGGTCGTAGCGCCCGGCAAACTCGATCATCTCGGACTCATCTACGTTGATGGAGCCGAACTCGTATACGCAGCCCGTTTCGTAGTCTTCGAAGCAGCGCTCCTCTTTCGTGTTATGAAACGTGCAATCGCCCATGTTTTTCCTCTTTCTACCACCTTCGTACACGTGCAGGCCAAACCGGCCCGCCGCCTCCTCCTTGCGTCCGGTCTTCCGCCGGCGCGATCATCATCCGCTACCCATGGACAAACCGGTGAATACGCATATTCTCAGACGATTAGAACTCGTAGTCAATCACTCTTTTGGATTTTCATTTGCTTTCTCTTTCTGAATGGATAAAATGATATTTTTCAACAAGTTCTTGACTTTACACTTGACATGAGAGGTCCTGCTCATGATCGGACAAATTACTGCAATGTATACACAAACAGTATTGAGCACTTCTCGGACCTTCGCGTCGGGTGAGGAAAAGATCGCAAAGGTTTCGTGAAAATTCCCTTTGAGATGTCCGGCGTCGGGACCGATATACTATATCGAGGCTTTCCGCTTCCTTTGCCGCTTTTGAGCATAACGGGTTTGGAGTTGCCTGGAAACGCATAAGTTCAATCAATGGAGAAATCGATGAGAAAGCATGGATGGATGACAGTGTGGATTTCGATCGTCGTAGCGGCGGTTTTTGTGCCGCTCACCGGCGCCTTCGCTGCCGGGCCGGCCGATGAGGGGACTCAGTTCGCTTACACCCTTCCCGCCCCTGATTCTACGCAGGTTCAAAGCTACCTCGGTCTGAAGGCAATGGCGCCGTTTACAATCAAGGAAATAAAAGCGCCGGTGGTGGTGATCGAGCTGATGAGTTCGACCTGCCCGCATTGCCAGGCGGCGGCTCCCAATATGAATGAACTCTATCACGAGATGCAGACGGACCCGGGGGTAAAGGACGTAAAGTTTTTCGCCCTGGCGCTGGCCGATACCCCGCTGGGGGTCGCAACTTTTCGGAAAGCCTTCCAGGCTGTTTACCCGATTTTATTGGACAAAAACCACTCTATCACGCATGCGATGAAAGGGCTGGGGACTCCGACCACGGTCATCGTTTCCACCAAAAGCGGTAAGGTGCTTTACTCCCATCCGGGCGAAATCCACAATCCCGGAGGTTTCCTGAAGCAGCTGAGAATGGTAATGGCCCTTGAGGCGATGAACCGGTAGGAATCACAACCGATCCGGGGTGGGATGGTTTCATGGAATTTGAAGACCGCAGGGCATTACTCAAGAATTCCATCCTTGGGGACTTGCCCGAGGAAGAGCTTGACGAGCTCGCCCGAACCGCTGCAATAAAGAAAATTCGGCCCGGGGAAGTCATCTTCGAAATGGGAGATCCGCCTGATGGTCTCTATCTCGTTAGCTCCGGTCGGGTAAGGACTTTCGTAAGGCTCGAAAACCACCAGGAAAGAGAGCTTTCCGTCTGTGGGCCCGGCGATTATTTCGGAGAGGTGGCCCTCATGGGCGGCACCGCCCGGACCGCCGGCGCCCAGAGCCTCGAGCAAAGCACCCTCATTCTGATCGACAAAGAGCATTTTGAGCGCCTCACAAACGATCATCCCGATTTTTCCCGCCGTTTTGTGCGGGAAGTGTTGAAATTGCTCATGGAAGAACGGGGCATGATCAAGCAGGATGCCGATGCGGCGATCAGCTATTCCAATGCCCGCTGGTTTGACTTTGTCCTTCTGTTCGGCATAAGCATTATCATGGCTGTAACGTTTAACCTCTCCAACCCGAACGGCATACCGTTTTTCCCCAACCGTCCCGACCCGGTCGCCTTAGTCGGCGCGGCGACGACCAGAAACGAGCTTGCCGGAGGGCATCTATTGCTCATCGATGCCATGCCCAGCAATTTTTTCGAGCAGAAGCACATAAAGGGCGCGGTCAATATGCCTTTGGCGATTTTTGATTTCGTCTACCTGATGCGCTTCGCAAACAAGCCCAAAAATACTCCGATAGTGGTATACGGAAACACCATCAGCAGGCCCTATGCCCTCCAGGTGGCAGACAGACTCATCAGTCGAGGGTATACAAACGTCAAGGTCCTGCACGGCGGTCTTGGCGCCTGGGAAGCCGCAGGCTATCCGGTCGAAAGTGGGGCATCACAATGAACCTTGTTAAACAGGCGCTCACCAGCGAATACCTTTCTTTCGCGCTCAGGCTCTATGTCGGTTTTTTCTTTATCTGGGCCAGCCTCAGCAAGATCCCCTATCCGGCTCAATTTGCGGAGGTGGTGGCCGACTACCGGTTGATTCCATATCTGTTCCTGAACATCGGCTCTCTCATACTGCCATGGGTCGAGCTGGTCGCAGGCCTTTTCCTGGTCGTCCGGTTCCGCCCGCGGGCGGCGGTGATAGTGATCGGACTCCTGCTGATAATGTTCGAGGTAATGGTGCTGGTAAACATCTATCGGGGCGCTCCGATTTCCTGCGGGTGCTATGATGTGGTGGGCGAGCCCATCGGCTGGAAAAAGGTTGCAGAAGATACGCTGCTTTTGCTTTTCTGCGTTCAGATTTACCTCTACGGCAGACCTGAACTTTTCAGCAAATTCAGACCGATTGTGCGCGGGCAGAGCAAAATCATCGGAACCGCGAAATCCTGAGGATCTCATGATGGGAAAAAATCCACGAGTTCGTGTCGGAATATGTCTTCTATGCCTTTTTTGCGCCTCGGCCCTCGCCGGGTGCGACACCGGGGCAAAGGCTCTGGTGGGCACCTACCAGGCCCGAACCGGGAACGGTCAGGTGAGCTTACAGATGAAAGAATCGGGCCAGGGGGTCTGGACGGTCGGAGAAGACCAGATCACTTTTTCCTGGCATCTGAAAGGCAACCAGCTAAGGCTCTACACCCGAAATGGGGGAATAATCCTCGGAACTCTCAAAGCCGGAACGATTCAGATCGCGCTTCCGGGACTGCACGAACTGTCCTTCACGAAAGCGGCCGGCGCCGCGGCCGCATCGCCAAGCCCATAGGCGCCGGCAGCTGGGAGGGGTATAATGTTGAGTGGACCGGAAGATTGACGGGAAATTTCTCTCAGGCGAATGGCCGCCGTGCGGCGGTCCTTTCCCAGGGCAGCCCCCACCATGATGTGGGCTCCGGGTTTTTAAGAATCCAGTCGACAGTGAGCGAGAGATCTCTATCAAGGAAGCGTCCCATTCTAAGCCCCGTCTCGTTTTCCAGCCGTGCCGCATCCATCGCCAGATCTCCTTCGAAAAAGTAGGGGAGTCTTCTCGAATCGATCTGGTCCCCCAGAGTTTGGGATGTTGCCCGGATCATGAAGGGCCTGCATCCTACAAGGCGGCCGAGGCGCTCGACATAGTCTTCGAGCGCGAAGGCCGGCCCCCCCGCGTTATAAACCCCTGCAGGCCGGCGGACGCACTCGATCAACCGGCACACTGCTTCGGCCGCATCCCTGACGAATAAGTTCTGACACAGGAAGGAATCTTGTGGAACCATGATGGGCCTGCCCTCAAGCAGATTTCCAACGAGGTATCTTTCCCTGGAATGCGGATCGCGCGGACCGAACACGGCGGGGAGCCGCAAGATGGTCCAGGGAAATCGGGGTGACTCATAGAGCACTCGTTCGCATTCAGCTTTATTAAACCCGTAATGATTTGACGGATCGGTTTCCAGCGGCCACTCTTCGGATACGGGAGAGGGAAAGGGCCACTGAAAGACGCTCACACTGCTTATGTGAATAAACCCCTGCAGCCTGCCTCGCAAGGCCTTTACCGCGTTTTGGGTATCCTCCGCGCAATAGGCAGTCACATCCACCACCCAGTCGGCCTCGATGCGTTTAAGAGCAGCCCCGAAAGCGTCATGATCACACCTGTCGGCGCCAACCCTTTCCACCCCCGGCAGGTCGTTGACCGGCGTCACCCCCCTGTTTACGGTTATCAGCCGGTGTCCCCGCCGCAGGAGACTTTCGACTATGGCCCGACCGATGAACCGGCTCCCGCCGAGGACGGCCACTTTCAAAGGGCTCATGCCAGGCCCATTTGCCGCATTGCCTCATATTTGGGCAGTATGGCGCTTTGGTAATCCAGGAGGTGGAATCCGGGGAAAACGTCCGGGTGAGCACCGATAAAATCATAGATGAAACGGTACTTTTCCGGCACGCTGTTTTGCTCGCCAAGAACCTCATGCCCCGTCACCATATAGATGGGTATGAGCTGTGGGACAAGTTCCAGCGTTCCTTTGTAGCGGCCGGCGCGGTAGTCGCGATAGATGCGGGTCTGGGGCAGCATTGAAAAGAGCGAGGGAAGGACGGTGATACCGAGTTGACGAAAGCGCATCATCTGGATTGCCGTCTCGAAGAAATCCTGCGGCTCCTCGAAAGGGAATCCCCAGATAAAAAAGGTCTCGACCGAATCGAAAATCGCGGCAGCCTGGCTTACGGCCCTCAGAGCATCCTCGAATCGAAAACCCTTTACGATTTTTTCCAACACACGGTCCGCCCCCGATTCCACGCCGAATCGAATCTGTATGCAGCCCGATTCGGCCATCCTCCTCATCGCCGCTTCGCTCACAAGATTGACCCGTCCGAAGCATTTCCACCTGACTGGAGGCCCCGACTTAGCCAGCCTGTCGCAGAAGTCCAATATTTTGGCCTCGCCGGAATAGAAAAACTCGTCCTGAAAAAGAACGAGATCTACCCCGTATCCTTCGTAAAGCAGCTTTATTTCTTCGATAATACTCTCATGGCTCCGGTACGTCGTTTTTCGATTCCATACGGGAGCGGCGCTGCAGAAAGTGCACTCATAGGGGCAGCCTCTCGAGGAGATGACACCGAAAGCGTCGTATTTGTCCCTGTCGATCCGGTGGTATGCCGGAAACGGTATGGCGTCGAGTTCGCAAATCCTTGGGGGCGGGGCGTTCTCCACTATGGCTCCGTTGCCCGACCGATAGAACATTCCGGGGACGCCTTGGAGCCCGCCTCCAGTCTGAAGCGCCCGCATAAGGCGGGGAAGACTTACCTCTGCTTCTCCTCTGAATATGATGTCGATCCACGGGAACCGCTCGAGAATCTGCCGCTCGACGCCAAATGGGCCGACACCTCCCAGAAGGATGGTTTTCTCCGGGTGTCGAAGCTTGAAGCGTTGTGCTGCCAGAATCGTAAACGGAAGCAGATTCGCCATGCAGGAAAACCCGACCACATCGGCCGTTTGCCCTATGGACACCACGAGATTGTCGAGATCGAACAGATCGGCTCCGGGATTTTCCTGCGGAAAGAGCTGATAA
>JBMFWU010000115.1:0-17554 GCA_049964955.1 Syntrophobacteraceae bacterium
GAAACGAATGAGTGGGGGCAAATCGTGATGACTCCGGCTTCGGGCAAGCATGCCTTGTATCAGGGCCGTATTAATTTCTTACTGCAAAATCTCGGGGATAGAGGACGAACTTCGGGGGAATGCCCCATTCAAACTTCCAAAGGCGTCAGAGTTGCCGATGTTGCCTGGGCAAGCGCCGCATTCCTCAAAAAATACGGCGCCCCTCTTTTTTTCCCCGAATCACCGGAAATCGTCATCGAAGTGTTGTCTCCATCCAACAGCACCACCGAAATGGAAGACAAGAGGAAGCTCTATTTCGAAGCCGGGGCAAAAGAATTCTGGCTGTGCGACGAGTACGGACACATGCGTTTTTTCAGCCCCCGGTGTGAAATGAAAAAAAGCGAGATGTTCGGGGAATTTCCAGAACACATCGATATCGAGGTTGTGTGAGCAACGAAAATACAGGGACCGCAGTGAGGTATGAATCCTCAGTTGCTCGGGCATTGATCATGTGCCGATATCAACCTTACCTTTTCCTTTATCATCCTTTTTGCTTGCGCTTTCCAGAATCGTTCCCACCCCGAGGTAAGGCTTTACGACTGCCTTGAGTTCTTGCCTTTTTTCGAGGAAGCGTTCCTTCATTCCCCGGAGCCATTCCAGGTGGCGGTCCACGCTCCCTCGATCAAGAAAAAGCGGATGGTCCCCGGGATCGATCCGGAACTCGAGAGACCCGTTTTCCTCTTTCCAGGGCCCAGCCCCCGAGCAGAGCATGCATTTGGCCCTGCCCTCCGGTAGAAACCGGAAGGTATCGCCCCCGCAGAGCGGGCACGCCGGGCCTTCGGGCTTTAGCCTCATGGCGGGATCGAGGATCGCCTGCGCGAGCCTCTCGGCGATTTCGCCGTTCCCCTCGGTTAGCAGCGCTTCTCCCGGAAGCGCCCCGTAAACAACCGCAGACCCGCGCAGGTCTCCCATCGAAAGCTTTACAAAACTCTCCACGTCGCGCTTGCCGCTTCCCTCCATCCCGTCTATCCCGGCTATTGCCACCCCCACCCCGGGCTTTGCCCACAGACGATCGACAAAACCATAGAATTGAAGGCCCCGGTCCAGGAAACCTTTAAGACTCCCGTTTGCCGATAGAAGATAGACCGGGGCGGCAACCACATAGGCATCCGCTTCGGCGAGCAAAGTCAGCGCGGCGAGAAAATCGTCTTCCTGCGGACACCGCATCTGGTCGAAGAGGCAGTGATAGCACGCTTTGCATGGTTTTATGTCGAGTTCGGGAAGCCTCACCATCCGAAGCTCCCACCCCTCTCCCATCCGTTTGAAAATATCTTTGATAAAAAGCTCGCTGTTTCCATTCTTTCTGGGTGAAGCGGATATTCCAAGAAGAGTCTTGCCCATTGCAACATTCTCCCGAGTGGTGTTTTTGGCAAAAAAAAAGCTAACCGGAGGGGCTAGAACCGGTTAGCTTATGAGGAGGAAAGAGTTGGTTTCTCTTTGTCTTTTAACAAGAGCAACATGCGTGCCACATCCCATCCATGCGTGCTTTACAAGTATTTTCAAATAGTTAACCAAAACAAAAGATTTTGGTATCGCGCCTCAATCGCGCCAGTTTCGCGCTATATCTCGCCATAATCACGCCATAGAGTCTTCCGAGGCCTGCAGAAAGGCCGTCAGTTCAGAGACGCTCCTGACGGGATTTTGACAATGAAAGCTCTCGCACAGGTAGACGGAAGGCTCTTTTCCCTCCTGCCGTACCGACGCCGTGAAGGGCGCGATTTTGGCCAGCTCCTCGCCCGATTTCCCGCTTTCTTTGAGCATCAGCACCCGGTTGGGAGCATAGACCTTGTGCACGCTTTCTATCAATTGCCTCGTCGCCGCAGAGGAAGAGTCTCCGGCGATGAGCACCTCCCGGGTAGGGCCGTGGGCGAAATCGAGTGCCTGGAGAAACTGCGTGTACGCCGCCGGGTACACGGAGACCTCGGCGACAAAGGATCTCAGGAGCAAATCCGCCTGTTTTTCAAATTCGGGGTTTCCCGTCATCCTGCCAAGCCGCAGCAGATTCATCGCCGCAATGGAATTACAGGAGGGAAGCGCTCCATCGTTTAGCGGCTTTTCCTTTACAATCATCTGCTCGCCGTCCTTCCCCGCATAGTGGAACCCGCCGTCCGGGGCGCCGAAGATTTTCGACATCTCTTCCTGCAACCGCACGGCTTCGGCAAGGTAGCGGACGTCCAAAACGGTTTCGTAGAGTTCAAGGAGTCCCCAGATAAGGAAACCATAATCGTCCGCATATCCCGGGATTGCCGCCTCGCCCTGGCGGTAGCGGCGGTATAGCCGCCCCGCTTCGTTTTGCATCTTATGCAATACGAAATCGGCCGCCCGGACGGCAGCCCCGGCGTAGGAATCATCCCCCAGGGCCTGCGCGCCCCTGGCAAGGGCGGCAATCATGAGCCCATTCCAGGCGGCTAGGATTTTATCGTCCCGCAGGGGGTGAACCCGCCTTTCACGGGCATCGAAAAGGCGCCTGCGCCCGTCTTCGAGGATCTCCTCAAGCTCCGGGAGTCCCATTCCGAGGCTGAAGGCAAGTTTACCCAACGGCTCGGGGATGTGCAGTATGCTCGCTCCCCCTTCGAAATTTCCCCGGCTGGTGATCCCGTAGGCACGGCAGAAGAGCTCGGACGTATCTTTTCCCAGGACCCTGGCCACCTGCTCCGGTCTCCAGGTGTAGAACGCCCCCTCCCTCCCCTCGCTGTCGGCATCCTGCGCGGAGTAGAAGCCGCCCTCCGGGCTGAGCATATCGCGCACTACATATTCGAATATCTCCCGGGTCACTTTCCCGTAGCGCGCATCTCGCGTTGAAAGAAAAGCCTCCGTATAGGCGAGCCCAAGCATCGCCTGGTCGTAGAGCATTTTCTCAAAATGGGACTCGATCCATTTTTCATCAACCGAATAGCGGTGAAAGCCAAAACCGACCTGGTCGAAGATCCCGCCGGCGCGCATGGACAAAAGGGTCTTTTCGACCATGTGCAGCGCCTCCGTCCCGGGACTGCGCCTGTACCGGCGGAGAAGAAAACTGAGGCTGTGAGCGTTGGGAAACTTGGGCGCCGTTCCAAAACCTCCCCAGACATGATCGAACGATTCGGCCAGAGCTTTGTAGGCCCTCTCGGACAAATCCCCGTCCGGCAGTTCGCCGGAGAGTTGAGGGATAGGCGGCTCGATGGCGCGCGTTATCCTTTCGCCGATCCCCGCAAGCTGCTCCCGCTCCTCTCTCCAAAGCCCGGCGATTCTTTGCGCGATTTCCAGAAGCCCCGGCATCCCCAGCCGGTTTCTTTCGGGAAAATAGGTCCCGGCGAAAAAAGGCCTCTTGTCCGGGTCCATGAAAATCGAAAGCGGCCACCCTCCGCGGCCGGTTGCCGCCTGGCAGACGTTCATGTAGACCTGGTCGATATCGGGGCGCTCTTCACGATCGACCTTGATGGATACGAAATCGCGGTTGAGCACCTCAGCGACTTGCGTATCCTCGAACGATTCGCGCTCCATCACGTGACACCAGTGACAGGTCGAATAGCCGATCGAAAGGAATATGGGCTTATCTTCCCGGCGGGCCTTGCGAAAGGCCTCCTCGCCCCAGGGATACCAGTCCACCGGGTTGTCCGCGTGCTGCAGCAGGTACATACTCTTTTCGCCTGCAAGACGGTTGGGCATGGCTGCCTCCTTGAATTACTCGACCAAGACCTGTTTTTCTTCACCCAGGTCGAAGCCGGAAAAATCCGGGTACTCCTGGTCGAGAGCAACCAGTATCGGGACCTGTCGGCAGGTGGGCCCCCAGTACTGGATGGCCCCCGGGCTGCTGAAGCAGTCCTCCCTTGCCCATTGGTCCCTGTTTTCGGCATAGAGCCGAAACGACGGGGAGGAAAGTTCGACGAGCGACTTTTCGATTACGAATTCCTCTTTTCCCCCGCGCATTTCGGCGGTGATCAGCCCCGCCAGCGGAAGGGCGAGCACCCGTCCCCCTTTGTGAAAATCGGTTACCGCGGCCATGTAGCCGGTTTTTCCGGAAAGCACCAAAGAACCGGCGGCCATGCCCAGCTGAAAGGTAAAAGCGGCATCGAACCGGCTGGGTTTGGAGCATCTGCCCTCATAGCCCAGAAAATGGGATTGCACAGACAGGCTCACCTTCTTAAAATCCTCCACCTGCTGGGGGCTCGCCTCGATTTTCCCCTCTTCCCTGCCAAAAAACCGGTCGGTGTGCCTTTTCATCTCCGAGAGTCGGTAGCGGATCTTTTCGATCAGCAGCTTTTCGGTCTCGATTTGCGAGACCTTTACATTGCCGTGATCGTCGCGGTCCAAGATGAGCGTCTCCTGCAGATCGGGCGGAAGAGAAGCCATCACCTGCGCCGATTGCGCCGTAAGGTGCGGGAAAAGGAACTCCCGTTTGTGCTCGAGCGAAGGCAGATCGGCGATGTCCGTGGCATATTCTACGAGCACCTTGTTCAGTTCGGCTATGAGCCGCCCCATCTCCGGGATGAATTCCACAAGCCCCTCGGGGACCAGGATCACTCCGTGATTGAGGCCGTTCAGGCGCCGCAGGGTGATGATTCGGGCTATGTGATCGACGATTGCCTCAAGAGACATGTTCTTTTCGGCAATTTCCTCCGAGATGAGCGCAATTGCAGGTTTGGTCTGGAGAGCCACCTCCAGGGTGATCTTGCTCGCCGTGCGCCCCATGAGCTTTACGAAATGGTAGTATTTGACCGCGGACGCCGCGTCCTGGGTCAGGTTTCCCACAAGCTCCGCATAGATCTTGGTGGCCGTATCGAACCCGAACGGAATGGGCAGGTACTTGCCCGCGGCCAGATCCCCGTCGATCGTCTTGGGGACCCCGATCACGCTGCAGCGGACGCCCTCTTTTTCCAGGTATTCGGCAATAAAGGCCGCGTTCGTATTGGAGTCATCTCCTCCAACCACCACGAGGCCGTCGAGCCTGTTATTTACAACCGTCTGCTTTACCTTTTCGAATTGCTCGGCCGTCTTGATCTTCGTTCGGTCGGTTCCCAAAAAATCAAACCCGCCCATGTTCATGATGGAACTCACACTCTGCCGGTCGATTTCGAAAAGATCACCCTTTACGAGCCCCCCCGGTCCTTTCCTCACCCCTAGAAGCGTGTTGTCCTTTCCCAGCACCGCGGCAAGCCCCGCCAGCACATTGTGCCCGCCCGCCGCCGGACCGCCGGAAAAAAGAACAGCCACTCTTTTACCCGCCGTCCCGCCCGACTCGCCCCCGACCAGCGCCTCCAGAATGGCGCTCCCGTTCTTTGCGATCGTTTTGGGAAAAACCTGCTCAATTCTTTCGTGTCCCTTGGAACCCAGGGTCATATCGGTCTGTCGGAATTCGGCCGGCCGTATCTCGCCGTCTTTTCCAAGAAAAACCGAACTGACGGGAACGGGGAGTTTTCGCACCTCTTCTTCCAGCGGGGAATTCTTTCCGGCTGTACGGCTTACTTTGGAAAATAAATTCATGATTTTACCCTCGTCTGTTTAGTAGCGATTCGATCCGACATGCCTGCCCGGATAACCGGATGTTAAGAATAAAAAATTCCACAGGGTTCCCAAAAATGTAATTACACTATGCTCGAAGACAACCGATAAAGAAATCGTATAAATGAGGGCGAAAAATTCCTTTCGCTTGCGAACCCTGTGAGGCTCTGCTATCAGGGTTCGGTGGCCTGCGGCCCCCCAAAAGCAAACACTCCAACAGAGAAGGCGAAAGGATAATTATGTTCAGGGATCGAAGTATCGGGTTCATTGGCGGTGGAAACATGGCGGAGGCGTTAATCCGGGGTCTGATCGCACCCTCTTTGTTTTCTGCCGAAAGGGTCTTTGTTTTCGATGTGCTGGAGTCCCGCATCCAATTGCTGGAGAAGGAATTTGGAATAAAGGGTCAGCGCGACATTCCGGCTCTTGCCCGATCGAGCGATATAATCCTTCTTGCCGTAAAGCCGCAGACGATCGCCGCCGTTTTGGACTCCCTCTCGGCTCACCTGTCGCACAAACCGCTCATCATCTCGATCGCGGCAGGAGTGGCTCTTTCCACCCTGGAACAACGACTGCCGGAAAAAACAGCCATCGTAAGAGTCATGCCCAACACGCCCGCACTCGTCCAGATGGCCGCATCAGCCCTTTCGCGCGGCAAGGCGGTAACGGATGCGCAGATGGAAATGAGCCTGGCTCTTTTCCGCGCCGTGGGCAAGGCGGTCGAAATAAGCGACAAATTGATGGATGCGGTAACGGGACTTAGCGGAAGCGGACCGGCCTACGTTCTTTTGATGATCGAGGCCATGATAGACGCAGGCGTGCTCATGGGGCTGCCCCGGCAGGCAGCCAGGGACCTGGTGGTCCAAACCTTCGCCGGAACGACCCGGCTGCTCGAAACCACCGGAAAACATCCCGCAGAACTAAAAGACATGATCACCTCCCCTGCCGGAACGACCATCCACGGACTGCAGGTGCTCGAATCCTGCTCGGTGCGGGGTGCGCTCATCGATTGCGTCGAAGCCGCCGCGAGGCGCTCCGAAGAGCTGGGAAACCAGTAGGGCGAAGAGCAAAGGCGAAAGACGAAAGGCAAAAGACGCGGGGAGCCGTGCCCCCCGCACCCCCACAGGAATCCTTGTCAGGCGGGCTATGCCCGCCTGACAAGGATAGCCGGCGCCGTTGGCGCCATTACCCTGCAAACCTTACCACCCGCTTCTTGGAATAATCTCCCAAAATAACATGCCCGCCGGCGAAGCCAGCGGGCAACCCGGTAGGCGGTCCCACCGCCCTTCCGCCCTACCAATTTCCTGCCTGCCACTGGCTACCGGGAGAGGGTGTGTTATATTTTTTCTGTGAACAACACACCCGGCAATTTGGGCTTCGAACGAACGAGGAGGTCCCGGCATGCTCTCTATCGAGTTGGACGGTGAAACTCTAAACGATTTTCCCATCCCCGAGCACAGGGCTTTGAACATGGCTTTGCAGACCCTGCAGGCCCTATTGGGGCAGAACGTCCTCTCGTATTTCAGAAGCGACAGGGGGGTGAGTCTTGCTCAGCTCGTAGAACTACGCCGCGCGATCGTCTTTCGCCGCATGGAAGACGAAGCGAACAGGATCGGGCTTCCCGCCCTGCTGCTGAGGCAAAAGCAGGGTTGGAGCATCCTTATTCATGAAAGGTTGCTCGACCGGCTGGCACACGCTCTTTCGGCTCACCCGCACCACGCGGCGCAGGAAGAACAGCTCAAGCTTTTGAAGCTTTGCGAGTTCCTGGTAAGGCATCATTTCGAGCACCTCGTTTCCCCTAACGCAAGCGAACTCGAGGTCATCCAGTCAGACATCGACTTTGCTCTGGTCCGGGCGAAAAGAGAACCGCAGGGCTACGAGGCGCTACTGGAGATGCTTGATGACCCCGAATGCGGCTCCTTCGGGAAAAATTACGCCGAACTGCTTCGCAGGGCGGAGCGGGGCGAAGAGTACCGCTTCCGGCTCGGCAGAGTGGCGGCCGCCTATGCCCGCCACGTCAGCGAACTGCCGGCGGGGTTTCTCGTCGAGCTGTTTGCGGACCTGGACCCGGAAATGAAATCGCGGGTCCTGGACATCCTATACCGCAAAAGCCTGCTCCCCGGACAACCCCTTTCCAGGAAGACCTCGGAGCTCACAATGATACTGCGGCTTTTTGCCGTCGCAGCCCTGAACGACCCGCAGGAAGCCCTTCACCTGTTTACTCTTTTCCATGACCGCCGGGGGCTCGGCTCGCTTTTCGAAGAACTCGATCTATCCACGGTTCTGGACGGGAAACTCCCCCTCCCCGAACTGTTTGAGATATTCAAGACCAATTTGGAGGTGCTCGTGCGACCAGGAGAAACCATCGATAGACAAGGACCGTGGAAAACGGGGCCCCAACCCGGAACCGGTGCTTCGACTCTACAGTCCAAGAGCTTGAAGGAACGCATTGACGAGGCGCGAACCGACCCGGATATTCCCCATTCGGTGATCGAAGTGATCGAAAAGAACAAAATGAACGCAACGGGACAAAGCGGCGCCAAGTATACCGAGCTCATCGAAACGCTGCTTTCCATCCCGTGGGGGAAGATAAAAAAAATCTGGGTATCGCCCGAGGAGTTCGACGAAGGGCTCAACCGTTCGCATTACGGGCTGAAAAAACCCAAGGAGATCATTTCGGACCTTTTCGCCAATCTGATCTGGCGCTACCAGCATTTCAAGGAAGCGGAGAGAAAATCGTGGCATCGGACGGGGAGCGCGCTTCTTTTCGTCGGTCCCCCGGGAGTGGGCAAAACATCGCTTGCCATCTCCATTGCCCGAAATCTGGGCATTCCTTACCACAAGATATCCCTTGGAGGCATGAAGGACGAAGCCGACATTCGGGGCTACGGATTCACCTACGAAGGATCAAAACCGGGCCTCATCGTCCAGGGGCTGATCAAGATGGGCGTAATGAACGGCATGTTCATCATGGACGAAGCGGACAAGACCGAAAAGTTCGCAATCGCCACCCTGCTCGAGATACTCGACCCGGAGCAAAACCACCTGTTTCACGACAAGTATACTCAGAGCACCGTCGATATCGATCTATCCAACTCTCACTTCATTCTGACCGCCAACACGGTGGAAACGGTCCCGGAAGCGATCCTGAACCGATGTGAGGTCATCTTTCTGGACCGCTACAGCGTCGACGAAAAGATCTCCATTGCCAGGGAATTTCTCATCGAACGGATCCGGGAACGCTACATGATCGCCCGGGAGGAGATCGGGCTGGATCCCGAGGAGGAAATCGACATCCTGAGACACCTTATCCGCGACTATACCTCCGAGGCCGGGGTGCGTGACCTCGAGCGCATCATGCGCACGCTTTTCCTGCGGGCACAGCGAAAGGAGATCATGATTCAGGGAAAAACCTCCGCAACGCTCGATCTCGCAAAGATACGCAAATATCTCGATGCCCCCAACCGCCAGCGCCTCATCAATGAAGACGATCGTATCGGAGAGATGATGGCTCTCGGCGTTAATCTCGAAATGGGAGTGGGGGCGCTCATCCCCATCCAGGTGACTCCGGTGCGAGGTGGCGCAGACAAAAAGAACGGGGGGCAATCCTATCTCAGCATGCTCCACACCACGGGCAACATCGAGCGCGTCATGGACGAAAGCCGCAAGGTGGCCTCAACGGCGATCCTGCATTTATCGAAAGAACTGGCCATAGATTCGGCGGACATGTCCATTCCGGTACACCTGCACTTCATGGGCGGCTCGACCAAGAAGGATGGGCCTTCGGCAGGGGCAGCGATCGCGCTTGCGCTCGCCTCGCTTTTTTCCATGCGCAAAATCCGCCGCGATGTGGCCGCAACCGGTGAGATCGATACCCAGGGCCGGGTGACCGGTATAGGCGGAATGGCCGTAAAACTCGAAACCGCCTACGCCGCCGGGTGCAAAACGCTCATCATACCAAAAGAGAATTTGACCGGAAATGAGGGGATAGACAGGCTGCCCGAGGCGCTGAAAAAGGAGCTCCAGATTCTTACCTTCGAGCAGTGGCAAAGCAGCCGCGAACCCTTCGATTACTCCCGCCACATGCTCCAGGTGATCGCGGTGGACGATATCGTGCAGGCTTCGAAGGTCGCCTTCATCGAGCAGGAAGAAATCGATTCCCTCGAAGAATTCTTCGTGGAGCATGCCCAAAAAGCACTCTCCCAGTCGGCCTCCACCCGGTTTAAAACCTTGCGCGTGCTCTTTCTCGACGACTTCGGCGCTACGGGCGTCGATCTGCCCGGCTCTCATCTTTGTTCGGAGGATAGCGAATGCATCGTTTTGGTCCGGCCCGATTCCAGGGAGGAGATCGCCAAAAAACTTGGCAATGCGACCGGAACAGTGATCCTCAGAGAATTTACTCCCGGCAGGGAACGGCTCCTGGATGTGCTTCGCAAAATCAGGCCCGAATATGCAAACTCTTCGGCCAGGAGGCTGAAAATCTCGCTGGTCGCTCCCCTTGGCTTTCTGCGAAGAGAGGGAATTTACCCGGAAAACCTCGAGCAAAGCGAAGAATTCGAAGGACTTCGAGTCTTTGCCGACTGCTGCACGGCAGGAAACGTGCCCGTCCGGGACTGCAGCATAACCCTTGCCAGGTCGCTTTCCCGCCTGGTAGATCTTTCGGACGAGCTTCTCGAAGAGTGCCCGTTTCTTTCCAAAAGCGAGGGAATCTATGCCCCCACCGTAGCGTTCATTCCGGAAAAATACAGGCTCGATGTGCGGCGCGCCCAGGAAATTCTGGACCACTGCCTGTCCAGGTGGCTCGACATTGCGGGGGAGAAATCAGGCGAGGAGACGTCGCCGGTAAAACCGGGGGCAAAATTATGATTCCCTTTTCATCCCCGCCCGCTCGAAGCACTCCCTGGCCTTCTGCGAATATCCCCGCAGCTTGTAGACCGCGCCCAGGCGGGCCCAACTTACCGGTTCAAGCTCTCCGAGGCGAAGCGCCTGCTCGTAGGCGATGTGGGCAAGCCCCAGGTTCTCGTAGGAAAAAGCTTTGGTGGCCATCCATTCCCAGCTCCTGCCCCGTCCCGCCGCAGACGAGTTTATCAGCTCCAGGGCCACCTTCTGCTCGTTCATGCAGCACAGACTGTATGCCATGTGGAGTTGCAACTCGGTCTCGCTTGGCAAAGGCTGAGTGGGGAATAGATTGGGAACATATCTTTTCCCGCAAACCTCCCTCAGGGCTTGGACCGCCAGACGGTGCCTGCCCATCCGCTGATACAAAATGCCCATATGGTAGTTGTAGAGAGGGTTTCCGCCTGCAAGGCTCCCTAATACGGCAAGATTTCGAAGGCTCGTATCGTAGTCGCCCATCTCCTGCGCGAGTTTCGCCAGAAAAAGGTAAGCCTCGGGAATGAGATGATGATTGTAGCTTTCCTTCTCGAAGCACTCCAGGGCTCCCGTCATGCACTCCATGGCCTCCTGTTTCCGCCCGAGCGGCGCATAGGTAAGGGCGAGAAAAAACAGGAGGCCTCCGTCCTCTTCGCCCTCCGCTCTCTGTCTTTCCATTATCTCCAGGTTGCGCTTTGCCTTCTCCACCCGAATCTCCCGGGTCATGTAGCCGATATGGGTGACTACGATATCCGGGAACGCCATCTCGAGACCGGCCTTCATTACGCTTTGGAATGCCTGTTCATGGATTCGCCGCTCGAACCGGATACCCTCGGCGATCGGAAAACACCTCAATTGTCGGCAGGAGGTAGGCGCCATACCCTCCTGGCGGTTTTGCAGGATGAAGTAAAAGGCCTTTTTGCCGTCGAAGTCGGATTTCAACGATTCGATCCGACGCTGATTTTCCTCATCGAACCGGTCGTCGGCATCCACCCAGAGATGATAGCTTCCGCTCGCCTTGGATAATGCGAAATTTCTTGCAGCGGCAAAATCGTCAATCCACTCGAAGTCATAGACCCGCGGTGTGAACCGGGCGGCAATTTCCTTCGTATTATCGCTCGAACCGGTATCGACAACGATCAGTTCATCGGCGAAAGGAGTAAAACAGGCGAGCGCGTCCGCAATATTGGCCGACTCGTTCTTTACGATCATACAGACCGAAAGACCGGGGGATTTCGTCATGAGTAACCCTCACCACCCTTTTTTTGGGAATTGGTCCGCGGGTCGAATCAACCCGCCTGCCCACCGCCCAGGGTTTGAAGCATCCGCGAACTGGAGGCGTGTGCCGGATCGAGCGCGAGAGCGGCCTCGAGCACCTTCCGAGCTTCCTCCTTTTGCCCGATGGAGTCGTGCAGACAAGCAAGCACGCAGAGGGAGTCAGGCGAATCGGGCTCGAGCCTCAGAGACCTTTCGACGGCTTCGGAGGCCCCCGTCAAGTCCCCGGCCTTCCACAGCTCCTCGGCGGCATGCCGGTAGATCCCGGCCACCCCGTTTGACAGCCCCTCGGGTCTCCACGCAGACCCGGCGCTTTTCCGGATGAGGGACTCGAATTCCTCCCATGCGTGGAAGTCCTTGGGAAATCGACGTAAATATTCGCGGTAGGCATCGATGGCCAAGTCGACCTGATCCGCCAATGCCAGACCCCGAGCGCTGTTGGAGAGAATCTCGCCATCTTCGGGTTTTAATTCCAAGGCCTTATGAAAATTTTTCAGCGCCTCGTTAATCTTCCCGCTCTCCAGCTCGATCACCCCCAGGTTGTTGTACGCTTCGCCCATCAGGGGGTCTTCCCCGATGGCCATTTCGAAGCAGGCCGTAGCATGCCCGATGTTTCCCCGCTCGAACTGAATCTCGCCATGTCTATTGAAAAATTCCGCGGCCCCGGACGCCTCGCCCCGTTGGGCCCGCTTCGAAAGCAGTTCGAGCCGGGAGCGAATTTCCGCATCATACGGGTTTCTGCCGAGATAGGTCTCCAGTACCTCTTTTGCGAACTCCTCTTTGCCGAGCGCAGAAAAAACACGTACGCACTCCAACACCGTCTCTCTGTCTCCGGGATCGAGCTCGAGCGCCTTGAGCAGCGCATCGAGGCACTCCTCGGTTTTCCCCATCGCCCAGCAGGCGCCGCTCAGCTTCGTGTAGGCACGGACGCTGAAAGGATCTGTCTCGATCGCCCTGGTGAAATATTTGACCGCCTCGGCATGATGTCCCTCCCCGAGCGCCTCTTCTCCCTTCTCGATCCAGTTTTGATCGAACCGCTCTTCAAAACCCTTCTCCCACAACGCCATTTCCATCGGCTCCCCCTTCACTGCTCCGGTCACTTTTTCAACAGCGCGCCTCAACGTTTCGGCACCGACATTTTTTTGACCCCAGGACACATCGCCTGCAAGAGTCCAATTCGCTCTCTTTACGGGACTGCGCATCGTTTCGGCGCCCGGCCCCGGGCAGGTAGATGCAAGATGTCGGCCAAGTAGTGAGCAGTGAGTGGTGAGCAGGGGATCACCCGCTTTTCTTCATCTCCAAAACAGCCTGATAGACCGTTCTGCGCGGCAGGTCCCGACGGCGTGAGATCTCTTGAGCGGCCTCCCTGGCGGAAAGGCCGCCTGCAAGCAGCTCCTTTAGCTCTTCTTTCCAATCTCGGGATTCCAAAGAGGTGTCTTCGCCGTGCAAGACCTGCGAGGTCCCCGCAGCGGCCCCCTCCACCACCAGGGCGATCTCGCCCCGCACCTCGCCGGCGAAATGAGATAAGGCTTCGGATATTCTCCCCCGGAAGACCTCCTCGTGCAGCTTGGTGAGCTCGCGCGCAACCGCCATTTTTCTGTCACCCCAAGCCTCTTTCATACTTTTGAGTGTTTTTTCCAGTCGATTCGGAGATTCGTAGAGCAGGAGCGTCATATCGAGGGGTGCATATTTTTCGAAAAATCGGCGCCTTTCCACTCCCTTTGCCGGAGGAAAGCCCAGGAAAACAAAAGGATGAGTGGGAAGCCCCGATACGACCAGGGCGGAAATGAGGGCCGTCGGGCCGGGGACGGCGACCAGTTCGATTTGGCGCGCGAGCGCCGCTTCTGCGAGCAGATACCCGGGGTCGGATATGCACGGCGTCCCCGCATCGGTTACCAGCGCCACGCTCTTGCCCGACACGATTTTTTCGAGCAGCTCGCTCCCGCGCGTCCGTGCGTTGTGTTCGTGATAGCTCACCGTGGGTTTATGGATTTCGAAATACGACAGAAGCTTTCGGGTCCGACGCGTGTCCTCGGCAGCTATCAGATCCACCGCCCGAAGGGTTTCCAGCGCTCTAAGCGTTATGTCTGCAAGATTTCCTACCGGAGTGGATACAATGTAGAGCTTTCCCGCCTCCCGGGAATTATCGGGGTTCGAAGGCATTGACTATCCAGTTTATGTCGGGTTTTTCGCCGCCCCACCTCACCGCGACGACATCAAAGCGCATGGGAGATCGGGTCTGCCCTTTTTGCTTCATGTACCAAAGAGCCGCCCTGGTCAAGCGTCGGAATTTATACAGGGTGATGGATTCCTCGGGACGGCAGCTCTCCCCCTCCTGCCTGGACCGTACTTCGACAAACACGATGGTCTTTCCGTCACTTGCCACCAGGTCAATTTCTCCGAGCGGACACCGGAAGTTTTTCTCGACAATTTTCAGCCCGCAGGTCGAAAGGTATTCCGCAGCGACCCTTTCGCCCTCTTTGCCTTTGCTATAGCGGCTCGTCATCGGCATCGCTCCTGAAGAAGACCAAATCAGCTTGAAAGCCACTCCCAGAACCCCACTCTTATCTTTTCATGAGGAATCCCCTTGCTTTAATCAGGTTCACGGAGACCCTTTCGTACGCCGCCATGAAGTTGATGCGCTCTTGGATATCTTCCCGGATGGCGCCTGCCGGGAGTTTCTCAATGCTTTTCAAGACTGTTTCCTTGATCGTCATCTTTGAACCCCATGGAATATTGGGCTACCGCCTTGCATTCTATAATAACATTTCGAAGGCCACCCTGTGCGGCGAATCAGACAGCGCTCGAAAATATATACCCGTTTCGCGCGACCGCGCAAGGCGAGAATCCAGGCGAGAATCGATCGAACACCCGCTGGGGGCGTTCATCCCAGCCACTCCTTGAAGAGGCTTCCCAGTATCTTTTTCCAGAATTATTTTATGCTCCCTCGCCGATTTTGTATTTCGCCGTTTCTGATTGCCTTTTCTATTCCCCCTTCTATTGACGCTTCTGGTTGCCGTTTGGCGGGGCATGCACAGCACATGATAAACAACTGACTTCTGAAAAATAGGACCGGGGAAAATTATGCACTTCTTTTTCCACTTTTGTTTTTATTCGCTCAAAGAATTGGAGGTATAATTTATGGGAGCGCCCAGCATATCAGTTCCGTCGGTTGCGGTTCCTGCTGCATTTGCCGGAGGTATCTATCCCGGCAATGCGGGCAATAATGCAGGAAGCTTGCTCGGTAATGGTACGGGCAGTGGATCTTATGGTTATCGAAACTACACGCCCGATCCTAAAACCGAACCGCACGAAGTGGACATGCTTGCCCGCATAATCTTTGCTGAAGCGGGATTAGGATCGGGCGGCCAAGGGGCTGTCGGATGGACCGTGCGCAATCGGGTGGATGCGGATGCGGGCAAATTCCGGATCCCACAGGGGGCGCAACCTTTTTCCGAACATATAAAGGCGAGCAAGTCTCTAAAGGCTTTCAGGAACATGGGGGCAACATCTTCTGGCCGTGCAAATGAAAGTTGATTTTCCAGAATTTGAGCAGCGGCATGGATATGAAAATATGATGACTCCCAGCCGGGCCCCGACTAGTGTGCGGAGGGTTGATACATGAGGAGATGCACTACGGAATTGCTGAGGATCGTAATCTTAAGCACTGCACTGTTGCTGCCCAACCTCTCGCTTTCTTGTGCCGCGTTGCCTGCCGGTGCAGAGAAGTTCAATGTGTTTCTGAGAACCATGGGAGAAAATGGGAAATTCCAGGGGAAAAAACTAGAGAAACAGCGAGGCTGGCGCGTGAACGAGAACGCCAGGTGGCAAAGAAGTTACCGAAACTATGGAACATCATGGATAGCTTGGTTATCGGCCTGCTCAATGATCATCAGACGGCTGAGCGTATTCAGAAGTCACTGTCCAAACTTTCAGGATATAGACCTTCACAATCCGTAAGAAAGGCGATAATCGGCAATGCCGCTTTCAGTTGCGGGACGGATCGCGAACACCCCAATTACTGGATTACCACGATCAGACTGAATGGCTCGCTTCATCTTTTAGGCGTGTATAATGATGTTCTGTTCCATGGACAAAGCATGTCCAATCGTCTGAGTGTATACACCAGAAAAAGGTTGCGATGGATGAAAACGGATTCCATCGAAAGCAAGCGCAGTCTATCTGTTTATTACCTACCGTCTTTTCACCAGGGCGAAGTTCTGATGACCATAGAGCAGTATGTGGGCGCAGATCATATCGATGGCGATTTCAAATTCTGGAAATTGCAGGCGAGTGGAAAACTGATACTGCTATCTCGATATGACAGATTGCTCGATTACAGCGTTTATCAGAAGCCGGGCAGACTGACCGTCACATATAGCAAATTCCCCAAATATCTCGATCAACCCTTTCTCGGGATACGAATACGCTACTCACTGGATGTCTCATTTGACAATCACGTATTTAAGCACCATGTAGCATGTCTTAACCCCTGGGTTGAAACCCTGGACAATTATTTCGGCTGCATCCAGCGTAATGATGACCGCGAAGCTAAAGGCTATCTCATGGACTCTGAGCTTTTATCGCAATTGAAGAAACCCATCAGGATCTCCCAGGAGCATGGGGATGTCGACTCGGGGAGGGCTGTCATTGAAATGCACGATCAGCAATCGCAGGTTCACCTGAGCATCATCTTTCAGCGAAGTAAGGACAACAGGTGGCTCATCACCGATGTACTACGACGATAAGCCGATTCCCCTGGCGGAATACCCGGCCCGCCCTCTCCTCCATGGTCCAGAATCACGTAGTCCCCCCCCGGGTCCGATATGCACGGCGTCCCCGCATCCGTCACCAGCGCCACGCTCTTGCCCGAAATGAAGAGTTTTCCCGTGTAGCGACTCGTCATCGGCATCGCTCCCGGTCCGCTCGGCAAAACTCGGTTTGCAAGCCACCCTGCGCGCCTGACAGGGTCGCCATTTACTCAGAGTATCACAACGACGGACTCTTCGCATACCCCTTCCGCAAATCGACTCCGCAGGACCACCTCATGAACTAAGAGCATCCACGACAGCTTCAGGGTTTTTAGACGCTGCTTTCAGCAGCACCTTTGCAGGACCATCCGGTCTTCTTCTGCCTTGTTCCCAGTTCCGGATAGATTATTTTCTACAATTCAGCGTGACAATTTTCGGCATTTGTCATATACGTTTTAATCGTACATAACGTCGTTTAGGGCAGGCATGCGGAGCTCATGATTGCACTCTCCCCCTTCGGAAAATGGGTCGGGGTCCGCAAAACTCGGCAGTTCGTTTTCCGAAGCCGGCGTGTGAACTGCATGCCGTTCTTTCTTGATCCCGTGGTTTCAGTCTACAAGGAAGCACCAGATGAACCAGACAGCACAGATTTATGAGAAATCGAGCGGGCAGAATGGAATTGAACAGGGTGCCTGGATGCCGGTTCTTGACAAATTCAGCGGAGAAGTGATCCAAAAAGTCCCGTTAGCTTCGCCGGAGGATGTAGAACGCGCTATTGCATCCGCGCATGAGGCATTTCCCCGTTTTTCCAGAACGCCTGCACACATCCGGTCCGGGATATTGAACAGGGCGGCTGATTTGCTGGAGAAGCGCCGGGAAGAACTCGCAACCCTGCTGTGCCGCGAAATCGGAAAGCCCTGGAAATATTCCTCTCTTGAGGTATCCCGCACTATTGAGATATTCCGGATGTCCGCCGAGGAAGCAAAGCGCATTCACGGCGAAACGGTGCCGATGGATGCCAGCGCTTTCGGAGAGGGTCGGTTCGGATTTTACCTGCGGAGCCCTATCGGAGTCGTTGCCGCAATCACCCCTTTCAACTTTCCTCTGAGCCTGGTGGCCCACAAGGGGCTGCGGGGTCT
>JBMFWU010000116.1:0-12658 GCA_049964955.1 Syntrophobacteraceae bacterium
CTTGACCTTTTGCCTCAAATCAGGGAAGAAAACAGATGAGATACTTCTGGAAAAACGTATCGAGGGGATTTGTCGTAATTATTCCTTTTTGGGTTACCTTCACCATAGCGCTGTGGCTGCTGGTAAGAATCGAGCGCCTCATGGGCGGGGCCGTAAAGTATGTATTGCCTTTTTTATACTTTCCGGGAATGGGCATTGTTTTCACCATCGTGGTGCTCTATCTGGCGGGCAGGTTTATGGATAAAGACCGGCCCGGATTCGATCTCACACGGTTTGCGGGTCGGCAAATGGAGAAGACCCCTTATGTAAAGACGGTCTTTACCGGCGTTCGAGACATCATCCGATCGCTTTCCATGCTCGGCGAGAGGGGGCAGGATGCAAAGCAGGTCGTATTGGTATCCCTTGGTGGGGATGCGAGAATCCTTGGCCTGGTGACTGCCGAGGAGGTCCCTTCCATACACGCAGCCTCCAATGACGCTACAATGGTAGCCGTATACATTCCTTTCAGCTATCAGTTGGGCGGTTTCACCGTTTTTGTCCCGCGCAATCTACTGCAGAAAGTCGACATATCGGCGCCCCAGGCGATGGAGATTATACTTTCGGCCGCAATGGCCAAAGGACAAAGCGGGGTCGAGTAAACGGCCAAGTTCTACTGCTTTTTGTGCGGCGCTGTCTCACGATCTGAAACAGGTTCTTTCCCGCTTCCCGCTCCCTGCTCCGTACTTCCCCTGTCATTGAGGATGTCTTCCACATAGAGCATCCGTATCAGTACCATGGCTGCAGCGGTGACCGGTGTTGCCACCACCGCCCCGAGGATGCCGTAGGACATGCCCAGAGTGATTACAGCAAGGGTAAGGAGGGGTGGAAGGTAAACGGTTCTGCTCTGTATCATGGGAGAGGCGATGTAGCCTTCCACGATATGGATGCCAATGTAGAGAAGCACCACATAGAAACCCTGGAGAGGGTTATTGGCCATGGCGATCAGGATGGCCGGAAATACGGACAGGATCGGACCCACAATGGGTATGGCGGTGAGAAGGCCGGCCAGAATGCCCAAAACCAGGGCGAGGGGCACCTTCAGCAGGTAGAGACCAACTGCCGAAAGGACCCCGACCATGCTCATGTCGATCAGAACCCCCACCAGCCACCATCTAAGCGTATGCCCCACCTGGTCCAGCACTTCGCGTGCCCGCTCTCGTCTGGCCGGAGGAATCAGCTTTATTATGCCTTCGATGTAAATTTCGGGACTGACTGCCATGAAAATGGCGAAAAGTAAGACAATTATGGGACTGACCACCACCCAGATGGTCGATGAAAGAAACCCCGCAGCCGTTCCCATGATTTTGGTGATGCCCGTGCTCGGCTTTGCCGCTCCCGCCTTCGGCACGCTCAGGATTTTCCCG
Organism: Syntrophobacteraceae bacterium; assembly: GCA_049964955.1. Taxonomy (GTDB): domain Bacteria; phylum Desulfobacterota; class Syntrophobacteria; order Syntrophobacterales; family Syntrophobacteraceae; genus SbD1. The sequence goes on from JBMFWU010000116.1 coordinate 1,404, forward strand.
ATCGGGCTGTGGCGAAGCCAGCTTTGTGCCTTCTCATAATCACCGGGAAGGGTCTCGATGAACTTGTGTCCCTGGTCGGCAACTCTTGGGCCTATGAGGTAGCCACCCAGTCCGGCAAGGCAAATTGAGGCGACAACTACAAGCAAAATGGATAAAACGATGGGGAGCCCGGTGTATTGGCGTGCCTTTTCCGCGAGCGCCCGCAGGAGAATGGCCAGAAGAAGTCCGGTAAAAAGAAGCAGGAGCACAACCCGCGTGAACCAGAGCAGCATAATGCCCAGAGCGAATGCACAGGATAAGCCGAGTACTATCAGGGCACGCGAAACAAACCATCTGTTTTCAGCGTTCATTCGGATCTCCGGTTTATATTTTATAATCCAATATTTAAAAGAATAAGGATCGGCCGGGCAGCTTGAAAGATCGGGAACATGGATAGAAGAGGGGGGATTAGTTTTTCTTCGAAGCAACCAACCGTGTGTGGAGCACCTTGTGCGTGCAAACCATTTTCAGCTGGGAGACTTCGGTGGCGAAAATGTGGGTATTGCAGTGAAATTGGGCGGCTCCTCTCGGGCTTGGCGGGTCCTCGCGCCACGAGTGCGTGAAGAGCCATCGGGCAAAGCGCTCGCTTCTCGGATGATCCGAATAGTCGCGAGGCAGGCCCGCCAGCGAATGGAGGCTGGTAGCTTTGTAGATGCCTGAAAGTCGGCCGTTTGTAAGGTCCTCCAGGACCTTGGGCATAACGAGTTCGGCTTCGCCGACAACGACGGCGTCTGCGTGCTCCAAAGCCTCCGTGGGCATAAAGCTCGGGTGGACGCCACCCATAATGACCTTTACTTCCCGTTTGCAGAAAGCATCTGCAATCTCGTAGCCCCGCCTGATATAGGAAGTCATGGAGGATATCCCCACCAGGTCCGCCTTCAGATCAAAATCGACGGGCTCAATATTTTCATCGGTCAGGACGACTTCGAACCGATCCCGGGGGATTATGGAGGCTACCGCCAGGAGTCCTGCCAGCGGCGAATACAGTGCCCTTTTGAAGAACACGGGATTTGTAGTAAACGAACTGGTAGCAGGGTTTATCAGATGAATCCTGCCTGTTTTCATAAATGTACTTCCCCACGGGACCATGAAAACGCAGCCGGCGGCTTTTCAGGCGTACAAGTAGGGCGGCCCCGCCGGCTTGGCTGCCGCCGGGTTGGCTACAGGTTGCAGATCGCCTCGTTCAGCGTCTGTCTAGGAAGGGAAAAATTGCTGCAAGCTGGAATAGCCGCTTGCCAGTGCGCTTTTTAGACCCTCGCACGCCTTTCGGTTCAGTTCCACCCACTCCATGAGGGCCTTTCGTCCCTGTTCGGGCAGCCAGGGGGTTCCCTTGGAAAGTGCGGCCGTTTGATCCCAGGTGGCAATGAGGTTGTTCAACGTAATTTCGACAGAGGCCTTTTGCATATCGATCATTTGCCTGGCCATCCTGAATTGCTGATTCATAAAAAAACTCCCTCCTTGACTTACGAAGTGGGTCGGGGGGTGACGGCAGACTCAAAATTCAAACAGTCTGCGTGAGGCAATACGAAATGAAGACATGCCCGAAACGGGCGGCAAAACGCACGTTCGAGGTTCTGCGAAAAAGGTAAATCGCAATTCTTCCCGCTTCAAGTAAAGGAGGAAAAAAAGATCGCGATTCCCGCACTGTCCGGCTCGAAGTTGCACCGCAGGGGGCTGCTTCTTATAATGTCGATGCGAGGGGAATTGGCGATGAACGCTTCAACCATGTATCTTCCGATTTTATGGCCACTGGTCGTCTACGGTGCGGCCGTCGTCGCGATGGTGGCGTTCATGCTCGTCCTTTCCGCCCTGCTCGGACAACGCCACAAAAAAGCCCGGGCGACCGAAGAGCCCTACGAAGCGGGAATCGTGTCTACGGGATCGGCTCGCATCCGCTTTCACGCGGGGTTTTATCTCATGGCCATGTTTTTCGTCATCTTCGATCTCGAAGCGGCTTTTCTGTATGCCTATGCGGTGGCGTTCCCGGAACTCGGCGGGTTGGCCTACGGAGAAATTGCCTTTTTCATCGCGATCCTGGGCATAGCACTCTTTTATCTCTGGCGGCTCGGCGCGCTCGACTGGAGCACACGCATGCAGAGGGCGAAAGGAAACGACCCGTGAAAAACGTACGGGATGTTCTGAGGGAAAAGGGCTCGGCGGTTTACTCGATAGGGCCCGAGGAAACCGTCTACGATGCGCTGAGGCTCATGGCGGAAAAGAATGTGGCCGCTCTTCCGGTGTTTGAAGGAGATCGACTTGCAGGAATGATTTCAGAGCGCGACTATGCGCGCAAGATCATTCTGCATCAGAAGGCTTCCAAGGAGACGAAGGTACGCGAAATCATGACGGCCGAGGTGATCACTGTCACCCAGTCGGTCGACCTCGAACAATGCATGGAGATCTTCACCGAAAAACGCATTCGGCATCTGCCTGTGGTGGAAAACGACCGGGTGATCGGCATCATTTCGATGGGAGATGTGGTAAAGGGCATTATCGGCCACAAGGAAGACGTGATCGACCAGTTGGAGGGCTACATCAAAGGGCATCACGGCACACGGCGGCAAGTCTGATGGTTTCGATTCGGAGAGCAAACGATGCGCTGGTGGTTTAGCCGTCCCGGCGAAAACTCCCCTGGCTCCAAGGATGGTTTGCTCGAAAATGAGCTCGGGCAAAACATTCTTTGGAGCCGACTCGAAGACATGGTGGCGTGGGGACGAAAAAACTCCATCTGGCCCTTTAATTTCGGCCTTTCCTGCTGCTACGTGGAAATGGCGGGAAGCATCACCAGCCGCTGGGATATAGCCCGTTTCGGCGCAGAAGTCATTCGCGGCACCCCGCGCGAATCCGACCTCATGGTGATTGCCGGCACCGTGTTCATCAAATGCGCGCCGATGATCCTGCGGCTCTACGAGCAGATGATGGAGCCCCGCTGGGTCATCTCCATGGGTTCGTGCGCCAATTCGGGCGGCATGTACGACATCTACAGCGTCGTGCAGGGGGTGGATAAGATCCTTCCCGTCGATGTCTATGTTCCGGGCTGCCCCCCGTCGCCCTGGGCCTTCATGGAAGGGCTCACCATGCTCCAGAATGCGGTCGCCTCCGAACGCCGCCCCTTGAGCTGGGTCGTCGGTCCGCAGGACGTCGTCAGGCCCCCTCTGCCGTCCATGAAAGAATTGAAACGCGAAGAGCGGCGGAAGCAAACACACCTGCCCGATCCGAACGTCACGAAAGGTAGGTTGGGGTAGGTTGGGGTGAGCCAAGCGAACCCCAACACAATAATATCCAAACCGTACCCCAACATAAAAAGGAGCAGGAAACGGCCGGCATTGTAGAGGAACTGAAAAACCGGTTCGGCGACGATTGCATCGCCGAGCAGCCTACCAAAGACGGTATCCCGACCGTGTGGGTGACAAGCCACGGATTGCGCTCCGTTTTGCGCCATCTCAAGACGGAAACTCTCGGTCCCTTCACAATGCTCTACGACCTTACGGCCGTCGACGAACGGACAAGGACCCACCGGGAAGGCCTGCCCGAAAGCGATTTCACCGTGGTCTATCACCTGCTCTCCTTCGATCGCAATGCGGATATCCGGATAAAGACTCCCCTCACGAGGCAAAACTCCATTCCCACGATAACCGACCTGTGGTCTTCGGCCGACTGGTACGAACGCGAAGTCTGGGACATGTTCGGGATCACGTTCGAAGGAAGAGGCGGACTTCGGCGAATTCTTCTACCTCCCGGCTGGGAAGGCCATCCACTTCGCAAAGAATACCCCGCCCGGGCGACGGAAAGAGAGCCCTTCAGCCTCCCGCCCGTTCGCCGCGAAGAAGCTCAGGAAGCCCTGCGGTTCCGTCCCGAAGAATGGGGGCTTACCAGCCGGGGCGAAGATACCGACTTCATGTTTCTAAACCTCGGCCCCCAGCATCCGGGCACCCACGGAGTCTTTCGCATACTGCTCCAACTCGACGGCGAGGAGATCGTCCATGTCGTGCCGGAGATCGGATTCCACCACCGGGGCGCCGAGAAAATGGCCGAGCGCCAGACATGGCACACCTACATCCCCTATACCGACCGGATCGACTACCTCGGCGGCGTGATGAATGAACTCCCCTACGTTCTCGCCGTGGAAAAGCTCGCCGGAATCGAAGTCCCCGACCGCGTCAAAGTGATCCGCGTGATGATGGCCGAATTTTTCCGCCTGCAAAGCCACCTGGTCTGGTACGGGACCTTTGCCCAGGACCTCGGGATGCTCTCCCCGGTTTTTTTCACCTTCAACGATCGGGAGCGGATATTCGACATAGTCATGGCCATAATGGGCGGCAGGATGCACCCGATGTGGTTTCGTATCGGAGGAGTCGCCCAGGATCTGCCCGAAGGCTGGGAGGCGATGGTGCGCGACTTCTTGCCCTACATGCGCCGCCGCCTCAAAGAATATGACTCCATGATCATGGGGAACCGTATTTTCAAGGCGCGCACCAAGGGCGTAGGCAGCTACACGCTGGAGGAAGCCATCGAGTGGGGCGTTACCGGACCGGGGCTCAGAGCTTGCGGTTTCGAGTGGGACTTCCGCAAAAAACGCCCCTATTCAGGCTACGAGCAGTTCGAATTCGATGTCCCCACCGCCCAAAACGGCGACTGCTACGCGCGTTCGATGGTGCGAGTCGAAGAGATGCGCCAGAGCCTGCGCATTATCGAGCAGTGTGTCAACAACATGCCGGCCGGTACCTACAAGGCCCACCACTCCCTTACCACACCGCCCCTCAAGGAACACACGATGCACGACATCGAAACCCTCATCACCCATTTCCTGGGGGTCAGCTGGGGCCCGGTGATCCCGGCAGGGGAAGCCTTCGTAGGTATCGAAGCCACCAAAGGATGCAACGGCTACTATCTCATAAGCGACGGAGACATCCATTCGTACCGAACAAGAATCCGCACCCCGTCATTTGCGCACCTGCAGATGCTCCCCCTCATCAGCCGCGGATTCATGGTAGCCGATATGATGGCCATCCTGGGCAGCATCGACTACGTCATGGCCGACGTTGATCGTTAACAGCGGGCGCGTCGCCGGCGGCGTGTCGCCGCTGACAGAGTGCCTAGCCGAAGCGCCGCTTCCTGCGGAGGCGGCGGGGCCATGACGAGATGGCCTGGTGGAATCGGCCCTGCGCGTAAGCGCATGAGGGCCGATCGCTCGGCGCTTCCGACGAGTGGCCGAAGGCCGCCGCCGGAAGCGCCAAAAGAGCCGCGCAGCGGCGAGGGGGTGCAGGGGGCGAAAGCCCCCGCGCTTTTGCCTTTGCCTATGCATTTCGCAGTAGCAGTAGAGGACAAAAATGCTCAGCAGTCACGAAATGACCGAGATTGAAGCAGAGTTCGGGCGATACGGGCAGAAGCGCGGGTCGTGCATCGAGGCTTTGAAGATTGTGCAGAGGCATCGGGGGTGGGTATCCGATGAGAGTTTGAGCGATCTTGCGGATTTTTTGGGAATGACGGTGGAGGACCTCGACGGGGTTGCGACCTTCTACAATCTGATCTTTCGAAAACCGGTGGGGCGTCACGTGATTTCGGTCTGTACGAGTGTTAGCTGCCACGTGATGGGCTTTGAGGAGGTGTTCGAGTATTTGCGGGAAAAATTGGGGATCGGGTTCGGGGAAACGACACCGGACGAGCGGTTTACGCTGTTGCCCGCCGTCTGCCTCGGGGCTTGCGATCTTGCCCCGGCCATGATGGTTGACGGAGATCTTCACGGAAATCTCGATGCGCAAAAAATCGATACGATTTTGGATGGATATGCATGATGGAGCGGCCGTTAACAAAACATATTCTGCCGGGTGAAGGGCCTTTGGGTATCGAAGGCTACGAAAAGGCGGGCGGCTACAGTGGTTTGCGCAAGGTGTTGCGGGAGGCCGATCCGGATGGTCTTATCAAGACGATTATCGACTCGCACCTGCGCGGGCGGGGTGGAGCGGGGTTTCCCACCGGGCGCAAATGGAGTTTTGTGCCTCGGGGCGAAAAGGCCTCACACCCGGTCTATTTCATCGTCAACGCCGATGAAATGGAGCCGGGAACGTTCAAGGACAGGTTTTTGCTGGAAGGAAACCCGCACCAGTTGATCGAGGGGATCATCATAGCCGGGTACGCCATTCAGGCGGACATAGCCTATATTTTCTTGCGGCAGGAGTATACGACGGCCGCGCAGCGCTTTTCGGAGGCGATCGCCGAAAGCTACCGGCGGGGGTATCTCGGCCGCAACATTCAGGGGAGCGGCTACAGCCTCGAGGTGTATCTGCACACGAGCGCAGGGCGCTACATCTGCGGGGAGGAGACGGCCCTTCTGAACGCTCTCGAGGGGCGACGGGCGATTCCGCGAGCAAAGCCTCCCTTCCCGCCGGTCGTGGGGTTGTGGGGAAAACCCACGATAGTGAATAACGTCGAAACGGTCTGCAACATTCCCCATATAGCTGCGAACGGGGCCGACTGGTTCCGGGAGTTGAGCCGTTCGGAAGACGGCGGCACGAAGATTTACGGCGTAAGCGGGCGTGTGAAAAGACCCGGGGTGTGGGAGCTGCCCATGGGGACCACGATCGGAGAAATTTTGGAAGAGCATGCTGGCGGGATGCGCGATGGATGCACGTTGCGCGGGATTATTCCCGGGGGCGCCTCGACGGAATTTCTCTCTCCGGACCAGCTGGATGTGAAAATGGACTTCGCCTCGGTGCAGGCTGCGGGAAGCAGGCTGGGCACCGGAACGATGATCGTTTTGGACGATCGAACGTGCCCTGTAGGGGTCGTGCTCAATTTGATTCGATTTTTTGCGCAGGAGTCCTGCGGGTGGTGTACGCCCTGCCGGGAGGGGTTGCCCTGGCTCGCGCATATTCTCACGGCAATCGAAAACGGTGAGGGAAATCCCGGGGACCTCGAAATCCTCAAACGCCACTGCCGGCTTCTAGCACCCGGACACACCTTTTGCGCCCTGGCCCCGGGGGCTGTCGAACCGCTCGAAAGCGCGCTCAAACTTTTCGAAGACGACTTTTTGCGCCATATCCGCGAGAAGCGCTGCCCGTGGAGGAAGTAGCCGATGGCGACGATCTATATAGACGATAGGCCTTTTGAGGCCGAAGAGGGGCAAAATCTTTTAGACGTCTGTCTTTCCCTCGGGTTCAACATTCCCTATTTTTGCTGGCATCCGGTGCTTGGTTCTGTCGGTGCATGCCGCCAATGTGCCGTGAAGCATTTTAGAAATGAAAAAGACGTGAGGGGCGAGATCGTCATGGCCTGCATGACGCCGGTTGAGGACTCCATTCGAATTTCAATAGACGACCCGGAAGCGGTGGCTTTCCGGGCGAACGTCTTAGAATGGCTCATGCTGAACCACCCTCACGACTGCCCCGTGTGCGACGAGGGGGGCGAATGCCACCTCCAGGACATGACGGTAATGACGGGGCATGTATACCGCGAGACCCGGTTTCGGAAACGAACCTACCCCAACCAGCAACTTGGCCCGTTTCTGAACCACGAGATGAACCGCTGCATCCAGTGCTACCGGTGCGTTCGCTACTACCGGGAATATGCGCGGTGCGGGGATTTAAACGTTTTCGCCTCCCACGATCACGTCTATTTCGGGCGAAGCCGGGAGGGAACTCTTACGAGCGAGTTCAGCGGAAACCTGGTGGAAATTTGCCCGACGGGCGTCTTTACAGACAAGAGTTTCAAGAAGCATTACACGAGAAAATGGGACCTGCAGACGGCCCCTTCGGTATGTATTCACTGCAGCCTGGGGTGTAACACCATACCGGGGTCGCGCTACGGGGAGCTCAGAAGAATAAGAAACCGGTACAATCACGAGGTGAACGGGTATTTTCTGTGCGACCGCGGGCGCTACGGGTATGAATTCGTAAATAGCAGCCTTCGGGTGCGGGAGCCGCTGCTGAGGGGGAAGGGCGTACCTGCCGAGGAAGCCCTGGGATATGCGACTGCCATGATTTCGGAGGGAGAACAGGTAATCGGCATAGGCTCCCCCAGGGCATCGGTCGAGTCCAATTTTGCCCTGCAGACCCTGGTCGGCCCCGAAAATTTCTACGCCGGTGTTTCCGGTAAGGATTTCGAAATCCTGCAGCTCGCCCTGGACATATTGCAAAAAGGAGCTGCCCGCACACCGCCTCTAAACAAAACGAAGGAAGCCGATGCGGTTTTTATTCTGGGCGAGGACGTGACCAATACGGCGCCTATGCTTGCTTTGAACCTGCGGCAAACGGCCCGGATAAAGGCGATTAAGAACCTCGAGCAGGTGCATATACTACCCTGGAACGATGCACCGATACGGCGGGCAGCCGAGTTCGAAAAGGGAAATCTTTTCATTGCCTCGCCCTGTGCGACCAGGCTTGACGATCTGGCATGCGGGACTTTTCGGGCCGTCCCCGACGATCTTGCCCGCATCGGTTTTGGAGTCGCTTCCCTGCTTGCGCCCGGAAATGCCCCAGGTGTGGGGGATATGACGGAGGAAGAGCAGGCTGTTGCGGAAAAAATCGCCGGATTGTTAAAAGGGGCCGAGAGGCCGCTGGTGGTCTCCGGGACGGGCTGTGGGAGCCGGGCGGTGCTGGAAGCCGCGGCCAATATATGCCTTGCTCTAAAGGAACGCGGAAAAGATGCGGAGATCGTTTTGGCGCTTCCCGAAGCAAACAGCCTCGGCCTTGCGATGCTTTCGCCCGCAGGGGGGATCGAAGCGGCCGCCGGCGCTCTTGGAAAAGAGCGTTCCGATACTCTTGTCATTCTCGAAAACGATCTTTTTCGACGTTCTGCGCCGGAGACCGTCAAGGGTCTTCTTGAGGCCGCAAAAAATGTCATCGCGATCGACTATCTTGAAAACGAGACCGGTTTGCGTGCCGATCTGGTTTTGCCTGCGGCGGCCTTCGTCGAGTCCTCCGGTAGCCTGGTGAATAACGAAGGGCGCGCGCAGCGGTTTTTCCGGGTTTTTGCTCCCGATGACCCCGTTAGAGAATCCTGGCACTGGATTCTCGATATGCATGGCGCCGAGGAGGGGCTCGACGAACTGATCGCGCAGATAGCTGCTTCAAATCCTTTTTTCCGAGACCTCGCCTCCGCCGCTCCGGGCGCCGACTTTCGGCTTGCGGGCGGGAAAATCCCCCGGCAGAGCCATCGGTACAGCGGCCGAACGGCGATAGGGGCCAATATCGACGTTCATGAGCCCGAACCGCCCGAAGACCCGGACTCTCCCTTGTCGTTTTCGATGGAAGGGGACCATCGGCAACCGCCGGCTGCGCTTATCCCGAGGTTTCATGCTCCGGGCTGGAACTCCATTCAGTCGCTAAACCGGTTTCAGCAGGAAATCGGAGGGCCGCTTCGAGGCGGGGAGGCGGGTGTGCGGTTGATCGAACCCGGCGGAGAGCTCGAATATTTTAAAAATATCCCCGCGCGCTTCACCCCTGAAGAGGGGCGGCTGCTTTTCGTGTCTCTCCACCACATCTTTGGCTCGGAAGAGTTGAGCGCTCTTTCCCCGGCCGTTGCAAGGCTGTGTCTGGAGCCTTACGTGGCCGTGAACCCCGAAGATGCGGTCATTTTCGGGGTGGCCGAAGGGGACAGGGCGAAAGTAATTCTCGAGGGTAGCGCCTATGTACTGCGGGTAAAGGTGATGCCTTCTCTTCCCCGAGGGACGGCAGGCCTTCCGGTGGGGCTTTCTGGAGGGCCGGTTGCACAGTTGCCTACAGCGGGGGACATTATAAAAGAGGGAAGCGATGAGTGAAATCCTTCGCCGCCTCATAATACTATTTGCCGTTCTCATCTGCGCGATGAGCGCGAGCGCGTGCCTTATCTGGCTGGAAAGGCGGCTTCTTGCCCTCTGGCAGGACCGGTACGGACCAAACCGCGTGGGGCCCTTCGGACTGATGCAGGTGATGGCCGACATGATAAAGATCTTTTTCAAGGAAGACTGGATACCGCCCTTTGCGGATCGTCCGGTTTTCGTTCTTGCCCCGGCCATTATTGTGATCGCGATACTGCTCTCCTATGCGGTCATTCCTTTTACTCCGACCATCGTCATATCGGACCTCAATATCGGAGTTCTCTTCTTTCTCGGGATGTCCTCGCTTGGCGTATACGGCATCGTGTTGGGCGGCTGGGCTTCGAGGAGCAAATACGCGCTTCTGGGAAGCATGCGGGCGGCCGCCCAGTTGCTTAGCTACGAGGTTTTCATGGGCCTTTCGCTCATGGGTGTGGTCATGATGGCGGGTTCCTTCGATCTGCGCACGATCGTCGAGGCGCAGCGCAGGATCTGGTTTTTCATTCCGCAGCTGCCCGGATTCCTGATTTTTTTTATCGCAGGTCTGGCGGAAACGCACCGGTTGCCCTTCGACCTTCCGGAGGCCGAAAGCGAGCTAGTGGACGGCTACCATATCGAGTACTCGGGGCTGAAATTCGGCATGTTTTTCGTCGGAGAATATCTTGGCATAACACTCATTTCCCTTTTTACCGCGACTCTTTTTTTCGGCGGGTGGCTCGGCCCGGTCCTGCCGCCCATCGTGTGGCTGCTGATCAAAACCTTTGTGTTCGTCTGCCTTTTCATCCTGATGCGGGCGGCCCTGCCGCGGCCGCGCTACGATCAACTGATGTCTGTAGCGTGGAAGCTCCTTCTGCCGATCAGCCTGCTCAACTTTCTTGGTACGGCGGGGGTTTTGCTGGCCCTGCGTTAGAACGAGGGGAGGATCACCTTTCGTGTGGAGCATTTTGAGAACGTTGTGGGATGTGTTTCTGCACACCTTCCATCGGCGGGAGACGATCCAGTATCCCGACCAGAGGGTAATTCCGCCCCCTCGCTTCCGGGGGCGCATCATCCTTTCGCGAGACCCGGACGGGAAGGAGCGGTGCGTGGCCTGCTATCTTTGCTCGGCCGCCTGCCCCGTGGACTGCATCGCCCTCCAGGCAACAGAAGACGAGCACGGAAGACGCTACCCCCTCTTTTTCCGGATCAATTTCTCTCGCTGCATTCTATGCGGATACTGCGAGGAGGCGTGCCCGACCTACGCCATCCAGCTGACAAACGATGCGGAGTTCTGCGAGTATGACCGCCGCAACATGGTCTATGAAAAGGAGGATTTGTTGATAAGCGGCCCCGGAAAATCGCCCGACTACAACTTCTACCGGGTCGCCGGCGTGGCGGTCGGGGTGAAGGAGAAGGGGGAATCGGAAGGCGAAGCGCCGGTGGT
>JBMFWU010000116.1:12758-17435 GCA_049964955.1 Syntrophobacteraceae bacterium
ATGGAATCAAACCCGGTGCATGGACTGCTGTACCTGGTCGTGTCGCTTCTCTCGGTGGCGTTGATCTTCTATTTGCTCGGGGCGCCCTTTGCCGCGGCGCTCGAAGTGATCGTCTACGCCGGGGCGATAATGGTGTTGTTTGTGTTCGTCGTGATGATGCTGGGGCAGGCCGGGGAAGAAAGCGCGCGGATGCCGGTGCGTGCGTGGCTCGGGCCTTTTTTGCTCTCGGCAGCGATTCTGGCCGAACTGGTTTACGTCGTGGCCGGAAAGGGCAGCCCGGTCGGTGTGCGCGAAGTCGGCCCGAAAGAAGTTGGTATGGCGCTGTTCGGACCCTACCTTCTCGGAACAGAACTCGCTTCGATGCTTCTCCTAAGCGGTTTGACAGGCGCATGCCACTTGGGCAGAGGCTATGAGGCCGACCAAAAGGAGGCAGCATCGCAATGACAACGCTTGTAGGAAACGTGCTTGTTCTGGCGGCGGTGTTGTTTCTGATCGGGCTGGCCGGGGTTCTTGTGCGGCGAAATATCATCTTCATACTTCTTGGCATTGAAATCATGTTCAACGCCGCCGGGCTCGCCTTTGTGGCCGCAGGGTCGCGCTGGGGACATCCAGACGGCCAGATCATGTTTCTGTTCATTATTTCCATGGCTGCTGCGGAGGTATCGGTAGGCTTGGCTCTGGTGCTTCAGATGCATCATCGGTTCAAGACTTTGAATACCGATTCGGCGCACAGCATGCGAGGGTGATATGCTCGGATGGCTCTGGACGATTCCTGCCCTGCCGTTTGTGGGCGCGCTGCTGCTGGGGCTTACCGGCAGGCGGTTGCCGCGCCGGGCCGTGGCCCTTATCGGAGCGGGTGCCGTGGGGTTGTCGGCGATCGTCGCGGGCCTAACGGCAATAGCATTTATGACCGCCCCCCCCGCGCGCTGGAACTCCATCCCTGGCTGGAGCTTCACCCAAAGAATCTGGACATGGCTCGATGTAGCCGGCTTTCACCCCGGCATCGCTTTCCACCTCGACGCTCTATCCATGGTGATGACTCTGGTCATTACGTTTGTAGGCTTTCTGATTCTTTTGTATTCGACCGAGTTCATGGCGGGGGAGGAAGATTACGGCCGGTATTTCGCCCAGATGAATCTTTTCGTCGGGTTTATGCTCACGCTGGTTCTGGCCGACAACTTTCTGCTGCTCTATCTGGGCTGGGAAGGAGTCGGTCTTTGCAGCTATCTATTGATCGGCTACTGGTACAAGGACCCTCAAAACGGCTATGCGGCCCGCAAGGCGTTTGTGGTGACCCGTGTCGGCGATACGGCGCTTGCGATTGCGCTTTTTTTGATTTTTACGCGGCTGGGGACGCTCCAGATAACAGAGGCCATGACTAGGGCCTCCTCCGCATGGCCAGTGGGGTCTACTCTCCCGACGGTCGTCGCGTTTCTTTTGCTTTTGGGCGCGGTAGGAAAATCCGCCCAGATTCCCCTCCAGACGTGGCTTCCGGATGCCATGGCGGGGCCGACACCGGTGAGCGCCCTGATTCATGCCGCGACCATGGTGACCGCCGGGGTTTACCTGATCGCCCGAACCAACATTATCTTTTCCATCGCTCCCGCAGCGCTTTCGGCGGTAGCGTTCATCGGGGCGGCGACGCTTCTTCTTGCAGGCTTTAGCGGTCTGGTGCAGCACGACATCAAACGGGTCCTCGCCTATTCTACCATCAGCCAGATCGGCTACATGTTCGTGGCCCTGGGCGTGGGGGCCTGGACTGCGGCCATCTTCCATTTCATGATTCACGCCTTTTTCAAGGCCCTGCTTTTTCTCGGAGCCGGCTGCGTCATCCAGGCCCAAAACGGCGAACACGACATGTTCAAAATGGGCGGCCTGCGGAAGGAAATGCCCCTGGTATTCTGGACTTTTCTTATCGGCGGTGCTTCGCTTTCCGCCGTTCCGCTGGTGACGGCCGGCTTCTACAGCAAGGACACGATCATCTGGGGTGCGTACTCTTCGGCGGATGGCGGCTTCTGGTTGTGGGGGGCAGCCATCGTCGGTGCGCTTCTCACCTCCATGTACACCTTTCGAATGATCGTGCTGACCTTTTTCGGACCCCTGCAAAAAAAACCCGTGAAATTTCCGGGATGGAAAATGAAGGTACCGCTCGTGGTTCTGGCCGTGCTGTCGGTAATCGGAGGGTTTGTGGGGGTCCCGAAAATATTTGGCGGAGTACCGGTCATTCTCGAATTTCTTGGAAGAGCGCTTCCCCCGTTCGTCGGTGAAGCGAGCCGGACAGGCTATCAGGGCGTTTTTGAGGCCATTTCGGGATGCATTTCCGTAGGCGGCATCCTGCTGATAATTTTGCTCATGCGAGCGCGGTCTTTCGCAAGGATTTCCGAATCGATACAAGGAAAGGCGCTGCACCGGTTGTGGTTTACGGGCTGGGGATTCGACGGGCTCTACGACCTGCTGCTCGTTCACCCCTACGCCTTTTTAGCCCGGATCAATCGAAACGATATCATCGACTGGTTCTACACCGGGATCGGACGAGCCTGTCAACTGGCATGGCGCGGCCTGGCCCGAACCGAAAACGGGCGCGTCCGCTCCTTTGTTCTGGGAATTGTCCTGGGTGCTGCCGTTTTCATCGGATTGGCGGTGTTTCTATGATACTCGTCTGGCTTCTCGTAATACCGACGGCAGGGGGGCTCTTCGCATGGCTTCTCGAAGGAGTCGATCGCAAGCTGCCCAAGTATGCGGCGCTTGCGGCGACGGTGGCCCAACTTGCTGCCGCAATCTATCTCGGCTTTCATCCTTTGGCCTCTATTGCCTTTGCCTGGGTCCCCCAGTTCGGCATCGGCTTCATACTCGCCTCCGACGGCTTGAGTTTTGTGCTCGTTCTTTTGACCGGTTTTCTCGGAGTCATGGCCGCAGCCTCTGCCTGGACCCAAGTTAATGAGAGGAGCGGTTTTTTCCATTTCAACCTGCTGCTTGCGCTCGCAGGCGTAACGGGCGTATTTCTGGCCCGGGACCTTTTTCTCTTCTATTTTTTCTGGGAAGTCATGCTGATTCCCACTTATTTTCTCATCGTTCTATGGGGCTCTGGAAACCGGGTGCACGCGGGCGCTAAATTCTTCCTCTTCACCCAGGCAAGCGGGCTTTTGATGCTGCTGGCCATCCTTGCCCTGTATTTCATTCACGGCCGTGCCACGGGCGTCTACACCTTCGATTATGCGCACCTTTCGGACACCAGGATGTCTCCGGCGGTGGCCATGGGGCTCATGCTGGGCTTCTTTTTAGCCTTTGCGGTAAAGCTTGGCTCCGTGCCCCTCCATTCCTGGCTGCCGGACGCCTACGCGGAGGCGCCCACGGGAGGAAGCGTTCTTCTGGCCGGTCTTCTCTCCAAGACCGGCGCCTACGGTCTGCTCCGCTTCGCCGTTCCGCTGTTTCTCCCTGCCGCCCGTGAATTTTCACCGATTGCGATGGCTCTGGGAGTCGCTTCTATCCTGTACGGCGCCCTTGAGGCTTTCGGACAGACCGATCTCAAGAAAATGATCTCCTATTCCAGTGTTAGCCAGATGGGGTTTGTTCTGCTCGGGGTGTTTGCCTGGAACCGGCTTGCGCTCTACGGGGTCATCATGCTGATCGTAAGCCATGGAATCAGCACGGGGGCGCTTTTTATCCTTTCGGGCGGTTTGCAGGAAAGGCTCGATACGCGCGATACGGGCCGCATGGGAGGGCTGTGGTCAGCGATGCCCCGTCTGGGAGGGGCTGTCATGCTTTTCGCCTTGGCCTCCCAGGGATTGCCCGGTCTTGGCAATTTTCTCGGGGAATTTCTCGTGCTGCTGGGGGCTTTTCAGGTCAGCCCGGTCCTGGCCGGCATAGGAGCGACCGGCTTCATCGCTTCCTGCATCTATTCGCTGTGGATCGTGCAGAAGACCATTCACGGAAAAAACCCGGAAGGCTGGGCCCCTCCCGATCTATCGATCAGGGAGACGGCCGTGATGGTTGCCTTGAGCATCGCGATCCTGTGGCTGGGACTCTACCCGCAGCCGGTGTTTACGGCCGTAAGACCCTCGGTCGCGAGCCTCCTGTCCGAGCGGGCCGCTCCCTTACCACAACTCGGGGCACGGACTGCTGCAGTCAAGGACTTGCGGGGAGAAAACCCATGACCGTTTCCGGTTTCCTCTCCATTTCCCCTTTCTTGTGCATCGGGGGGGCGGCGGTCCTACTCATGCTGCTCGTATCCCTGAGGCGTACCTACACGGGTGCGGCTGCCCTGACTCTTTTGGGTATTGGCGCAGCGCTTGCCACGCTTCCCTTGATGGCGCGCTCCAATCCCACTCGGCTATTCCTGCTGCTGCTAAACGGCTATACGGCCCTCTATGCCGGACTTCTTCTTCTGGCCGCAGCAGCATCGGTGCTTTTCGCCTTCGAGTACTTTAAAAACTATGAGAGCAACCGGGAAGAATTCTTCATTTTGCTCCTCCTGGCAACCCTGGGGGCCATGGTTCTTGCGGCCTCCGACCACTTCGCAACCTTTTTCCTCGGTCTTGAGCTTCTAAGCGTCTCGCTCTATTCCATGATCGCCTATCCCCGCACGACCGCGCGCCAGATCGAGGCGGCCATCAAGTATCTGGTTCCGGCCTCGGTGTCCTCGGCGTTCCTGCTTTTCGGCATGGCCCTGATCTATGC
>JBMFWU010000117.1:0-17260 GCA_049964955.1 Syntrophobacteraceae bacterium
TCCGCGCGGGCCGCAGGTACTGGGCCAAGGTGATGCGCGACCGCTTCCATGCCAAAGACCCGCGCTCCATGATGCTGCGCTTCCACGTGCAGACAGGAGGCGTAACTCTTACCGCCCAGCAGCCCTTAAACAACATCGTCCGGGTGGCGCTCCAGACCTATGCGACAGCCCTTGGCGGCGCCCAGTCGCTGCACACCAACTCCTTCGATGAGGCGCTCTGCCTTCCTACCCAGCAGGCCGTAACCGTAGCGCTTCGGACCCAGCAGATGGTGGCCGAAGAGTCCGGGGCGACCGATACCATTGACCCACTGGCCGGCTCCTACTTCGTCGAGAGCATGACCGACAGGATCGAAGCCGAAGTCGACGAGTACATAAAGAAAATCGATGCGATGGGCGGGACCCTTTCGGCCATCGAGCAGGGCTATATCCAAAAAGAGATCCAGAACAGCGCCTACCGCTTCCAAAAGGAGATCGAGTCCAAGGAAAGGGTCTACGTGGGTATAAACAAATACACCATGGAAGAGCCCCCTCCGACCGGACTTTTGAAGGTGGACATGTCGGTTGGCGAAAAGAAGGCCGCCGAGCTTAAAATCTACCGGGAATCCCGCGACCAGGCCAAATGGAAGGCGGCCCTGGACAAGCTCCGCGAGGTCTCGGCGACCAGTGAAAACGTTCTGCCCTACGTGATCGAAGCCGTAACGGCGAAGGCAACGGTAGGCGAAATCTGCGACGTGTGGCGCGATATCTACGGAGAATACAGGCCCAAAGAGTTTGTTTAGGCTCGCCAAGCCGGCCCCCGGCGAAGCCGGTATAAGTCCAATTTGTCCTATAGGACCTATGAATAAGACCTATAAGTCCTATAGGACCCATATTAGGCCTTATGGGCCCTATAGGCCCTATTAGCTTTTGGAGGATTTCCATGGCTGGAAAAATCAAGATGATCATGGCCAAACCGGGTCTGGACGGCCACGACCGCGGGGCCAAACTCCTTGCAAGAATCTGTGCGGAGGCGGGAATGGAAGTGGTCTACACCGGCCTCAGGCAGACGCCTGAAATGATCGTTGCCGCCGCCGAACAGGAAGATGCCGATGTGGTGGGCATGAGCAGTCTTTCGGGCGTCCACAATTACTTTTTCCCCAGAGTTGTGGAGCTCATGAAGCAGAAAGGCCTGGACGACGTATTGCTTGTGGGTGGTGGGATCATTCCCGAGGAAGACTACGATTTTCTGAAAAAATCGGGCATGGGGGCAATTTTTGGCCCCGGCACCCCGACTACCGAGATTGTCGATTTTATCCAACAACATGTGCGCAAGCGCTAGGGACCTGCAATGGCTGTCAATCCTGCCGACTATGCGGCGCAAATATTGGAAGGCTCTCATCGAGCGGCAGCCCGCGTGATTTCGTGGCTCGAAGACGAAGACGAGCGGGCCTACGAATGCATGCGAATGCTCTACCCGCACACGGGGCGGGCCTACGTGATCGGGATCACGGGGTCTCCCGGGGCGGGCAAATCCACTCTTACCAACGCGCTGACGCGTGTGATCCGCAAAAACGGGCTCAAGGTGGGGATCGTCGCGGTCGATCCTTCGAGCCCTTTCACCGGGGGGGCGTTGCTGGGCGATAGAGTCCGGATGAGCGAGCTTGCCGAGGACCCCGATGTCTATATCCGCAGCATGGCCACCCGCGGCTTTCTGGGAGGCATGGCCAAGGCTGCCGGCGAGGTGGTGAAGGTCCTCGATGCCCTCGGAAAAGACGTAATACTCATTGAAACAGTGGGGGTGGGGCAGGACGAGGTCGATATCGTGGAGGTGGCGGACACGACGTGCGTGGTTATGGTGCCGGGCCTGGGGGATGCAATCCAGAGCCTCAAGGCGGGTATCATGGAAATAGCCGACGTGTTCGTTGTGAACAAAGCCGACCATGTGGGCGCGGACATGCTGTGCGCCGAAATTTGCGCCCGCGTCGAAATGGACGTCCAGCTGCGGGATCGCGGCTGGGTGGCCCCGGTAAACAGGGCAGTTGCCGTGGAAGGGGTGGGGCTGGAGGAGTTGTGGCTTTCCATCGAATCCCACCGCAAATATCTGCTCGATTCGGGCAAATTTTTTGAAAAAAGGCGGGAGAGGGTCTCCCGGGAAGCGCTTCGCATGATTCATGGGGAGCTTTTCCGGGTCGTTCGGGAGCAGCTCGAGCAAAGTGGGAGGCTCGAAGCCGCCGTCGAGGAGCTCATGAGCAAAAAAATCGACCCTTACAGCCTCATGCGCGATATTGTCACCGAGTGGCTTTCTTCTTCCCGGTGCAAGTGAACATTTGTCCCTGTACTTTTGTCTTTTCCCTTTTTACCTTTGCTCTAAAGGAGATGTGATGAAGATTCTGAAAGTGGACCACATAGGCATAGCGGTGAACAATATCGAGGAAGCCAAGAAGCTTTATACGGATATTCTCGGGATTCCCCATCTTGGAAATGAAACCGTAGCCGAACAAAAAGTCACGACGGCCTTCTTCCCGGTGGGGGATGCCGAGGTCGAGCTTTTGGAATCGACAGCTCCCGACGGGCCGATCGCCAAATTCATCGAGTCGCGGGGCCAGGGGATGCAGCACATCGCCTTCCGCGTGGAAAACATCGAGGAGGCCCTCGCAGAGCTCAAGGCCAAGGGAGTACGACTCATCGACGAAAAACCCAGAAAAGGCGCCGGCGGCGCGAAGATCGCCTTCCTCCACCCCAAGTCGACCTTCGGCGTGCTCGTCGAACTTTCGGAGAGATGAAAGCAAGAGGAGATCGATGGAACGATTTCTCGTCGCGCTCGAATGCCGGCAGGATTGCGAATACATCATCGACTACCTGGTACGTATCCTCAAGGGTGCCGACCACTGCCGGTTTGAGCTGCTCCATATCCTTCCCACGGCCTCGCCCGACAGACTGAGGAGGGAACATATCCGGCGGATCGAAATGGTGCATGCGACGCGGCCGGATCTCAGCGGATTTTTCTGGGAGGAAGAAGACGAAAAAGCCATGCAACGCTGCTTTGGCCTGGCCAAGGATAAGCTCGTGCAAGGCGGTTTCGCTCCCGATGCGATCTCCTCTTCCTTTGTAATCGAGTCCGCGGACAAGGCCGAAATCATCCTGGCCAAAGCCGGCGAGCTCGACTGCTCGACCATTGTGATCGGCCGCAGGCATCCGGGCCTGGTAAGGGAATTCCTGCTCGGAAGCGTATCGACCGCGGTCATGAAATCGGCTCACAGATTTGCTGTGTGGGTTATCGAAATGTGAGAGGCTTTAATCCCCCCTGCCCCTTTCAAAATGAGGGGAAATGAAAGGATGGCCGCATGGAATCGAAACTGTTCAGCACGATAGGCTTTTGCACCGATTTTTCCGAAAACGCCGATCATGCCTTCGTCGTTGCGAAAGATTTGGCGATCCGGTTCGGCGCCTCCTTCGAGATCATTCACATTACGGCCAACCTGGTGCATTCTCCGCCCGTCCATGCCACCTACATGCCTGTGGAATATGACCCGGAGTTTATCGAGGAGGTCACCCGGGCCGCCAGCGCCTCGATCGACGAAAAATATGTGAAAGACCTTCCCGGGGGGATGGTGTACCATGTGAATGTGGTGTCCGGATACGCGGTTACCGAAATACTGAGGCTCGTACAGGAAAAAGGCATCGATCTTCTGGTCATGGGATCGCACGGCTTGACGGGTATAGCCCACGTCCTTTTCGGAAGCACTGCGGAAAGGGTTGTGCGAAAGGCCGGCTGTTCGGTCCTGACGGTTCGTCTCAAATAGAAAAGGTTATGGAAAACACCGAGTCGGAAAACAAACGGCGAATGGCCATGATGGGGCTCTCGGTGGCCGTGAGCGTGGCTCTCATGGCGCTAAAGCTCTTTGCCTTCGAACTGACCGGTTCCTCTGCCATACTGTCGGACGCGCTGGAATCGATCATCAACGTGGCCGCCGGCGGGTTTGGCTTGTGGAGCGTTTATCTTGCCTCCAAACCCCCCGATGCCGGCCACCCCTACGGACACGGGGAAATTGAGTTTTTTTCGGCGGGTTTCGAAGGGGCGCTGATCGTACTGGCTGCCGGGGCGATCTTCTGGGAGGCCGTCCACAGGTTCGCTTCCCCGCTGGCTCTCCCCAAACTCGACCTGGGGCTTCTCATCCTGTTTGCGACCGCGCTGGTAAATCTGTGGCTGGGGCTCGCCCTGATTCGCGCCGGAAAACGCATGCGGTCCATGGCCATATCGGCCGACGGCAGGCATATCCTAACCGATGTCTACACCACGGTGGGGGTCCTTATAGGCCTGGCTCTGGTCCGGTTGACCGGCTGGTATTTCCTGGACGGAGTCGTGGCGTTCGCTGTGGCCGTAAACATCGTCTACATAGGCGTCAGACTCATCTCCATGTCCTCCTCGCGCCTCATGCACGCGCACGACCCCGAACTGCTCGAACGCATTACCGCGATTATCGCACGGAACAAAAAAGCGGAATGGGTCGACATTCATCGGTTGCGCGCGTGGACTTCGGGGCGGGAAATTCACATGGACTTCCATCTCATTTTACCGCGTGATTTGAGCCTTGCGGATGCGAACCGGCAGGTTGTAGAGGTGCAGCGGCTTCTAAAAGCGGAGCTTCCGGGCGCCGAAGATGTTATGATTCACATCGAGCCCTGCATCGATCCCGAGTGCTGCACCTGTTCGCGGGAGCCCTGCGGGAGTCGCGGAAAGTCGTTTCGCAGGCAGCCTGATTTGTCCGCCAGTGAGGTCGCTCATCCCGGGGCGACCGAAAAGGAAGCGGGGCGGTTCGCAGGAGAGCGGAAAAGATCGTGACCGGGGCGAGAAGGAGCGACCACGATGCGAATCGTTTTGATGGGACAGGCGCCTTTCGGGGCGAAAACGCTCGAAGCGCTCCTTTCGGCGGGAGAGGAAATCGTTGCGGTCTATGCTCCGGCCGCACCCCCCGGCGCCAAACCGGACCCGCTGGAGGAAGCCGCGCGGGTGCGGGGAATACAACACATCAGGCCGATGGCTCTACGAGACGACCGGGAATTTGATGCCTTTGTCCGCCTTGCGCCCGATCTCGTCGTGCTCGCCTTTGTGACCGATATTGTTCCGATCCGCTATTTTGCCGCAGCCCGGGAGGGCGCCCTGTGCTATCATCCCTCCCTGCTCCCGAGGCATCGGGGCGCGAGCGCCATAAACTGGGCGCTCATCATGGGCGAGAAAGCGACCGGGCTTACGATCTTCCGGCCCGACGCGGGGATCGATACGGGGCCCATTCTGCTGCAAAAAACCGTCGCGATCGGCCCCCGAGATACCGCAGGCTCCCTCTATTTCGAACGTCTGTTTCCGATGGGAGTCGAAGCGCTCGTCGAGTCGGTAAAGCTCCTCGGGGAGGGGAAAGCACAGTTTATCACCCAGGACGACTCCAAAGCCACCTACGAACCCCGGTGCGACGACCGGGTGGCCGGGATCGATTGGAACGCCGGGGGGAGGGACATTTTCAACCTGGTGCGCGGCTGCGACCCGCAGCCGGGGGCCTATGCCCGCTTCCGCGCAGAAACGGTGCGCTTGTATGGCGCCGAGTTTTTACCGGGAAAATCGGACGCCCCGCCCGGCTCTATTGCCGGCGTGGATGCAAAAGGGCTGAGAATAGCGGTTGCGGGAGGCGAACTGCACGTCGCCAAAGTGCGCACCCCCTCTGCTGCGAAAATGGAGGCAGCCGCTTGGGCTTCAGCAAACGATATACACCCCGGTGACAGGTTTGACGTAAAAAGTAAAAAGTAAAAGGTGGGGGCGACCCCCGGGATTCTCTGGAAAGGACAACTTCATGTATTTTCCGGTCTACAGGCCAAGAAGGCTACGGCGCACCGAAAACCTGCGCCGTATGATTCGAGAAACGAGGCTCAGCGTCGATCATCTGGTATACCCCCTTTTCGTCATGCCCGGAAAAGGCGTGAAAAACCCGGTGCAATCGATGCCCGGGGTGTTTCAGCTCTCGGTCGATCACCTTCTGGAAGAGGTGGGCTCGGTCGTCGAACACAACATCCCCGGCATTATCCTTTTCGGCCTGCCCGAAAAAAAAGACGAACACGGCTCCGAGGCGTATGCGGACAAGGGACCGGTCCAGCAGGCCATCCGCAAGATCAAGGATAAATGGCCGGATCTCACCGTCATTACCGACGTCTGCCTCTGTGAGTACACGAGCCACGGCCATTGCGGCATTCTGCGGGGAGACGAGGTGCAAAACGACGCCACTCTGGAAATCCTTGCCCGGGTGGCCCTTTCTCACGCGAAGGCGGGCGCCGACATCATCGCCCCCTCCGACATGATGGACGGCCGGGTCGGTGCAATCCGGGAAGCGCTCGATGAAAACGGATTCGAGCAGGCCGCCATTCTCGCCTATTCGGCCAAATACTGTTCGGGTTTCTACGGGCCTTTTCGCGAGGCCGCCGATTCGGCCCCCCAATTCGGCGACCGGCGCGCCTACCAGATGGATGTGGCAAACTCCGAGGAGGCCCTGCGCGAGGTGGCCCTCGATGTGGAAGAGGGGGCGGACATGGTGATGGTAAAGCCGGCTCTTTCCTACCTGGATATCATCCGGCGCGTTCGCGAGGAATTCGACCGGCCGGTTGCCGCCTATTCGGTTAGCGGAGAATATGCGATGATAAAGGCCGCAGCCGCAAACGGCTGGATCGACGGAGACCGCGTCATGATGGAAGTCCTTACCTCGATCGTTCGAGCCGGGGCCGATATGATCCTCACCTATTTTGCGAAGGATGCCGCCGCTTTGCTGCAAAACGGCCACAGATAAGAAAAGCTATGACTCACCACGGTACGGATCACCCGAAAGGGAAAGGACACCCGGGGGCTGCGACAGGCGGCGCGACTCTTACCGCGAACCTGCGTCTTGTCGCCTGGGAACTCACGCGCTCCTGCAATCTCGCCTGCGTTCACTGCCGCGCGGCCGCACGCGACTGCCCCTACGAAGGGGAGCTTTCTTTGGCCGAGTGCAAAAAAGTGATGGATGAAATTGCCGAAGTCGGAAAACCCATCATCATCCTCACGGGCGGGGAGCCCCTGCTGCGGCCCGATGTCTTCGAGATTGCCGAGTACGGGGCAAAGCTGGGCTTCCGGATGACCATGGCGACAAACGGGACTCTCCTTACGCGGGAAACCGTTCAAAAGATGATCGCCTCGGGAATCGAGCGCATAAGTGTCAGCATCGACGGGGCCGACGCCCGCTCCCACGATGCCTTTAGAAAAGTCCCGGGCGCCTTCGAAGGCGCCTTGCGGGGAATTGGACTTGCGCGGGAAGCCAACCTGGATTTTCAGATCAATACGACGATTACGCGGGCAAACATCAAAGAATTTCCAAAAATCCACGACCTGGCCGTCTCTCTTGGCGCCGCGGCACACCACATCTTCATGCTCGTCCCCATGGGGCGGGGAAAAGAGATCACCGAGGAAGCCATCAGCGCCGGAGAGTACGAAGAAACGCTCCACTGGTTTTATGAGCAAAGAGGCAAGGCCCCGCTCCAGCTCAAGGCCACCTGCGCCCCGCACTACTACCGCATCCTTCGCCAGCGGGCGAAGTCCGAAGGTGTGGAAATAAATTTTGAAACCTTCGGCCTCGATGCCGTGAGCCGGGGGTGCCTCGGAGGAATCGGCTTCGCCTTCATCTCCCACCTCGGCCAGGTGCAGCCCTGCGGCTATCTCGAGGTGGAGTGCGGGAGCGTGCGGGAAAAATCGTTCCGGGAGATCTGGCTCGAATCCCCCGTGTTCCAAAACCTGAGGGACCTCAAACGCTACGAGGGAAAGTGCGGGAAGTGTGAATTCATCCGGGTTTGCGGCGGCTGCCGGGCCAGGGCCTATGAACACTCCGGCAGCTACATGGCCGAGGAGCCTCTTTGCCTCTACAAGCCTCGATCGGAGAATAGACGGTAGCGGAAGAAAGGGGAACGCAGATGGAATGGCGTGAAGTGGTCGAACACCCCAGCCTCAAGGACCTGCCTTTCAAAATCGAAACGAATGCGGAAGGCTACATTATGATGGTTGCAGCCAAGAACAGGCATCGGTTGTTCCAGGCTCGCATAAGCGCCTGGTTTGTGCTCTTCGGAGAAAAAAACGGGGTCGTTTCCGAGTGCAACATCCAAACTTCCGATGGCGTTAAGATTGCCGATGTCGCATGGGGAAGCATAGAGTTTTTCAAAAGGAACGGAGATAGCGACCCGTACGGAGAATGCCCCGAAGTGGTTGTCGAAGTGATCTCGCCTTCCAACAGCGAAAAGGCGATGAAACGCAAAATGGCTCTGTATTTCGAGAAGGGGGCCAAAGAGGTTTGGTTCTGCAACGGTGATGGAGATATGCGTTTTTTCAGCCCTCAAGGGGAACTGGAAAAAAGCGTGATGTTCGGAGAATTTCCAGGCCATATCGACATCGAGATCCAGCCATGAGAACCACCGGGAGGAAAAGCTTTGCGGCAGAGGCGTTGAAACAGGGCCTTCTGATCGTTTCAATCGCCGCGGCAATTTCGCTTCTGGTAAACCATTTCCGGCAAAACGGTTTGCCCCTCCGGGCAACTCCCAGCGCGAAAACCGCATCTGCAGATTCGGGGGAGCCTCTCCAGGTGTCGCTCGAAGAGGCGCGGGCTCTTTTTTTCGCGCACGCGGCCGTTTTTATCGACGCACGGTCAGGGGAAGACTACCGCGCCGGTCATATCCGGGGGGCGGTGAGCCTTCCGGAGCAAAACCTCGATCAGGCGCTGCCCGCGGTAGCCTCGAAGCTCTCCTCCGGCTCGCTCCTTATCGCCTATTGCGACGGGGAGCACTGTTCGCTAAGCCGCGAGGTCGCGCTGCAGCTTCTCGCCAAAGGCTATTCGCACGCGGCGGTGCTTCTGAACGGCTGGACCCTCTGGTGCAATGCCGGCCTTCCCACAGGCAAGGGACCCTGAGGTTTCAGGAAAACGGCAACGGCTGTCCCTTGCGGTACACCAGCGCCATGCAGGTCGCAATCAGGTTGTCCTTGTCGTCGCGGACCTTGATGTCGTAGGAGGCGGTTTTCCGGGTGAGGCTCACCTCGCGCGCCTCGGCGTAAAGCGTGCTGCCCGGCTGCGGGGAAGCGACGTAGGTGACGTTCATGTTGAGCGCCACCGCGAGGGTGCCGTGCGAGTTCGACGCCGTTTCGAACGCCTCGTCGATCAGCGCGAAGAGCGCCCCCCCGTGGGCCAGTCCGAAAAGATTTTCCATGTCCGGGGTAAACTGCATCGCGACCTTCGAATATCCCGCCTCTATTTCCAGCAGTTTCAGGTCAAACTTCGATGCAAAGGGCTCTCGCTCCACCCGGGAATGAAAAGTCCGCCTGAGATCTTCGTCCATCTCTTTTCCGCCTTTCGTCACAAGTTTCGAATCTATCCGCCTCGCCTGCAATATTGCATAACTTCGGTTTTGTTGTATTCTTGTCAAGAAAATTCGGTGGAGGGGAAACGCATGTTTACGGCATCGGAACTGTTCGACCTGGCGGTTCGGGTCGAAGAAAACGGAGAGCGGTTCTACCGGGAAGCGCTTAAAAAAACGAAAAGCGGACCGCTGCAGGATCTTTTGCGCTGGCTCGCCGATCAGGAAGTGGAGCATAGGGAGACGTTTGCCCGAATACGCGATACCATTTCGGGGGAAGCGGAAAATGACCCGGCGCTTCTCGCGCTTGGCAGGGATGTTTTGCGCAGCGCCATGGGCCGTCACGCCTTCTCCCTGGATGAACTCGAAATCGATAAGATCCGGGAGGAAGAGGACATTCTGCGGGCGGCACTCCTTTTTGAAGAAGACACCGTTGTTTTCTTTGAGTTCATAACGCCGTTCGTCTCCGATGAGGGGATTTGCGCAATGCTCGAAAAAATAAAGGCCGAAGAGGTTGTTCACAAGCAGGTCCTGCAGGGTAAAATCGCGGAGGTCCAAACAAAGCCCTCTTCGGGGCGCGCGAGGTGAAAATGGAAAAACCGATTGAAAATTATTGGAAGCTCAGACTGGCAGACCTGAAAGCAACGCTTGAAGCCAACAAATTCGAGGTCCACATCGCCGAAAATATCGAGGAGGCAAGAAAAACCGTACACGAGATACTGGGACGCACGGGCGCAAAGAGCATCGCCTGGGGCGGCTCGGTCACCTATCTGCAAACCGGCCTCTATGAGGAATTGAAAGACTCCTCGGGCTACGAGATCATAGATACCTTTAACAAAGGGCGTCCGGCCGAGGAAATGTTCGAATTGCGAAGGCGCGCGCTTCTGGCCGACCTTTTCATCACCGGCACCAACGCGGTTACCCAGACCGGAAAGCTCGTAAATCTGGATATGACCGGCAACCGGGTGGCGGGCATCGTTTTCGGCCCCAAAGACGTCGTTATTCTCGTCGGGCGCAACAAGGTGGTGCCGGACATAGAAGACGCCATGCTGCGGATAAAAAACTTCGCCGCCCCCGCCAACGCCATGCGCCTGGACAAAAAGACCCCCTGCGTCAAAACCTCGGTTTGCGAGGAATGCCGCGGCCCGGACCGGATCTGCAACACCTGGACGATTACCGAAAAATCCTACCCCAAGGGCAGGATCAAAATAGTCTTGATCAACCAGGACCTGGGACTCTAGCCTGTTTCCGTCCGGAAAGCGCATCCCGCTTTCCGGACGGCACTCGGCTATTCTTTGATTTTCTTGTCCTTTCCGGTTTCCAGGACGCTTCCGTTTCCCGCGTCGACGTCGAGGTCCATCACGGTCTGTTCGGGGGTAACGATTTCCACTGCATACACCAGGTAGCCGTCGAGGTTTTTGAGCTCCGCCTTGATAGCGATTCCCGGATAGCTTTTGAGTGCGCTGTTGACCGCATCCGCCAGGGAGACTTTGGCCATTGCGGCAAAGGCGATCTGTTTTTCCCCCTTAACCGGTATCGTGCCTTTTATCCGTTTTTGACAACCGCTCAGGGCCAGCGCGAAAACCATCGCAAGCACCAGTGTGCCGATTTTGGCGGCGCTTTTCCGTTCGATCATGAATTCCTCCTCTTTTCTGTGAGTGTATGCAGCGGCTCGCAGCCAACGCCAATATAATACCTTCGAGCCCGGTTCACATCTTCATCCTCCGGGTTTGAGGCTAAAGTGCCATAGTAAAAGAGCTCCATTGTAGACGCAAGTTCATCTCGCCGACCGGAACGGGAATTTTTTTGGCCTTTTCGCTGTGAAGAGTTGCCAAATCCGCCCTGACATTATATAAGTATCCAATTATGCCCCCGTAGCTCAGGTGGATAGAGCACGAGATTCCTAATCTCGGTGCCGGGTGTTCGAATCACCCCGGGGGCATCAATAAAATCAGCTACTTAATAGCCGCCAGTGAGCGGCTTTTTTGTTCCTGTGACACTTTTGTGACAGTGAGCCCCTGAAGAAGATTGACTGCCTTCTTTTTGTGCTCTGCGGTGAGATCGGCGTATCGGAGTACCATCGATAGAGACTTGTGACCGAGAAGTTCTTGAAGGTCTTTCAAGCTGGCCCCGCGCATGACCATGTGACTCGCAAACGTATGGCGCAGGTCGTGGAATCTGAAATCCTCAATGCCAGCGCGTCGAAGTGCAGCCGCAAAAGCCGTTCGCACATTCTGAACAACTTCAGGAAGAGGAGCAGGGCCTTTCCGGCTCCTGACGGGCTTTTCACCTTTCAAGGCGTGCTCCCCCTTAGTGAAGGGGAAAACATATTTTGCCCCAGGTCCCTGAGCTCTTCTGAGTTCTGAGAAAAGAGCGTCGAGGGTGTCATTAAGCGGGATCTTCCGGGGTTCATTCGTCTTCGTCTTTCTCAAAGAAATGAGCCCATTTTGGACCTGCGCCCATTGAAGACCGAGAATTTCGGCCCTCCGCATGCCTGTGTTGAGCGCACATATAACAATAGCCTTTAGGTGCCTCGGGCACTCATCGAGTAACCTTGGAATCTCCTCCTCTGTCAAGAACCGGGTCCGCTTGTTGTTCTCTTTAATGAGCAGCGACTTTCCTTTGCCTGTGGGAAAAGGGTTCCGCTCGATCATTTCCCATTCGACGGCCTTTTCCAAAATGTGATGCAGGCAGGCCATTTCCCGGTTAACACTTGCAATAGAACGGAGTGCGCCGGCCCTTGTGGGCTTTCTCCTTAGATGGTTGCGATATGTCTCAAGGTTGACGAACCTGATATTGTCGAGTCTCGTTTCCTCGCTGAAGAATTGCCGAAAGTTTTCAATAAAGTGACGCTTCGAATTCATGAAGCTGATTCGTCCAGACAGTAACCGATACGGTAGTACGCCGCCCTGCTTTTCACGTTTTTACCCCTCCTTTCTACGGTCGGCTTCCAGGTCAGGCGCGCCGGCCCCTCTCAGGTACTCTTCGAGCAGCCTGATAATCAGGTCCTTCATGGTAGTTTTTTCGAGCGCCGCCTGAACCTTCATTCTGTGGTGAAGGTCGTCGGGAAAATCCTTCAGGTAGACCATTGCCATTGTCAGCCCTCCACTCTGAATTGATTATGCTATATGAGTTAACCTATATTGCATATAGAAACTGGGGTCAATGGAGAAAATGAAGGGGGAAATAAAAAAGCCCGGTCGAGCCGGGCGGTGGTAACTAATCACAGGGTCAAAACATTAAACCTGATGAATCCAAGAGAGATCAGGTTTCTGTTCTTTAAAAAAACTCATTGCATCTACGAGCACATCGAAGGTTGACTTCCCGTGAAGGCGGCAGGTTTGTCTGAGCGAAAGAATGCGCTCGACCCAGCGGTTGCCTTTTTCGCTTTTGGTTCCCTGGCTTCGCTTGCGCCAGAGCACCGCGAATCGAATCATGCGCTCGCCAAAATTATTGGTTGGCCCCACTCCCTGTTCTGTCAGGAAAAGAAACAGGCAGTCCATTTCGTCTTCCACTCGGCGGACATACGTCCCCGCTTCGGTTGTCAGCTGTTCTATGGTTCTCACGGAGGCGATTGTCGGCAATGAGAGCCAGTTTTTCGCGGCGGACCTTTGCTATCCGAGCTGGCAAGACCTGGAATCCGTCCCTTCTGGGTCGAGATGTCTTTTTGTACAACGGCGCTCAAGCCTCTCGAGCGGCCTATCGCGATCATCGATCGCGATAGCACAGGACCAAGGCCCAGAGGTGGCAAGCTTTCGGTGTGTTGACCCCGTTGAAACCGCCGCAGACAAATTGAGATCTCTGGCCTGGCACGTATGCGCGCCGACGCGGCGGTGATGAAAACGACGATCCCGGGATCGTCCGCCATGTCTACGACCTGGCGGCCCTCGAAAGCTACGTTGCAAACGCTTCCGGCTTTGCAAAGCTGGTCCGTCAAACCGTGGCGGAAGACACCGGCAGGGCAAAAAGTGCATCGGGGTTAGGGCTTCTACCGAAATGAGATCGCTCGGGTATGAGACCGAAGGGCAGCAAGTCCGAGGCCATAACGTGAAACAGGGGGTATTGAATATAGGTCGAGTCGAGAAAATGGATTGCGGACCATTCGAGAGGGGGCGTTTTTCAAAGATGCAGTGGTTTTTGGTGCTGCAGCGTTCCAGAGATGGCAGGGAAGGGGTTTCAGGGAAAGTGAATGCTACCGGGGCTCCCAAGTGTCATCAGAGCACATGACGACAGGTAAAAGAGGATCGCTCTAAGACTATTTGAAAATCAAATAATGGGACATTAAATGAGACACGTCAACTGCGATGTTCCAAGAAGTATACTTTTCGAGACATGGGGCGCTGAGTGTTCCGTTCGCAGGAGGGGCATTGAATCTTCGGCGGATCAACGCCGACCCGAAAAAGTCCAAGAATCCAGGACGACGATGAAATTAAGAAGTTGCGACAGGCCACGTTTCAGGTTTAGACGGCGACTGCCGATTTGTAATGACGATGGCGTTACAATATGTTATGGTATACGAGATAGCTTCTTAATGGAGGTTCACATGCCAAACTCAAAGCCGACCACACGTCGCGACACCCTCAATCTCCGCATCAAGCCGGATGATCGAGGGCTGATCGACCGCGCCGCCCAACTCACCGGCAAGACCAAGACCGAGTTCGTGCTCGAGGCCGCCCGCCGCGCGGCCGAGGACGCGTTGCTGGACCGCACACTGTTTTTCGTCGGTTCCGAAGCATTCGATGCCTTCCGGGCGCGTCTCGACGAGCCACCGCATCCAAATAACAAGCTGCGGCGTGCACTTCAGACAGCCACCCCCTGGGAGTAGGCGTGTCGCTCTCCCAACCAGAGCCGCTTGCAGATATGCATGAGCTGGCGCAATTCTCATCCGGAGTTCTTTCGCTCGACGATTGGCTGAAGCGCCGTGCGCGTGGCAACCAAGCCAGCGGTGCGACCCGCACTTTCGTGGTGGCAGAAGACCGCCGTGTCATCGCCTATTACGCCGTCGCCTCGGGCGCGATTAGCCTCGGAGGCGCGTTTGACCGGTTCCGGCGCAATATGCCCGACCCTATCCCGGTCGCTCTGCTCGCCCGTCTCGCGATAGATAGCGCCTGGCAGAGACGCGGGTTGGGACGATCGCTGTTTCGCGACTGCGCCGAACGAATCGCCCACGCTGCAGACAGCATCGGCATTCGAGGCATCGTCGCTCATGCCCTCTCGGAGCAAGCCAAAGCCTTCTACTTGGCCCTCGGCTTCGAGCCGTCCCCACTCGATCCCATGATGCTGATGGTCACCCTCAGCGACGTGCGGGCGATACTCGGGGTTGGCCCGTGAGTTGCAAGTGGACGGAAAGTGCAACAAGGTAGTTCACTCGAATGCAGCCGATGCGGTGACCCAGAACGTCGCCTCCGAAAGCTGAAATGTCAGGATGGCGTCTATAATGGGGTTAAGCCGGAGCCCCAGAAAATTCCGTCATCCCCATACGAACCCCGCAACGATCTTGTCCAAGTCGATGGCCTGCCCCCCTGCCACGGAAGGTGTAGTGGCCGTTCATTAGAATATGCCTCCACGCTGCCGGCGAAATTTTCTTAAGCATAGCCAGTGCTTTTGCGTTACCAGTCGCCTCGTATTTTGTGAGTAACCGCGACAGGATTGCAGAGTTGTAATAGATGATCACGTTTGCAACCAGCCTACCGCATTGGTTGCTGATCTCTATTTCGATATCGGTCCCGCCGGTGAGTTCCTTTTTGCCGTCGACTTGGGCAATTGCTGAACGCAGTTGGTGATAAGACTCAATTCTATTCTGGGAGCGATGGATATTTCGTTGCAACTGCGGGTCGCGCAAGTATCGCAGGGTGTAGATGCTGCGGATCAACTTGTCCAACTCGAATATCGCAGGACGCGTGGGGTTCTCCGTATAGGTGCATAATTTCCGAATCAGCGTGCTTTGGGTCATCTCTTTTAGGCCAAGGGTAGCAACAATCCGGTCGATGTTGGCCTTTTCATCCACGATGGCCCGCAGGTCGATTTCTCCGACCGGACGAATCAGGCATTGGTCGTACCGTGCCGGGTCGCCGGCGCAGGGTAGCCGACCGGCGAAAAATCGTAGAGGTCTGCATACCGTGAACGGGAAACCTCGAGGTCGTTTTGCACTCGCCGGAGTTCTTCGTTTCGCATTTCGAGTTCGATCTGATGCACCCGCAGCTCATGAATAAGGCTTTTTGCCTCTTCGACGCAGATCTCCTCCGGCCCATCGGGCTCGGATTTCAGTCGCTCCTCGGCCTGCTTTCTTAAATTCTCGGGCCCCTTCGGGCTATTCCTCTTCATGAGCAGGTTCTCCAATAGTCTGAGTATACCCTACAGCCCTTCAGTATCAGCCTCATTTGCAGCGCCTGGACTTTTTTTTAAGCTCCAGGAGCTCTTTTTCCATCTCAGCCCGGGCAGTGACATCTTCGATGGAGACGAGAATACTGCCTGTACGCTCACCTTCGTCCTGAATCAGACCAGCATTCAGCAACATCTTCTTATAGCCGATTTCGGGAAAATGGTGCTCGACCTCAAAGTCACTAACAGTCTTGTTATCGGGCACGATTTGCTCCAGCAGTTCCCGGAGTCCCGAAATATCCCACTGGCCGTTGCCAAGATCGTAGAGGCGCTTGTTCTGCGTTTCAACGCGCGTCATCTTAAACTTGCGGCAGAATTCGGTATTCGCGGAGAGTACGTTGAGTTCCCGGTCCAGGACAAGCAGAGGCGTGCGCACGGTCTCCACGATTCTTTCGGCGAACTTTTTTGCCGCAATCGACTGATCCATCGCCCGTTTGCGATCCGTTATGTCGCTGAAGGTTATCACCACTCCATCTATTATATTTTCTTTGGTCCGGTAGGGCAAAATACGCATCAAAAACCATCTGCCGTCTTCTGCTATGACCTCGGTTTCCTTTGCCTGGAGGGTATCGAGGACGGCCAGCGCATCATCATACAGATTCGGGTAGGATATTTTGGTCGCCAAATCCCTGATGGATCTTCCCATGTCCGTGGGAATCAGGCTGAAGAGTTTCGTCATGGAAGGAGTGAAACGCTTTATCCCCAGATTGGCATTGAGGAAGATGGTCCCGATTTCAGTGCTGGCGAGAAGGTTATTGATATCGTTGTTGAGATCGGACATCTCGTCTATCTTGGCCTGGAGTTCGGAATTGACCGTAACCAGCTCTTCGTTGGTGGACTGGAGTTCTTCTTTTGCCGTCTCCATCTCTTCGTTCATGCTCTGCAGTTCTTCGTTGGTTGACTGCAGTTCCTCATTGGTCGACTTGAGCTCCTCATTGGCCGCCTCCTGTCCTTCGATTGTAGCCTGGAGGTTCTCACGGGTAACCTGCAACTCACGTTCGATCTCCGCATTACACGGATCGATCTCCTCGCCGGATTTCTTCGCCCTGTGTTTTTCGGTGTAAGGCCTGTCATTAAATACCAGGAGAACGAGCTTCTGGGTATCTGAGGGCATCTGTAGAGAGCGAACGGTGACATCGACCAGTCGCGCGCGCCCTTCCAGCTTTAGCCGCAACCCACGAAGAACGGAGGATTCCCCGCCCGGGATCGCCTTGTTGATTGCCGATGGCAGCCGATGGCGCAGCGGGTCCTGGACAATCTTGAAAATATTGGAACTCGGCTCTCCTCTGGGAAAGGACAAGTACCTGTCGGTCGGCCCCTGGGAATAGACCACATCGAGTTTTTCGTCAACCAGGACTATGGCCGGCGCATACTCATCCAGTACGATTTTTTCAACAAATCCCCTGAGGTTTGCCACTTTATGCTCATACCTTTCCCGGTTCAGCAATTCCCGCAGGTCGTGTAGAACGTTGTTCCATCGGATCACGAGAAA
>JBMFWU010000118.1:0-8435 GCA_049964955.1 Syntrophobacteraceae bacterium
GGTTTTTCATTAAAAAGGGTCTCCACGACCACAGCAGCGAGCAGGCGGCCGAAAGTAAGAAGAAATTCAACCCCCTCAACGCGATCCAGACTATCTACAATGCCGCCATCGTTTTCTTTATGCGCCATAAGTTTTCGGCCATGGTAACGGGAGTAGCGGCCATCGTGCTCGGGGTCGTTCTTTTTCGGTGCGTGCCGCAGCAATTTTTCCCCTCGGCCGAGCGCAATCAGTTCGTAATCGACGTCTGGATGCCGGAAGGATCGCGTTTTGAAGCCACGGATGCGGTGATGCGCCGCATAGAGGCCTATCTGAGGGAGCAAAAGGGAGTAGCGAATTTTGCTACCTTTATCGGCCAAAGCGCGCCGCGGTTTTATTACAATGTGGACCCGCAGCAGCCCGATGCCGCCTACGGGCAGTTCATTGTCAATACCCGCTCGGAGAAGCAAACGCCGGCCCTGGTGAATACACTGCGGACCAAACTTGCTTCGGTCGCCCCCGAGGCGCTGGTAATCGTTAAGGAACTGCAGCAGGGGATGGCGTTGTCGGCCCCTGTGGAAGTGCGCATTGTGGGCGATCAAACTTCCGAACTGGAGCGTCTCGGCGCCCGGGTGGAAAAGCTGATCGAGCAGGTCCCTTACTCGGCTTTCGTCCACACCGACTACTTTAACGATTCGGCCATGGTCGATGTGAGGGTCAATGAAGAACTGGCCAACAGGCTCGGAATAACCAGTTCTTCGGTATCCGAACTTCTTGCCGGGGCCTTCGACGGTCTTCCGGTGAGCACTTTCTGGGAAGGCGATCGGGACGTGAAAATCATGCTTCGTCTCGATAAGGCATCCCGTTCTTCTTTCAGCGACCTGCGCAATGTCTACGCCTATTCTCAGGTGACCAGGGCCAGGGTGCCGCTTCGCGCCCTCTCCACACTTAGCCCGCAATGGCAGACCAGCCGGATCGTGCGGCGAAACGGCGTGAGGACCCTGACCGTTCAAAGTTTCGTAAAGGAAGGCCATTACGCCTCCGAGCTTCTGAATGCCGTTCGCCCGGAGATCGCCAGGCTGCCGCTTCCCCCCGGGTACAGGATCGAATACGGAGGGGAAAAGGAAAACCAGGCCGAGGTTCAACCCCAGATGCTTACAGCGCTCGGCATCAGCATCGTGGCCATATTCCTGACTCTCCTGGTGCAGTTCAAAAATATATCGGAGACGCTCATCGTGATGTCTGCGATCCCTCTGGCATTGCCCGGCGCCATCCTGGGACTCCTGATCACACGCAATCCTTTCGGGTTCACAGCCTTCATGGGGCTTATCAGCCTGTGCGGGATCGTGGTGAGAAACTCGATTATTCTCGTCGACTATATAAAGGAAAAAATGCGCGAGGGGCACTCGCTGGAGCAGGCTGCAACGGAAGCCGGCGAGCGGCGCCTGCGCCCCATTTTTCTTACGACCATGGCCGCCGCTGTAGGAGTATTGCCCATGATTCTTTCCGGCTCGAGTTTGTGGAGTCCCCTGGCAAGCGTGATCGCAATCGGACTGATTTGCTCGATGTTCATGACTCTTTTGCTGATTCCGGTCCTTTTTGTAATCGTGAAATCACGCATGATAAAACCAGCCCCTGCCGTTGCCGCGGCGTTCCTCGCGGTGCTGATTCTTTCGGCCGCCCCGGCGCATGCGCAAACCAAAAGGCTCACGTTGCCCGAGACGATTGATCTAGCCGTCAAGGGAAACTCCGCGCTCAAGATCGCCCGTTTGAAAGTGGTGGAGAAGGCGAGGAAGGTGGCTTCGGTGAAGGCCGACAACTTCCCGAAATTATCCAACTATACCTGGTATATGGGATTTTCCAACTCACAGGCGGTGAGTATCCCGGTTGGCCTTGTCCCGGTTCCCATTGCGCAGGCCGTTCCGGGACAGGGTTCATCGACCTTTTTGCTGAACGGTACGGTCCTGGCCCAGCCGGTGACACAGCTTTTGAAAATTCACGAAGCCACCGGGATTGCGCGTTCGGATGAAAGCATCGCGGAGTCGGACGAAAAAAAGGCGAGAAACGACGTCATTCTTGCCGCCCACCAACTCTACTACTCCATTCTGATAGCCAATGCCCAAAAGGAGGCGGCCGGGGCCGGCCTGGCTGCCGCGCAGGAAAATTTACGCGATGCCCGAAAGGCGTTGATCGCCAAAAACGTGCTTGAGGTGGCTGTAATCGAGGCCCGGACTGCCGTTTTAAAGAGCAGGCAGTCGCTACTTGCCGCAACCATTCAGAGCGCCGACCTCAATGCGGAGCTCGACCAACTGCTCGACCTGCCGCTCGATACGCAACTGGAGCTCTCCGACCCCGGTCCCTCCAAGGGGCCGGCGGGCAGCCGTGATTTCTATCTGCAAAGAGCGTTTTCCCGAAGCCCCGAGATTCGTGCCGCTAAAGCCACCGTGGTGAAGGCCGGCAGAGGAGTAACCGCGGCGCGGGAAGAATACATTCCCGACGTGACTCTTTTCGCCGCCAACACATACCAGCATGGCGCATCATTTCTTACGAACAATATAGGCTCCTTCGGGGTGATGGTATCCTGGGATATCTGGGACTGGGGAAAGCGCAACGACGTTATCGGCGAGCGCTGCGCGCAGATGTCCCAGGCCGAGGAGAACGCGCGCAGGGTGCATGACGAAATAGCGGTCGAAGTGGATAACGCGTACAGGAAACTTGAAAATCAGAAGAGCCTGGTGGATGTGGCGCGGGAGGCGCTCGCGCTGCAAAAGGAGCGGCTGCGTCTTGAGTCGAACCAGCTAAAGACGGCCACCATCAGCCACACGAAATACGACGAGGCCGTCGCCGAATTCAAAAAGGCCGAGTCCGACGATCTCCAGGCTCGCCTGGGCTACGATCTTGCGGTGGCCGAACTCAACCGGATCGCGGGAACATTCGGGCGTTGAAGGGAATCGCTCCCAACTCATCGGATTGCCGATTTCTCACAAATTTTGAAGAAAGAGGATATTTAGCGAATAAATGTATCATATTTCCTAAATTCTCATTCGCATCGCTAGATATGAGTCGTCATCAATTATATTCTCTACGTCATATCGGCAACTTATAAAACAACTCCCTTTTTGGCATCGGTGTTGCTCATAAGACGGGTAACTGCGGAATGTGACTGCAGAAAAAACCAAATTGCTGAAAAAGGAGAAAAGAAATGAAAAAGACTTTGAATGGTGCCTTGATCGGGTTGTCGATTATGGGGTTGGCCCTGGTTTCCGGTGTAGCTACCCCGGCAGTTGCCTCGAACGTTGCTCCGATGTGTTTTGCCGGTTCCTGCTCCGATATGAGCAAACCCGGCGCCTTGCGCCCGAGCGGCCCGTATGCCTGCGGCATCTCTTCGCCGGCCAACCCCGGCTATACCGGCTCGCATGCGCTTGCCTGCCCTGTCGGAAAGGACCTTGCGGTCAAATAAACCGAGTGCAGCGGCAGTGCAAAAGGGATGGGGGAGATTCAGTATTCAACTCTCCCATCCCTTTTTTTTTGCGCAGTTGATAGCGGCGTATTCTCAAACCCTGGAAGAAATGAGGCATTTTGGGGCATCCTGCCACAGCAGGCATGAACTAGGCCCTAAACTGCCATTCAGCGCGACTTCGCGAGTTGCCCCACCAGATCGTACTGTCCCCGTTTTGTCAGAAATTCTGTAAACAGGTAGCATATCCGCTTTTGCTTCCAGGCAAATTGTCCTGACAAATCGACATGTTACGCAAACGGCCCGTCTTTTGCTCCCGGCAATGAAACCTCGTGGGGGGATTCTTTTACCCTGACTCATACGAAAAGAGTGGTTGGCCTTCGCCTGCGGGCGAACAGATGGACTAGCTCCTGCTTCGGTCATGGAAGGGGTAGCCTGGTGAAAATGGTTTCCGTGCAGGAGGCTGTCGGCTCCATCCTGTGTCACGATCTGACGCAGATTATCCCCGGCCGGTGCAAAGGGCCGGCTTTCAAAAAGGGTCATATCCTGCAGCAAGAGGATATTTCGAAGCTTTTGGATATGGGCAAGGAACATGTCTTTGTCTGGGAAATCCGTTCGGGGCTGCTGCACGAAGATAGCGCCGCGGAACGTATGGCCCGCGCTGCGATAGGCCGGGGCGTAAAGCTCTCCGGGCCTAAAGAAGGCAAAATGGATTTTGTGGCCGAAATGGATGGGCTCCTCAAAGTCAACGCAGAGGCGCTCTATGAGATCAATGAACTGGAAGAGGCGGTGATGGTGACGCTTCATTCCAATCAGAGGGTCAAGGAGGGCACAGTCGTCGGAGGCACCCGCATCATTCCGCTGGTGATAGATGAGGAAAAGATTGAACGCATCGAGACACTCTGCCGCGCGAACGCCCCGATTATCGAGGTGAAACGCATAAACGGGCTTCGCGCAGGAATAGTCACAACCGGTAGCGAGGTCTACAAGGGGCGGATCAAGGATATGTTCGGTCCCGTCGTTACTCGAAAACTGGAGGAATCGGGGTGCCGGGTCATGGGGCAGATTCTGGCACCCGACAACGTAGAGCACATCGTGGGTGCCATCCATCAATTCCTGGCGGGCGGCGCGGAATTGATCTGTGTGACAGGCGGGATGTCGGTGGATCCCGATGATGTCACACCCGCAGGGATCAGGGCCTCCGGAGGGCATATCGTGACGTACGGGGCTCCCGTGCTCCCCGGCTCCATGTTCCTGCTGGCATATATCGGGAGGGTGCCCGTATTCGGGCTTCCCGGCTGCGTCATGTATAACGAGACCAGTATCTTCGATCTCATTTTACCCAGGGTCCTCGCCGGAGAAAAAGTGAGTCGAGGCGATTTCGTCAGACTGGCCCATGGCGGAATGTGCCTGTTTTGTAAAGAGTGCAGGTATCCTCACTGCGGTTTTGGAAAAAACACTTAAGGCAACGGAGGTAGTGATGCTTAAAAGGACGATCAATGTGAATCAAGTGCCGAGGACCCTGGTTGTCGATCCCGAAGCCAGCCTTGCCGACGTCATCCGGGGGCAATTGGGATTGACGGGCACCAAGGTTGGCTGCGGAACGGCGCAGTGCGGCGCCTGTTCGGTCATCATGAACGGCAAGGTCGTGCGCTCCTGCGCGACCAAAATGAAAGGCGTGGAAGATGGCGCGAACATTACGACCATCGAGGGGATCGGCACGCCGGATGACCTCCATCCGCTCCAGGTGGCCTGGATGGTTCACGGCGGGGCGCAGTGCGGCTTTTGCAGCCCCGGTTTTATCGTATCGGCCAAGGGTCTTCTGGACCAAAACCCCAACCCGAGCCGCGATGAGGTCCGAGACTGGTTTCAGAAACATCGCAACGCATGCCGCTGCGCGGGCTACAAGCCGCTTGTGGATGCGGTAATGGACGCGGCCAAGGTCTTGCGCGGGGAGATGAGAAAAGAGGCCCTGGCATACTCGATGCCTGCGGACGGGCAAATCTGGGGCGGAAACTATCCGCGTCCGAGTGCGCTGGCCAAGGTAACGGGTCTGTTGGACTACGGAGCGGACCTGGGGCTCAAGATGCCTCCCGACACCTTGCAGCTCGCCCTGGTTCAGGCCAAAGTCTCCCATGCCAATATCCTTTCCATCGATACCGCGGAAGCCGAAAAGATGGACGGGGTCTATAAAATTGTGACCCACAAGGACGTCAAGGGCAAAAACCGCATCACGGGTCTGATCACCTTCCCGACCAATAAGGGCGACGGTTGGGACCGCCCGATTTTGTGCGATCAGAAGATCTTCCAGTTCGGCGACGCCATTGCGATCGTCTGCGCGGATACCGATGCCCACGCCAGGGCAGCGGCTGAAAAAGTAGTGGTAAATATCGAGGAGCTTCCCGCCTACATGAGCGCTCCGGCGGCCATGGCCGATGACGCCATCGAGATCCATCCGGGCACTCCCAACGTCTACTTCGAGCAAAAGATCGCAAAGGGCGGCGATACAAAGCCGCTCATGGATTCGGCCGCTTACGTCGTAGAAGACGAGTTCTACCTCCAGAGG
This sequence comes from Syntrophobacteraceae bacterium, assembly GCA_049964955.1. Lineage (GTDB taxonomy): Bacteria > Desulfobacterota > Syntrophobacteria > Syntrophobacterales > Syntrophobacteraceae > SbD1. The sequence goes on from JBMFWU010000118.1 coordinate 6,000, forward strand.
CAGCCCCACCTCACCATCGAACCCGACGTCGGTTTTGCTTACTTCGATGAAGACGGCCGTCTCACCATTCACTCGAAAAGCATAGGCATACATCTGCACCACGCCATGATAGCTCCCGGCCTTGGAATCGAGCCCGAGAAGCTGCGCATCGTGCAGAACCCGACCGGGGGCACCTTCGGCTACAAGTTCAGCCCCACCATGGAGGCCCTGGTCGGCGTCGCCGCAATGGCCACCGGCCGTCCCGTTTTCCTCCGGTACGACTACTTTCAGCACATCACCTATACCGGCAAGCGCTCGCCGTTTTTCGTCAAGCTCAAATACGGGGCAGACAAAAACGGCAAGATAACCGCCATGGAATCCGACTGGAGCGTGGACCATGGTCCCTACTCGGAGTTTGGCGATCTTCTCACCCTTCGCGGGGCACAGTTCATAGGCGCGGGCTACGGGATCGGGAACATTCGGGGCCTGGGCCGCACCGTATGCACCAACCATGCATGGGGATCGGCTTTCCGCGCGTACGGTTCTCCCCAGAGTTTTCTTGCAAGCGAGGTCCTGATGGATGAGCTGGCGGAAGAGGCAGGGCTCGATCCGCTCGAGATCCGCGCGCTCAACGCCTACCGCCCGGGCGACACGACTCCTACGGGTCAGGAGCCCGATGCGTACAGCTTCCAGGAAATGATCGACAAGATGCGTCCGCTCTACCAGAAGGCCAAAGAGAAGGCGAAGGCCGAATCGAACGGCGATATCAAAAAGGGCGTGGGCGTATCGATTGGCATCTACGGCTGCGGTCTCGACGGCCCTGACGGTTCCCAGGCCGACGTCGAGCTGACCAAAGAGGGCGTAACGGTCTATACGAGCTGGGAGGACCACGGCCAGGGCGCCGATATGGGAACTCTTGGCACCGCCCATGAGGCGCTTCGCCCCCTGGGAATCGGGCCCGAGAGAATCAAGCTGGTCATGAACGACACGGCCGTGACGCCAAACAGCGGCCCCTCGGGCGGAAGCCGTCAGCAGGTGGTAACCGGAAACGCCATCAAGGTGGGATGCGAGATGCTGCTTGCCGCGATGAAAAAGCCGGGCGGCGGTTTTCGTACCTATGGCGAAATGGTCGCGGAAAACATCCCCGTTCGCTACGAAGGCAAATGGGCGGCTTCGATATGTTCGGCATGCGATGAAAATGGACAGGGCAAGCCCTTCGCCGTCTACATGTACGGAGTGTTCATGAGCGAAGTCGCAGTGGATGTCAAGACCGGCAAGACAAAGGTCGAAGGGTTTACGATCATAGCCGACGTCGGCAAGATCAATAACAAACTTGTCGTGGACGGCCAGATCTACGGCGGCATCGCGCAGGGCATAGGGCTTGCGCTCACCGAGGACTTCGAGGATCTCAAAAAGCATACGAGCCTGATTGCCTGCGGTATTCCGTATGCGAAGGACATCCCCGATAACTTCAACATCCACTACGTGCAAACGCCGCGGGAGCACGGTCCCTTCGGGGCGGCGGGCGTCGGGGAACTTCCCCTTACCTCTCCGCACGCATGCATTGTAAATGCCATCTACAATGCATGCGGCGTACGGGTCACGAAGCTTCCCGTACTGCCCGAAAAGGTTTTGGCCGGTCTTCAGGCCGGAAAAACTCTTAAGGCCGGAAAGTAAAATCCGGAGCACAACCGTTTGGATCCGCCGCGGGGCCAGGCTCCGCGGTGGATTTCAGCTCATATCCATCCGGAAACCCGACCTGAAGCGCGGCCCGGATTGAATTCCCCCCCTTTGTGAAAGGGGGGGCAGGGGGGATTTCCAAATGAGTATGCAGCTGATTTATTTGTGAAATCCCCCTAAATCCCCCTTTTTCAAAGGGGGACTTTGGTTCGAATCGATCCGGCGCATTCCAGGGTTTCCGGATGGACACCAGCCCGGATTTCGGTTCGACGGACGATTCATGATTTGAGAAGAGTCTTGCAGCATGGATCAGGAAGAACTGGGTAAGCTCGAAGCCAGGTGCATTCAGGAACAGCCCGCCGCCTGCGCGGCCGCCTGTCCGGTTCACGTGGACGCCCGCGCCATGGCTGCGGCGATAGCCGGAGGGGATTTCACCTCGGCGGCCAAAATATTTAAAAAAAGTGTCCCGTTTCCCGGAATCATCAGCCGGGTTTGCGACCATCCCTGCCAGGCCGCGTGCAAGCGAGGCGAGGCGGGGGATGCGGTGGCCCTGAGAGATCTTGAGAAAGCATGCCTGGATTGGGCTGAAGAGCGAAAGGCTGCAGGCTTTTCCGTGCCCGCCAAAAACAAGCGGGTAGCCGTTGCGGGAGGGGGGCTGAGCGGCCTTGGGGCGGCATTCGACCTGGCAAAGAAGGGGTACTCGGTCGAGGTGTTCGAAAAAGAATCCCGACTCGGCGGGTCCCTATTCCGCTTTCCCGGGGAGCAGTTGCCCGAAGA
>JBMFWU010000118.1:8535-12065 GCA_049964955.1 Syntrophobacteraceae bacterium
AGCACCGAATCGGTTGCGCCCCTGCCTGTGACCGCCATGTCGGATTCCTCGCGCGGCTATTCGAAGGAAGAGGCGGTGAGGGAGGCAAAACGGTGCATCCAATGCCAGTGCCTCGAGTGCGTGAAAGTCTGCGAGTATCTTAACAGCTTCAAGAGCTACCCCAAAAAATATGTGCGCCGGATCTACAACAACCTTTCGATCGTCATGGGGCACAGGCATGCGAATAAGCTCATCAATTCGTGCAGCCTGTGCGGGCTTTGCCAAGAGGTGTGCCCCGAAGATCTGAACATGGGGCTGGTGTGCAAAAAGGCCCGGCAAATCATGGTGGAGCAGGGCAAAATGCCCCCTTCGGCGCATGAATTTCCGATCCGCGACATGCTTTTCAGTGACGGTGAAATGAGCAGTCTGACACGGCGTCAACCGGGGAGAAGCGTTTGCCGATACCTCTTTTTCCCCGGTTGCCAGTTGAGTGCTTCGAGCCCCGACCACGTGAGGAAGACCTACGGTTTTTTGTGTGAAAATCTCGAAGACGGTGTCGGTCTCATGCTGCGCTGCTGCGGAGCTCCGGCTCACTGGTCGGGAAGGGCGGAGCTATTTTCCGACTCCTTCCGGGAAATCGAAGCGCTGTGGGAAGAAATGGAGCGGCCAGAAATTATCCTTGCCTGCTCGACCTGCTATGAGATCTTCAAGACCCATCTTCCCCGGGCCTCCATTCTCTCTTTGTGGGAAGTAGTGGACCGCTCGGACCTGCCCGATGTTGCGCGAATCGGCTCTTTTCCCGTTGGCCCCCTGGCGGTTCACGACGCATGCAGCACAAGACATGAGAAGCACATACAGGAGGCCGTGCGAAATATTTTGCGCCGGTTGGGTTGTGAAGTTGAGGAATTGGCCCTTTCCGGCGAGAAGACCGAATGCTGCGGCTACGGGGGACTGATGTTTTTTGCAAACCCCGAACTGGCAAAAAATGTCATCGACAGGCGAATCGGCCTGAGCGAGTCCGACTACCTGGCTTATTGCGCCATGTGCCGCGATTATCTGGCATCGAGAGGAAAAAGGACCTGGCACCTGCTCGATCTATTGTTCGGAGAACCTTCGCGGGATTTTGCGGAGCGAAAAGGTCCCGGCTATACGCTTCGCCGCGAGAACAGGGCGCGGCTTAAAAACGCGCTGCTCCAGGAACTTTGGGGGGAAAAACCGATCGGAATGGAAAAATACGGGACGATCCGTCTAAGGATTTCAGAGGAAGTTAGAGAGCTCCTGGAGCGAAGGCAAATTCTGGCTTCGGATATCCAGAAGGTGATCGATTTTGCTGAAAGCAGCGGAAGCAAGCTTCGCAGCGGCCGGACCAACCATTTTATGGCCCACTGGAAACCCGCCGCCGTCACTTACTGGGTCGAGTACGGAGCCTCCGGAGAGGAGTTTATCGTCTACAACGCCTACAGCCACAGGATGGAACTGGCAGAGGGAGCACGATTGTGAAAGACAAAGAGGCAGCCGAATCGGAGTGGCTTTGCTCCCGGTGCGGGCTTGCCCTTGAAATCGGAAAGGTCGATGTGGGGTATCTGGGGAGCGTATTTCCCGTAGATCTTTACAGGTGCCCGAAGTGCGGCCAGACATTCGTGCCCGAGGATTTGGCCGAAGGGAAGATGGCCGAGGTCGAAAAGCTGCTCGAAGACAAGTGAGCGGGAAGGAGTTGGCAGTATGAATGGATGGGTGGGTTCAATTCTAAAAATCGACTTGAGCAGTGGGAAAATCGGCATCGAGCCGACCGAACCCTATGTGGACAAGTACCTGGGGGGAAGAGGCATTGGCGTTCGCCTGGTCTATGACAATTATAAACCCGGAATCGATGCCTTCGATCCCGCCAACCCGATAATCTTCAATACGGGCCCGCTAACGGGCACCGCTATGCCTTCCTCGGGCAGGTCCGACGTGACGGCCCTTTCTCCCATGAACAACTTGAGAGGCAAGTCCAATTTCGGCGGCTACTGGGGGCCCGAGGTCAAATATGCCGGATTTGACCACATCGTGATCAAGGGCAAGGCGGAAAAACCCAGCTATCTCTGGATAAACGATGGAGAGGTCGAAATTCGCAGTGCCGAACATCTGTGGGGGAAGGATACCTTCGAAACCCAGCAACTGATCAAACAGGAGCTTGGAGACCCAGAGATAAAAGTCATCTGCATCGGTCCGGCCGGGGAGAAGCTCGTGCGCTTTGCGTGTCTTATCACCGAGGTGGCCGGAGCGGCGGGACGAACCGGCATTGGCGCGGTGATGGGGTCCAAAAATCTCAAGGCCGTCGCCGTGCGCGGCTCCGGGACGGTCGGAGTGGCAAAGCCCGATGAGATGCTCGCTCTTTCCGTCGAGATAAGCCGCGAGATCCGCGAACATCCTGCGACCAAGGAGCTTTCCACCTATGGCGTGTGCCGATCGGTCCCCTGGATGTACTCCTTGAGCTTTTTCCCGGTGGGATACTTTGAAGATGTGCACTGGGACGAGATCATCAACAATTACGGCGGACCCGCTTTTGTCGAAAAGCATCAGCTCAAAAATATCGGATGTTTTTCGTGCCCGGTCCGGTGCAAGAACTTCCTGGTGGTCCCGGAAATCGGAAAGGGCTTTACGGGATGTGAGCCCTGGAGCGGTTTTACGGGCGCGGTCTGGAACCTCGATATGAATGTTTTCTGGGAGGCCACCCGCCTTGCCAACCGGCTCGGGCTGGATACAACCGAGGCGAGCGCTTCCATAGGCTTTCTCATGGAACTCTACCATGAGGGTATCATCACGGCCAAAGACACCGACGGCATCCCCATGGAGCGGGGAAGCAGGGAGGCGATTCTTTCGACGATCCGGAAAATAGGTCTGCGTGAAGGCTACGGCGATATGATGGCCGAGGGCCAGACGACGGCGGCGAAACATTTCGGCCCGGAAGCCGTCGATAAACTGGACGTGGTAAAAGGATTGGCGCCGCACCCCTACGAATTTCGCGCCTTCAAGGCTTCTGCGCTCATGCAGGCGGTAGGCCACAGGGGAGATCCCCTGCCTCTTCGCGGCAGCATTCTCGAAGTCGACTGGCACAACGCTCCGGAGTGGTTCCAACAGGTCGGAAAATCTCAGTACGGCAGTGAAGAGGCTGCAATCCCCTCCTCCTACAACGGCAAGGCAATGTCTGCCATCGTCTCGGAGCACGATCAGCGGATTGTCGATAGCCTCGGGGTCTGTTCGTGGCCCTACAGCATATTCATCTACCACAATGTGGAGAAGGCGGCCCAGCTTTTCAATCTTGCGACCGGCAAGGACTGGGCGCCCGAAAGACTTGTGGAGGCAGGAGAGCGCATCCGAAACCTGGAGAGAATGTTCGACGTACGACAGGGCCTGCGGCGCGCCGATGACACCCTTCCCCGAAAGTTTTTCGAAAAGCCCCTGACCAAGGGAAAATACGAAGGGGCCGTGCTGGACAGGGATAAATTCGAGAAGATGAAGGATGAATATTATCAACTGAGGGGATGGGACAACCGGACAGGCATACC
>JBMFWU010000118.1:12165-17104 GCA_049964955.1 Syntrophobacteraceae bacterium
ACTGTCAAAGGGAAAGAAACTCTGCTGCAATGTATTCAAAAAGCCATATTTCTGAGAGAACACTCCGATTCAAATGATCTTTCCTATCGCCTTCTTACCGACCTCGAAATGACCTGCGAAGACCTCCTCGTTCAATGCTGCCGGTTCCGCATCAAGGCCGGATGAAAATGGCGTGAAGGAGTGAGGAGTCAGCATGAGCGGGTATGATTCTTTGCAAAAATTTGAAGTACCGGAAATCATTCATGGTCTGGGGTCTCTCGGGTTCGCCGGTCAATGCGCCAAGAGGCTGGGGGGAGAGCGTGTTTTGCTCGTCACGGACCCGGGCATAATCGATGCCGGCTGGGTCGATGAGGCCATCGGTTCTCTCAAGGCCGAAGGTCTCAAATACGTCGTCTACGATAACGTGGTCACAAATCCGAGAGATTTCCATGTCGAAGAGGGCGCTCGGGTCTACGAAAAAGAAGAGTGCGACGTCATTGTCGCCATCGGTGGCGGCAGTCCCATCGATACGGGCAAGGGGATAGCCATTCTGGTGTCGAACCACGGTTCGATTCACGATTATGAGGGATGCAACCTGGTTACCCAGCCTGTTCCTCCGATGGTGTGCATTCCGACGACCGCGGGCACCGGCGCCGATGTCACCCAGATGGCCGTGGTCACCAACTCCCGCAAGCGGATGAAAATGTTGATACTGGGCCGCGCCATTATGCCCGAAATCTCCCTTATCGATCCGCGCCTTTTGCAGACCGAATCGGCCGAACTCATAGCAGCCACGGGAATGGACACTCTCAGCCACGCCGTGGAAGCCTACGTGTCCTCGCTCTCCTGGACCCTCACCGACCCGCACGCCATTCATGCGATAGAGCTGGTCAGCGAACACCTGGTCAACGCGACGAGATACAAAGACATAAAGTCGCTCGAGGGGATGTCCATCGCCTGTCTTGAAGCGGGCATCGCCTTCTCCAATGCGATTTTGGGCGCGGTGCACGCCCTGGCTCATCCGCTGGGCGGTATCTATGACATTCATCACGGAATCGCAAACGCCATACTGCTGCCTACGGTGGTGCGGCGAAACATGGAATATTCCCTGGAAAAATATGGACAAATCGCCAGGGCGATGGGCGTCGACATACAGGGAATGAGCCCTGAGACAGCAGCCTGGAGCGCGCTTCCGGCGATCTCGAAATTGATAGAAGATCTCGAACTCCCGGTCAGGCTCTCCCAATTGTACGTAAATCCCGATGATATAAGCCTGCTTGCCGAACTGGCCAAGGACGACATCTGCATGCGGACAAATCCTTACTGCTATTCGAAAGCGGAGATTGAGACTCTTTACCGCGAAGCATTATGAGCATTTTTTATGGCTAAAGACGAATTCACATCCCCTTCGCCGGATTTTAAGGGGCTCGGCTACTCAAAAGTCGGTCACTTCAAACAGGTACGTTCGAAAATAAAAGAACTCGAAGACCTGAGCACCGTACTTGCGCAGCGCCACAGCGAACTCGAAGCGATTATCAACAATATGACCGACGGGCTGACCATCCTTGACGAGGACCTTAACATTGTTTTTGTAAACAAGGTCCAGCGGAGGATGTTTCCTCAGGGAAAATTGGTCGAAGCGAAGTGCTACGAAGCCTTCTACCACAAAAACGTGGTGTGTGGGGAATGCCCGGTGCTCATGACCATCGCAAAAGCAGAGACGCTGCGCGGCGAGATGGTCATACGGAGCGGGGAGTATGCGGGGCGGTGCATCGAGTGGGCCACTTCTCCCGTCAGGGGTTTTTCGGGAAAGATCGATCGGGTCATACTGCTTATGAGAGACATAACCGAGCGCAAGGAGTACGAGTTCAATATGATGCGGGCCGACCGGATGGCGGCCGTAGGGCTTCTTGCCGCCGGAATCGCTCACGAGATCAACAATCCCCTGACTTCGATCGCGGGCTTTTCGGAAGGATTGCTCAAAAGGCTCAAAACACTTCCCGAATTCAGGGACAACAAGTTCTTTTCCTATTTCAACGATTATCTCCAGATCATAAACGATGAAGCGTATCGCTGCAGGGATATCATACAGAACCTCATTCGATTCAGCCATAAATCCAATGACGACGAAGAGGTGCTCGACGTAAACCAGGTTATAGGCGACATAACCGCCCTGATCCGTCAGCACGCCAGGAATAGCGGGATCAAGATCAACGTGGTGAACGGCGAAGAGAACTCCGGGTGGATCGTCGGGAATGAATCGGAACTCAAGCACCTTTTTTTAAATCTTCTGAGCAATGCTCTGGAGATTGCCGAAGATTCGGGGACTCTTACCGTTCGTACGAAGAGCAGGGACAACCTGGTTTATGTCGTGATCTCCAATGGGGGAACCGATTGCGACAAAGAGCAGGAAGTTCTGGGGGGGCGCCTCGATCCCAATCCCCCTGCTCGTCCGGGCATCGGAGGCACTCCCCTCAGTCTTTCTATTTGTTACAGCATCATGCAGCATCACAATGGCGATATCCAGGTGAATACCGCCGGGGATAAATGGACGGCGTTCATCCTCCGTTTTCCTGCCGCCGCCGTATAGTAATCAGAAGGTATGTTTCCGGGAAGCCGGAGGAGCGAAGCGATGAGTCGAGGCAAGATTCTGGCGATAGATGACGAACAGAGCATCAGGCACCTGATTGAAAGCGAATTTACACTCGAGGGCTACGAAGTAAAGACTGCCAAGGATGGGCCCGAAGGGCTCAAACTCCTGGATAGCCAGACGTTTGGCGTAGTGCTGCTCGATATCAGGCTGCCGAGAATGAACGGCATGGAAGTGTTGCGGCGACTCAAAAAGAAATCTCCGTCAACCGAGGTGCTGATCATTACGGGCTACGGCGACATCAAAACGGCGGTGGAATCGTTAAAGCTCGGGGCGCGTGAATATATCACAAAGCCTTTCAAGCTCGACGAACTGCTGGGACTCGTACAATCGGCCTTGGACAATTTCTCCGAAAGCCAGGCAGCCGTACAGGTGCAGAGTTCCAACAACGGGCTCCCGAAATTTATCCGCTGCCCCAGCAGATCGATGCAGGCCGTCTACGATCTGATCGACAAGGCGGCGCCCACCGACAACACTATCCTGATCCAGGGCGATACGGGAGTCGGAAAGGATGTGCTCGCCTATTACGCCCACCGGCAAAGCCACAGAAAAGATGGTCCCTTCATTACCGTCGATTGCGGGCTGTTGAACAAAAACCTTGCGGAAAGCGAACTTTACGGACACGGCAAGGGGGCCTTTTCGGGCGCGATGGAAAGGAAAATGGGCCTTGTGGAGCAAAGCCACGGAGGAACGCTCTTTCTGGATGAAATCGGAAATATCGATTTGGAGCTGCAGAAGAAATTCCTGCGGTTTCTTGAGACGAGGAAATTCCGCCGTGTCGGCGAAACCAAGGAGATCGAGATCGATACCCGGCTGATCCTGGCGACCAACCTCGATCTCGACGATGCGGTCCACAAGGGGACCCTGCGCCAGGACCTGTTCTATCGTATGGGCGTCATCGAAATCATGATCCCGCCGCTACGGAACCGCATCGAGGATATCGAGGCCCTTTCCTCCCTTTTCGTTCGAAAAGAGGAAAGAAAAGGCGGCCAAAGTTCGATCGACCCGGAGACCATGCAGGTGCTCACCGAATACGGATGGCCCGGAAATGTGAGAGAACTGCGATCGGTGATCAATAAGGCGATGATATTCGCCAAATCGGGTCCCATACTGCCCGAGCATCTGCCAACGAACCTTCTTGCCAACAGAAAGGCCGCCGTAAAGCAGCCCAAAACTCTGGAAGAGCTGGAAAAAGATCATATCCTGACCGTTCTTGAGGCTGTGGGCGGCAATCAGAGCCGGGCCGCCGAGGTCCTCGGCATCAACCGCAAAACTCTCTACAAGAAGATCCACAAACACAAACTCTTCTCCTGAGGAAAGCAACCACCACGATCTATGCGGGGAGGGCCGTCAACGGATTTATATGGCGCATTCCGGCAAACCGTTTGAAATCGTTGTCGGCGGAGTAAACGGTGTACCCACATTCAATGGCGAGAGCTGCGATATGTGTATCCGTTGTCAGATTTCCTCCCGTTCCGGCGTCGAGCAGCAGACTTCGCAGGATCGTCCAGTGGCTTTTGCCCGGCGTAACCGTTGACACCATCGGCTGCGCCAGCCATTCCTCAACATAAGCGACGGCTCTTTCAACAGACATTGGTCGCTCAAAAACCCTGGTGCTGGTAGTAAGGCGTAAAAAAGCAAGAATCACCACCCACGGCAGACCCACATTTTCGGTTCCCGAAAGTACATCTTCAAGCCATGCACGCGAGCGGGCATGCTGGGGCAGGTCCTGGTTCACCGCGTAGACAAGCAGGTTCGCGTCCACCAGAATCACTTGCGCAGCTCCAGTTTCATGGCTATTGCCGCGTCTTCCAACTCATCCGCCAATCTCAATGCTTTCTCCAGGTTGATATCAGGACGGACGGCCCCCAGTGAGGCAGGCGACAATCTGTAAGACTTTGCCTCCGGATTTTCGAGTGCATAAACCCCCTTTCGCAGCGCGTCGTTCACCACCTGTTTGAACGGCCTGCCGCTCCGATGAGCCAAATCCCTGAGTGAGGCCAGGATTTCGTCGTCAATTGTCAATGTGGTACGCATCTCGATGTCCTCCGGTAGATCATCATGATGCCAATATAGCCCGGGAAAGAGTGGGGGGCAAGTCGGGGGAGATGCTCACGGGATTACCCCATCATCGAGAACATCGGGCATCCCACAGCCCCCGTTTCCACACTCGAGACCCTGGTGGATACTCAGTGAGAGGAGGGGGCGGGCTTCGTGTGCATGAGGAAGACGATATGGGACTCTCCGGCCCACTAATGCCCAGCGAGCTACAAGAAACCTAAAGTCCGTATTTTCTGCCCAGGTGTAGGG
>JBMFWU010000119.1:0-16940 GCA_049964955.1 Syntrophobacteraceae bacterium
GGGCATAACGGGGGTTGCGACTGCGTACTTGCTTGCCAGGGCGGGGCTGCATGTTGCGCCGGCGCGAAGGGCAGCGCCGGTCCTGGAGACCACTTATGCCAACGGCGGCCAGACCTCGTGTCGCATGCCGAACTATGGGCGCAACCCGGGGCCCCGAACAGGTGTTCCGGTGGCTCGCTCAAAAGTGAAAACATGGGGCCCGGAAGAAAAGCTGTGAGACTGCAACCGGTTTGAGAGCACGCATGCCCTGCGCGGAGGCGACAAGGCGGATAGAGAACCTGTACGAATACACCGATGCAATAGGCGATGGAGAGGATTTTCCCGGATCTATGCGAGGCTCTCAAGATCGCAGCTTGTCACCAGGAAGGACTGACCCAGGGGCCGGAATTCGGAGACCTCACGACGGCTGAGTTTTTCTCTGATGCGCTCAAAACATTGGATCGTCTCTTGTGAGTAGAGTTTCTCCCCGCATCGGAGGCAGAGCTCTGCGCTTACTTTGACGGTCGCTGTGTTGAGCCCGCCCCGAAGAAGCTTTTCAACCTCCTTTACCACCATCTCACTTCCACATACCGGGCATTTCTCAAATGGCATCATTGCATCTTCCTCTCCCGCCCGTTGATCCACCGGGTGGGGTCAGGGCGGTACACAGTGGTAAGAACTGCCCACTCGTTTTCTTCGTTATAAGCCCAAGCCGTGTGAATCGGGTTACCGATAAATGTCTTCCCGAAAGCGAGGCAGCCCGGATAAGTCTTATCAACCGGATAGCTCTCAATGATCTCCCCGTGAAGCACCGAGGAAAAAATCTCATCGAACGTCAGATCGCCAGCCTCGGCTTCTTCGTCGACAGAATCACTTATCCGAATCATGCCCCGCCGAATCGCGTCGATTATTCTCTCAATCTCCACCATAACGCCTCTGAAGTGCGCGGTCTCACTGCGGCATTGGACCTCATGCCGCCGCGTTAAAAATCCAATGGCCTTTCATTTGTCCACGACCGCTTCAGCGAAGCTGCAGTCGTAGACATATCCTCCTTAACTCAATCTCGTCATGATTCCCGCATCTGACAAGTCAACATTTTCTGGTGCACACAGAATCGTTCAAGCCGGCGCGTTTCAGTTCATTTTATTCAGCCGAATGGCAGTAATCTGAACGGAAGGATTCAGCCGGGAAAATAATCCCCTACAGCCTCTCCCAGGCATCCCTGCTAATTCCTGCCTGGTGTAAGATTTTGCTGAGAAGTTCCCTGCCGATATCCGTTTGGTGAGGGTTGGGAATCCGGATGGTGATAGAGCCACGGACCATGAACTGATGCTTGCCGCCGGAGTAAGGGCCTTCAAATCCCAACTGCCCGAGGTGCCGGATCAGTTCTCTTCTTGTGCCCGGCCCCCAGGGCGGCATCAGGCCACTTCTCTGATAATAAGTTCGATCCCGTCAATTGCGGGCAGTCGAAGGTTCTTGTGAACCCGAAACAGAACCCATTCCTCCAGAACTTCGCGGAGTTCCTCTCGACACTCTTCAAGCGTCCTTCCATTGGCGTAGATCCCATTGCATTCTGGAATTTCTCCGTAATAGCTGCCATCTTCGGACAGTATCTCATATTTTGCATGGCGAAGCGCCGCAGTAATATATTCCAACAGCATCCCGACTCCTCCAAACCTGGTCTGATAAAGTCTGGCTACCTGCTTTAGAATATGACTGTGCAGAAATACCGTCAATCAAAATGGCTTGTTTAATTTTACATTCCGGTCAGGTCGCTGAAATCTTCCCGCAGAAAGACATCACCGAGTTTGCGGTCGATACGTTTCAGAACGCTTCCGTCCAAATCAGCGTCTATTCCTCGTCACCTCCACCGCCTCGCCATCGCAAATCCATTGCTTATCTTAAGAGAAAGGGTTGTTTATCCGGTGATTGCATCGTGGGAAATAGAGCTGCAACAGGAAAGGCGAAAAAATGGCGGCGGATCGGAATGATTATCTCATGCCCGACGTCCTGGTTTTGGGGGCGGGCATAACGGGGATTGCGACTGCGTATTTTCTGGCCAGGGCGGGGCTGGATGTCGCGGTGCTGGAGCGAAGGGCCGCGCCGGCCCTCGAGACAACGTATGCCAACGGCGGCCAGATCTCCGTGTCGCATGCCGAACCCTGGGCGCATCCCGGAGCGCCCGAACAGGTGTTCCGGTGGCTTGCTCAAAAGGATAGCCCCCTCTATTTTTCGCCCCGACTCGACTGGCGCCAGTGGCTGTGGTTGACTTCATGGCTCTGGCAGTGCCGCAAATCCGCCGCCGATCGCAATACTTTGGAAATTGTCAGGATCGCTCTTCGCTCGCGAGAACTCTACCGGCAGGTCCGGGCAGCGGAAAAGATCGAATATGCCCAAAAGTCGCTCGGCATTCTCCATTTCTACCGAAATCCCGTCGAATTCGAAAATGCAAAGCGCGTTGCCGAACTTATGTCGGAAAACGGCTGCCGCCGCAAACCGGTCACCAGGGAAGAAATCGATTTTCTCGAACCCGCGCTCGCCCAAAACCGAGACATCATCGGAGGCACCTATACGGTAGATGACGAATCGGGCGATGCTCGCCGTTTTACCCAGGCGCTCTCCCGGATCTGCGAACAAAGGTACCGCGTCCGTTTTCATTTCGGCGTAAATCTCGACGGCCTCGTATCCGATGGAAGCGAGATATACGAGGCACAGATCACTTCATCAGACGGATCGAAGGATTTTCTCCGCGCCCGCCATTTTGTCCTGTGTCTGGGACCCTGGTCGCCATTTCTTGCACAAAAGCTTGGTATTTTTTTGAATATCTACCCGGCCAAGGGCTACAGCATTAGCGTGCCCCTCGACCCGACGAACGCTCGCTATGCCCCGCGGGTTTCCCTCACCGACGATGAAAACAAGCTGGTATTCAGCAATCTCGAAACGCATCTGCGGGTGGCGGGGACGGCCGAACTTGCCGGCTGGGACAGATCTCTCCACTACCATCGCATACGCCCCCTTGTCGAAAAGGCCGCCGAGCTTTTCCCCTGCCTTTTTTCGAACATGGATTTTCGCAATCCGGACTGGGTGTTGGCAAACCTGCATCCGTGGACGGGCCTTCGTCCCGCCACCCCCTCGAACCTGCCCTATGTCGGCAGGCGCCCCGAGTTTCGAAACCTGTGGCTAAACACCGGCCACGGCACCCTGGGCTGGACCATGGGCATGGCTACCGCCGAACGGGTGGCCGAAATGATACAAGGAGAAATGCCCGTTCGGATGGCTGCGTAGCGTTGCGGGCACAAAAGCCCTTACAATATCATGGTTCTGTCGATCCGTTGCAGTCCTTGTTCCTCTGTTTCATAGCATTCAGAGCCCGGAGGTTGGTTGCGCCCATGCCAGGTTTCCCTTGTTTATCCGTGTCTATCCGTGTCACCTTTGCTTTAAAAGCTTTCAGACACGGATGACCACGGATAAAAGCCTAGGCCGGAGAGGATCGATACGGGTTCTATCCCATTTTCCGGGGCTTAAACCCGGCGCTGCCCGTCGGCCCCCGTGGACCATGACTGCACATCTCCTCCGAAAGCATGTCGGAAATTTTTTCTTGACAAAAATATACCGTTCGGTATGTTAGAAACCATGGGAAAAAATGTCTTTACCAAATCAGAACTGACCAGACAGTTCATTATCGAAAAATCTGCTCCCGTTTTTAACAGGAAAGGATTTGCGGGCACCTCCCTCTCCGATATTACCCGTGCGACCGGACTTACCAAGGGGAGCATTTACGGCAATTTCAAGGATAAGGACGATGTGGCCGTATCTGTTTTCAAATACAACATCAATAACCTGGTAAGCTACCTCAGCCGGGAGATAGGGCAGGGGGAGACTGCCGTTCAAAAACTGCGGGCGATTCCTGCGGCATACAAAAAACTGTATAAAAACATGGTCGAATTTGGCGGGTGCCCGCTCTTGAATACGGCCACGGAAGCAGACGATACCAATCAGACTTTGGGAAAGCTGGCGGCAGAGGCGATCGGGTCGCTCAAAAAAACCATCGCGGGCTTGATTCTATCCGGGCAGCAAGCCGGAGAAATCAATCGCGAAGCCGATGCGGAAAGACTCTCGGAATTGTTCATTTCGCTCATCGAAGGGGGAAGCTTTCTCTCCAAGGTGACGGGTGAAAAATCGTTTATGATGAACTCGCTTGATTTGATCGAGGAATTGATCGCTCAAGCGGCGGTTTGAAATTTTTTTTGGCCTGAAATATACCGATTGGTATGAACAGATCTTTTCGATGAAAGGAACGCAGCATGAACGAGGTCTATGAAAAACTGAGAAGACATCTGGACAGTCTGCCCGGGGGGTATCCGGCGACCGAAAGTGGCGTGGAGCTGCGGATTTTACGACGCCTCTTCACCCCTGAAGAAGCGGAAATGGCGCCTTTTCTGTCCATGAAACCGGAAACGGCCGAAGAGATCGCCAAAAGGGCGGGGATGGATGCGCCAAAAGCCGGGTTGCTGCTTGAACAAATGGCCGGGAGGGGGTTGATCTTCAGCATCGTACGTCCCGGGACGCCCCCTTCCTACATGGCCTCACAGTTCATCATAGGCATCTGGGAATATCACGTGAACGACCTCGACGAAGGCTTTGTGAAAGACATGGAGGAGTACTTCCCGTTTCTTGCCGGAGAGTCGTTCCATTCCTTGCCGCAGCTCAGGACCATTCCTGTTGGAAGGAGCATCCAGGCCGATGTCAGGGTGCTTGCTTACGAACAGGCGGAGGAGTTGGTGAAGGGGCAGAAAAAGTTTCTGGTGGCCCCCTGCATCTGCCGGCGCGAGCACCAACTGAGGGGCGGAGGGTGTGGAAAGTTGATGGAGGCCTGCCTGGTATTTGGCTGGGGGGCCGACTATTACGAACGAAACGGCCTTGGGCGGGTGATAAGCCTCGAAGAGACCCTGGAGATCTTAAGAAAAGCTGATGAAGAAGGCCTGGTGCTCCAGCCGAGCAATTCGCAGGAAATTGTCAATATCTGCTGCTGTTGCGGGGATTGCTGCGGGGTCCTCCAGAATTTGAAACGGTATCCGGCGCCGGCCGATATCGCGGCGACTCCCTTCCGGGTCGAATTGGATGAGGGGGAGTGCATCGGCTGCGGGACCTGTGTCGAGCGCTGTCAGATGGAGGCCTTTGAAATGGGGGACGAGCGTGCAGCTCTAAAACCCGATCGGTGCATAGGATGTGGTCTTTGCGTTTCCACCTGCCCGGTGGAGGCCCTGAGGCTTGTAAGAAAGCCCGAAGAGCAGCAGCCGAGCATTCCCAAAAACCAGATGGAGGCGCATATCCTGAGAGCCACATTGAGGGCGCAGGCGAAGGCCGATCTCACCGATAAGCTCGAACGACACAAAAGGGTCTGATGCGTCACGATTTCTTCTTCTCGGGACTTGGAAAGGAGTCGCCATGGCCGAAGTCTACAAGACGGGCTGCGTGCTCTGCGCCCAAAATTGCGGGCTCGAAGCGCAGGTCCGGGATAACCGGATAGTCAAAACCAGGGGGGACCGGGCCAATGCGCGAAGCAACGGCTACGCCTGCCGTAAAGGGCTGAACGTGGCCTTTCATCAGCATAACGCCGACAGGCTCCGGTTTCCCTTGAAGCGAACCGAAAAGGGTTTTGAACGAGTGTCCTGGGAGCAGGCGCTAAGCGAGATCGCCGGCAGGTTGAAGGAGATCGTCGGCAGTAACGGCCCACGCTCTTTCGCCTATATGGGCGGGGGCGGGCAGGGCTGCCATTTCGAGGCCGCCTTCGGTGTGCGGTTGCTGCGGGCGATGGGTTCACAGTATCATTACAGCGCTCTGGCCCAGGAATTTTCCGGGATGTTCTGGGTTCACGGACGCACTTTGGGTCGCCAATACATACACCTGGTTCCCGATATAGAGCATACCGATCTCCTGCTCGCAATCGGCTGGAACGGCATGCAGAGCCACCAGGTCCCGCAGGCGCCAAGGCACCTCCAAAGAATATCAAAAGATCCGGATAAACTCCTCATTGTCGTCGATCCGCGCCTTTCGGAAACGGCAAAAATCGCCGACATCCATCTTGCAATCCGCCCCGGGACGGACGCTCTTCTTTTAAAGGCGATGATCGCCATGGTTCTTGCCGAAGGGTGGGAAGACAAATCCTACCTGGAGGAGCGCACTTCCGGGTTCGATCTTGTGCGGTCGACTTTTGAAAACTTCGACTGCAGGGCGGCCGTGGCCGCCTGCGAACTCGATTACGAGCGCGTTCGCGAGGTATGCCGCCTGTTTGCTTCCCGCAAATCATGCCTTCGCTACGATCTGGGGGTCATGATGAACCGGCACAGCGCCGCGGCCTCCTATCTTGCGATACTATTTCAGGCGCTTTGCGGAAGAATTGGAGTTAGGGGCGGGTCGGTCATTCCCGGCCATCTCATGCCCATAGGGTCTACATCCGACGAAAATGACCCGAAAACATGGAGGACCGTCTCCACCGGTTTTTTCCCTGTCGCCGGGACCTACCCGCCAAACTGCATGCCCGAGGAGATCCTGTCCGATAACCCCGAACGGTTGCGGGCCGTTATCGTCTCGGGCTCCAATCCTCTTCGTTCCTATGCCGACACGACGGCGTACGAGGAAGCTTTTAAACGGCTCGACCTGCTTGTTACCACCGAGGTGGCCATGACCGAAACGGCGCGCCTTTCCCACTATGTGCTCCCGGCGCGAAGCGGCTATGAATCGTGGGACGGGACGTTTTTCGCGTGGACGTTCCCCGGAATTTTTTTCCAGATGCGACGACCGATCGTCGAACCGGAGGGGGAAGCGCTCGAGGCGGGCGAGATTCTCGTGCGGTTGGCCGATCGGTTGGGCGTTATCCCGCCGATACCCCAAGGGTTGTACGAGGCTGCCCGGGCGGGGCGTGAAAGGTTTGCCGCAGCTCTTGGCGAGCACATCGCAAAGGAGCCGGGGGGGGCGCGAAGCCTTCCCTTTATCGTCGCAAAAACGCTCGGGAAAACTCTCGGATCGGTCCATCTCGCAGCGTTGTGGGGAATTCTTCAAACGGCCCCCGCCTCATTTCGGCAGGCGGCCGCGCGCGCGGGGTTCACGGCGGGGCCGACGCAGGGCGAGGACATTTTCCGCAAAATCCTCGAGCACCCCGAAGGAATATGGATAGGCGAGCTCGATCCGGAGCGAAACTTCGAGCAACTGAAAACGGACGACTCTCGTGTGTGCATGCACATCCCCGAGCTTATCGAAACGATCGACGGGTTGCATGCCGAGAGCGAAATACAACTTTTAAAGCCCCTGCCCGAGTTTCCCCTGGTTCTCATGGCCGGAAAGCACGTAAGCACAAACGCCAATACTCTTATGAGAAACCCGGCCTGGAACAAGGGCTTCCGGGGGTGCACCCTCGCCATGCACCCCGAGGACGCAAAGGCCCTCGGGCTCGAAGACGGCCAGATGGCGCAGGTAACCACGGAGGCGGGTTCCGAGCTTGTGGAACTGGAAATTACCACGAGCGCCCGAAAGGGACATGTCTCCATGCCCCACGGCTTCGGGCTGGTCTATGAGGGAAAGAGTCACGGGGCCAACGTAAACCGGCTTACCAAAAACACCAACCGCGATCATCTGGGGACGCCGATGCACAGATACGTTCCGTGCCGGGTCGAGGCGGCGGCGTGTCGCCGCTGACAGATTGCCTCGCCCTGCTCTTTAATTGGGTTCCGTCCGGAAACCCGATCCAGGGGCGCGTACTGGACCGGATGCCCCCCTTTGCAAAGCTTTGCAAAGGGGGGCAGGGGGGATTTTAAAGTGGTATATAGCCGAGTTATCTGGAAAATCCCCCTAAATCCCCCTTTTCCAAAGGGGGACTTGGATTCGAGTCCCCCGCGCCCTGGGGTTTCCGGATGCTTACTAATTAATACAGGCGAAAGATTGCCGATCCTTGACAGTATATCGCTCGCCATTCATCAGCAGCAGGATAGCTCGGCCCGCTAATCGAGCCGTTCCCGCAACGCTTTGATGATCCTGCGGTGGGCGGAAGGAAAGGCAAGCTTTTCCATCTCATTTAAGGATGCCCACCGCAGCTTCTGGCCGGGTTCAAGCGGACCGGGCGCAGGGTCGCCTCCGTTGCACAAAAACGCATGCAGCAACACGCGAAACGATGTATGGGCATGTTTCGTCACGCCCAGGCTCACCAAGGGGCCGAGCCGGATGCCCAGTTCCTCGAACCAGATCCGCCCGATGGCCTGCTCCGGCAATGTGGACTCGGGAACGTCTCCGCCGGGCAGTTCCCAAAGGTTAGGCATAAGACCCGATGCGGGCCTTTTGCGAATGAGGATACTGCCGTCTCGAAGCATGACGGCGGCGACTCTTTCGATTTGCGTCATTACTTTCTTGCCGGCCTTTACGGGCCGCACGCCGGTAAGCCCTCTTTGGAACGCGGCGCAGCAGTCGGAGATCGGGCATTGCGCGCATGCCGGGTCTTTGGCGAGGCAAACCAGCGACCCGAGGTCCATCAGCGCCTGATTGAATTCCCGCGACCTCCCGTGGGGCAGGAGGTTTGTCGCGGCGCTCCAGACGGCCTCGGCAAACTCTTTCGATCCCGAGGGGTGGGCGATATCGAAGAGTCGGGCGAAAATTCGCCCCGCATTTGCGTCTGCTGCCGGGTAGTCTCCATTGAAGGCGAAGCTCATGATCGCTCCTGCCGTGTAGCGGCCGATTCCGGGCAGTTTTCGCACCAGATCGAAATTGCGCGGGACCTCACCGCCGTATTGTGCCACCAGAATCTTCGCCGCTTTTTGAATGTTGCGTGCGCGGGCATAGTAGCCGAGCCCTTCCCAAAGGCGCAGCACCTCGTCTTCGGGCGCGCCCGCAATGGAGGATGCATCGGGAAAGCGCGCCATCCAGCGCTCATAATAGGGCAGCATTGTCGGCACCCGGGTCTGCTGGAGCATGATCTCCGAGATCCAGACCTGGTACGGCAAATAGCGTTCACGCCAAGGAAGCCCGCGGCTGTTTTCGCCAAACCACGCGAGAAGGCCCGCCTGCAGTTTGTAGGCCGATAAATCTTCGTTATGCATCTTCACTTTTCCCCAAAACGGTCGTCTCTGTAACGGGTGCATCTGCATGGAGATTATATCCTCAGGGGAACAGGTTTCCAGTCAAGATCTCGGGCTTCCCGGCCGATAGTAAAAGCACTCGATTCATTTTTCTCAAAATAAGGCGATTTCAATGAGACATTTTTTCCTTTGTGCTGTCACACTCCTGTTCTGTTTCCCTTTTTCCTGCGGATACGCGCAGGAAGCGATTTCCACACCTATCCTCTCCTCAGCGCCGAATTTCAGAGATCTTGCGGGAATCTCGGCTCTCTATGGGGGGACCGGCTATGCCGATACAACGAGTAACGGCGGCGTGATGCGAACGGGGGTCTTCTATCGGACCGATGCCCTGAGCAGTCTCAGCACAGCGGACCAGGCAACTCTGTCCTCATTGCACATCGATCGGGATATTGACCTGCGCACCCCCTCGGAGATCGCTTCGAATCCCGATATCGTGCCCAACGGCACGATCTTTACCAACATCAATATCTATGGTACACCCAATCCGCCGCCTCAGCCGCCGTTTAGCAACTCTATTGCTCCGGCGATCAGCTATATGGAGGGCCTCTATTCCAATTTTGTCGCCGATCCGGTCGATCGAGACGGGTTTCGAACGGTATTGCTCACCCTGGCAAACGACTCCGGCCCCGATCTCTACCACTGTTCAGCGGGCAAGGACCGCACCGGGTGGACCTCCGTCATCCTGGAAAGCATAGCCGGCGTCCCGCAGGCGACCATCATGCAGGACTATCTGGCCACCAACCTCTATACGGCCAAGCTCATCGCATACACCTGGGCGCAGCTCCAGACAACGTTGCCGAGTAAAGACGCAGATGTAGTTCTGGGGGTCCAACCCTACTATCTGCAGACTGCGCTCGATCAAGTAAGCGCTCTCTACGGGTCGATGAATGCCTATTTGACCCGGGGATTGGGACTGACGCAGGCCGACATCTACGTTTTGCGCGCCAAGATGGTCTACTATCAGACACTTCCGGGACAAAACACCTTTTCCGGAAACGCGGCCGCCGGTGCGGGGCTTTTGAACGCGCTCCAGAACTCTCCTCTTTCGGGTCGCTATACCGCCTATAACTACTACCTACAGTCGGCCATAGACGCGGGTACGCTCGGAGGGGTCCAGGCCCGGGTCGGCGGGCAGGTCCACGCCGATGCCGCTTCCTTTCTGTTGCGCCGCTCCCAGTGGATCGATGAGGCGATTGCCCCCTACGCGAGCGGCCGCGATCTCCAGGATGGCCGGACACGCTTCTGGATGTCCGGCCTCGGAGGCGGTTTTTGGACCGGCGGTTCCGGGGGTGCTTCCTCCAGCACGGAACATAACGCCGGCACGCTCGAAGGCCTCACACGCCGCTGTAACGACCAGACCAGCGCGGATCTTGGCCTTGGCTACGACTGGGGTTCGGTTGCAAGCGCCGGCGCGAGCGCCACTGTGGAGACGTTTCTGGCAACGGTTGGCGGACGCTACGGGTTTTCGAGTCTTGATGCCGGTCCTTTTCTGAGCGCCCGCGCCGATGCCGGTTCGGTGCAGTACGAAAGCACGCGCGTTTTGGGCGCAGGGCTCGGGGAAGCAAACGGAAAAACCAACGGCGCCTTTTATGGCGGCCTGGCAACCTTCGGCGACGTTATTCGCCTTGCCCCGTTTACTGTCACACTGCAAACGGGGATTCGAGTGAGCGGGGTGAGTCTTGACCGCTTCCGGGAAAACGGCAGCGAGCTCGCCCTGGACGTTGGCGGTATCGACAAAACCTACTCCAGCCTCCTGTTCGACCTGGGCGTCGACCTGGATCGCCGTCAACTGGGGCAATGGTCTGTAGTGCCGGCGATCTCTTTTGGGTACGAGCGGGTGCTCGCAAATCCCCGGGTAGAGAGCACCGGGACGATTTACGGCTACTCGGTGAGCCAGTACTCAGCCTTTGACAGTCGCGATCTTGCCCATGCCGGGGTGAACGTCAGGGCAGAGCGAGGCGCGATCCTGGTCAAGGCCGGGGTCGACGGTTTCCTGGGAGGCGCGGCGGAAAGCACCGGCGTGGATGGACAGGCCTCCGTCAGTTACAGGTTCTAAGACAACGCACGGGAAAAATTGAGAAAACCAACTCTAATCGCATTGATCTCGCTACTCACCCTGATCGCGCCATGCCTTGCGCGAGCCGTGGCGTTCAATCAGTTCGTCGGCTTTGGCGACAGTACCCTGGATACCGGCTATTTTCGCTATCATACGACAGGAATTCCGGTGGTCGATCAACTGCTTGTCGGCGCCATAGCTCAAGGCGCCCGGGGCGGTTTCGCAGGAAATGGAGTGATGAATACCACGATACTTGCCGGAAAGTTCGGACTGAGCGCCGCACCGGTCGGGGGCGGAGGAACGAACTACGCCGACGGGGGGTCTTTAAGCGCCATAAATTCACTGCTGTTCCCCGCCAATGTCAGTAGTGTCCAGCAGATCCGGAACTACCTCTCCTCCAGGAACGGCGTCGCCAACCCCGACGCTCTTTATGTCATCAGTACCGGAAACAACGATTTGACGTATGCCGAGGCCGTGAATGCTTCCGATACCGTCCTTAAGGGGTGGGCATCTTCTCTGGCCGCAGAGGCTGCGGTTCTACAGGCGGCCGGTGCACGCACGATTCTTGTGCCCAATTTGTATAGATACGCTGTCGATGCCGGTTCGGGGGGGAGCCTCAACAGTGCCGACGCTGCGGATTACGCGCTTTCCTACTGGTACGGTACGCAAATATGGTCAAGCTTGCAGGGGGCCGGCGTGCGCTTCGTTCCCGCCGATCTCGACAGCCTCTTCAAATACGTGGTGCGAAATCCCGCCGAGTTCGGGTTCACCGCCTCTTCGGTCCTGGCCGAAAACGCCCCTGCGTATAACGCGCCCAGCCCCTATAACTCGGCCCTGTTGGCAGTTCTTACCCCCGCTCAGCAGCAACAGTACCTGTTCATTGACGGAAAACACCTGACCACGGCCGGACAGACGATCGAGGCGGATTATGAATACAGCCTGCTCGCAGCCCCGGGCCAGATGTCTCTTCTGGCAGAAAACGCGGTGCAGGACACTCTGGCTCGGTCGGCCGCCATCCGGGGCCAGATAGAGCTTTCCATGTCCCGTCGCGGGCCGGGCGGAGTGAATGTCTGGGCAAACGCGGGCGCCGGCAGTCTCGCCATCGAGAACGACCCGGGCTTTTCCAATGAGTCCGGAACACCCTTTGGCGGGTCCTTTGGCATCGATTATCTGATCCGCCCCGGATTCATCCTGGGTTTGGCGTTTACCGCAAGCAGCGAGGAACAGGGCTTTTCAACCGGAGGAGATTTCAACGAGGTGACCGAGGCGCCGAGCCTGTATGCCGCCTGCCAATGGGAAGGGTCCTGGGCCAATGCGATCGGGGCCTATGGTCTCTTCCAGGATAGCATCTCACGCCGGGTGCAACTGGGTGTTTTTGCCGAAAGCGACCGTGCAGACACAACGGGGCAGTCTCCCTCGCTTGCTCTTCGAGCAGGGCGCGACTTCAGCCTCGGTCGGATTTCCACCGGCCCGGTGGCAGGCGCCGTCCTTCAGCAGGTGCATGTCGACGGCTTTACGGAAACAGGCGCAAGTGGCGTCACGGCCCTCTCTTTTGGCAGCCAGACAAGGAACTCTTATGTCACCCAACTCGGCTGGCGCGCATCGATAGCCCTGGGTGACTGGCAGCCCTTTGCGGAGGTCGAATGGGACCACGATTGGGCCGGCACGGACCGCACCGTAACGGCTTCCCTCACCTCCGTCGCGGCCCCGTCTTATTCGTTGGAGGCTGTCCCTGCGGCGGCCGACTGGGCTACCGCAACATTTGGCGCATGCTACAGGATCAACTCGCAGATCATGCTTCGAGGCGGGTTCTCGGTTGTGTTCCTGAATCCACAGGTGTCGAGCTACGGCGGTGAACTGGGCCTCAATGCCCGTTTCTGAGCCCCTCGGTAAGAGGATCAGTCTATGGAAGGGCGGGGCTCGTTGCGTTGGGGCCGACCGTTGCCGCCCCTTGGAATACTGCCTTGCCCCGTCTCCTTGCCGGGAAGGCTCACGGTACCGAACCAGAACGAGCAGAGCCGGTCCATGGCCTTAAGCATATCCGTATAGACGGTGGGCTTGGTTATGAAAGCGCTGCCGCCCAGGCTGTAAATCCTGAACATCAGGTCCTGATCTCTGGAAGTCGTGAGAACCACTACCGGGATCGAGCGGATCTGCGGGTCCTTTCTTATCTCGATCAATGTCTGGAGCCCGTCTTTTTTCGGCATGTGGAAATCGAGCAGGATGAGATCCGGACGAGGCGCAAGCTCGGCTTCCGCATAGCGACCCGACCCGGTGAGATACTCCATAGCCTCCTCCCCGTCCTCCACATAGCGGAAGTCGACAATGCACCTGGCTTCCTTCAGCGCTTTTCGTACCAGATCGATATCGTCCATATCGTCATCGGCCATCAGAACTACGGCTGGAACCGGTTCGGGCATGATCCACCTCTTTTACTCTGTTAAGCGCATTCCATAAGGACTGCCTTTATAGGAAACGCCCCTGCCCAGATTTTCGGTTTCCCCCGGGATATTCAACCGGCGGGCGACTCCCCCGGTTGCGATGATAAGGGCGCGGGTGGTGAGGGTGCGCCCCTCTTCCAACAGGATGGAGTGTGTTTCTTCTCCCGGATCGATCGAGAGTACCTCCCGTTGAATTATCTCCAGTCCATAACCTTTCACGTGCTCCAGGAATCTGTCGGTAAGATCGAATCCGTTGGTTTCCCGGAAACCCGGATAGTTATCTATATCCTTGCTGATCGCCATCTGTCCGCCGGGCAGCCCCCTTTCGATCAGCACGGTCTTCATTGCCGCCCTCATGGCGAAAATCCCGGCCGAGAGGCCCGCCGGACCGCCCCCGACGATCACCACGTCCAAAATATCGAAATTTTCCATCATGCTTCCTGAATATCGAAAAATTGAAATTGTGAAATTTAAAATACGGTAATTATTTTCAGATCCTAACGCAATAACGCGAAAATTTCTTTGCTTGCGGAGACTCTGTCAAAATTAATGTCTATTTTTATTTAGTGTCCATTGCAAAGGGGGAGATGCGGTCCAGCCCATGCCTGAAGGGGGGCCAGATGGACACTGAATTGGCGAAGCAGTTGCGCCGTCCTGAAAGCGGGGGTCGGGATTGCAGTAATCGGGCAGTGTGTAAGCAAACGGCGGGAACATGAGACTGACATCCAAGATAATGCTGGCCGCCGCGGTGAAGCTTTTCGTCTTCATCGCTTTGCTGGCATTCAGCTATCTCACAATCGAAAAGATGCTCCTGGTGAGGCAATGGACCCTTCATTCCCGGGAGGTGAGCGACAGGGTGAATGCGCTCACAACGGATCTGATCAATATTGAAACCGGGGAAAGAGGGTATGCCATCACGGGCAAATCGACCTTTCTCGAACCCTATACAAGGGGCCTTCGTTCTCTTCAAAACGATTTTCGAGCACTCAAGACTCTCACTGCGCACAACCCGGAACAACAGGCCGCGGTAGTCCGGCTAAACGAGGATTACCGAAACTGGCTGACCTCAGAGGTAAATCCATTGATAGAACTTCGCGGCGAAGTGGATAAGGGCGCGAAACCTCTTCGGGCGGTGATCGATTTCATCAGCTCGGAAAGAGGGAAAAAGAAAATGGATGCCCTTCGAGCCGAGCTATCGGCAATCAGGAGCACGGAGCAAGCTTTGCTGCGAAACCACCAGGATAACCTGGTGAAACTGACCCAGAGAACGAGAAACCTGATCCTCTTCGGCGGGTCGGCCGGGGTACTGATCGCCCTCATAATCTCCTTTCTGACCGCATGGGGGATCAAACGGCCGCTGGCTGAGGCGGCCGACTATGCGCGGAAGGTGGAAGCCGGCGAGTATTCGGCGAGCCTTGCCTGTGCGCGTGATGACGAAGTCGGCGTTCTGCTTTCAGCCCTCCGGACCATGGTGAAGCGGCTGGTCGGAAATATTTCCCTCCTCAAGGAACAGTCGGCCCTCATGGATTTAGCACACGACGCCATTTTCGTGCGGGATATGCAAGGCAGGATCGTATTCTGGAATAAGGGGGCGGAAAAGACTTACGGCTGGTCGAAAGAGGAGGCGTTGGGCAAAGATACCGGGGAACTTCTGAAAGCCTGGTATCCCGTACCGGTGGAAGCCATTACCCGGCAGGTTCTGACTACCGGAAGCTGGAGTGGGGAGTTGCGTCACTTCCGGCGGGACGGCAAGCCGATCATTGTCGAGAGTCGCTGGGCGCCAAGAAAGGACGAAAAAGGCGATCCGGCGGGTTTTCTGGAGATCAACCGGGATATTACCGAGCACAAGGAAGCCGACCGGCAGCTCCTGTCCTACATGAAGAAACTAAAAAGCAGCAACTCGGTACTCAATGATTTTGCTTTCGTGGCCTCCCACGATCTCCAGGAACCCCTTCGGAAAATCACCATCTTTTCCGGCATGCTGGCGCGGGAATTCTCCGGTGGGCTTCCCGGGGACGGAGAACTCTATCTCCAAAAAATCCAGAATGCGGCGGCCCGGATGCAGGAACTGATTCAATCCCTTCTGATGTACTCCCGGGTCTCCACGCAGACCGCTCCGCTCGTTTCCGTCGACTTGAGCGAGCTGGTGCAGGCAATGGTGCACGAACTCGAAATCCCTGTAAAGGAAAGTGGGGCCACCATCGAGGTTTCGAATTTGCCCAAAATCCAGGCCGATCCGACCCAGATGCGTCAGCTTTTTCAAAACCTGATTGGAAACGGACTGAAATTCCACGGGGAACGAGCACCGCACATCAAGGTATACGGACAGCAGTCCGAAGGGGAATCGTGCCGGATATTCGTGCAAGACAACGGGATCGGATTCGACGAAAAGTACCTCGACCTGATTTTTAAACCCTTCCAGCGCCTTCACGCAAAGAGCAGCCCCTATAAGGGGTCGGGAATGGGACTAACGATCAGTCGGAAAATCGTCGACCGCCACAACGGCACCATCACGGCTAGAAGCGTGCCGGGAGAAGGGAGCACCTTCATCCTCACCTTGCCCATCGAACAGGTGGAAGCATCCGCTCCGGAGGAGATGTCTGCTGCCTGACAAAAGAGGAGGGAAAAGCGCGGGGGCTTTCACCCCCGTACCCCCGGGAATCGGCTCGCACGCGCAGGGCGCGTGCGAGCCGCCACCATTATTTCTTCACCACCGGGTAACCGCTGCCATGCCATTCCCTCCAGCCGCCCTTTAGCACTTCGACTTTCGTAAATCCTGCCGCTGCGAGTTCTCGCGCCACACGGGCGCTCGTTTCCTCGTGGGGTCAGGCACAGTACAAAACGAGCGTTTTGTCCTTCGCAAACTTGTTCATCCACTGGTTGACATCCATGGGCGATTGTCTTTGCGCTCCCTGTATCTTCCATTGGGAGGAATTCCAGTCTTGCGGGGTGCGCACGTCCAGGATGGTAATATCCGGATTTGTCAGTTCGGACTTCAGCTGCTCCTTGCTGATGTAGGAAAATCCCGCGGCTTGGGCCAGGCAGGCCGTGAATAGGATGGCAAAACAAGCGGCGAGTACCGATATTGGTCTCGATCGAGTCATTTCCCTCTCCTTGAGCCAGGTTTGAAGCAAAGGATATTCCCGATAAGAAAGCTATTTTAAGGTAATTACCGGCTCAAAATTGTCAAAAAAAGGGGCCATGAAGAAAAGCGCGGGGGCTTTTGCCCCCTGCACCCCCACGCCGCTACGCGGCTCAGTTGCGATCGGTTCGCACGCGCAACGCGCGTGCGAACCGATTCCCGGGGGGGGCGGGGGAAACATTCCCCCGCTCTTTTGC
>JBMFWU010000120.1:0-16911 GCA_049964955.1 Syntrophobacteraceae bacterium
CCCATCTCAAAAATGGACCCTAACCACGGGGTCAAGTGTGTCTAATTGCCAGTTTTTAAAGGGGGGCAAGGGGGGATTTGAAGTCCGTACTATTGCGGAAGCCCTTAAAATCCCCCTCGATCCCCCTTTGAAAAAGGGGGAATCAAAACCATGTTCAAGGCGATACGATGGTTTGGCTTAATTCTTAAACATAAGATCACCGCCAGAGGAACGAAGATGAGCAGGAACGCTCTTTTGAAAGAATTTGAAAGAATTTTGGGGAAAGACAATGTTTTCAGCGAAGAAGCCGACCGGCATGCGTATTCCTACGATGCCGCAGTGCTCGACCCGTCGATGCCCGCCCTTGTACTGAGACCCCGGTCGGAGGAAGCGCTGGGGGCCTCTGTGCGGGTCTGCAACGAAAACCGCCTGCCGGTGACCGTACGAGGATCGGGAACCAACTTGAGCGGAGGGACCGTCCCCGGCCCCGGGGGCGTTGTAATCCTTACCAACGCCTTGCAGGAAATCGAAGAAATCAATGAGCAGGACCTCTATGCCGTGGTGCAGCCGGGGGTTGTGACGGCTAAGTTTGCCTCCGCCGTGGAAGCGCTCGGGCTTTTCTATCCCCCCGATCCCGGAAGCCAGGCCGTTTCGACTCTCGGGGGAAATGTGGCTGAAAACGCCGGCGGACTGCGCGGGCTGCGCTATGGGGTTACGCGCGACTATGTCATGGGGCTCGAATTTTTCGATGTGAACGGAGAGAAGGTAAAAACGGGGGCGAAAACGGTAAAATGCGTCAGCGGCTACAACCTGGGGGGGCTTCTCGTCGGTTCGGAAGGGACCTTGGGGGTGTTTAGCCGCATTACGCTCAAGCTCATCCCCATGCCTGCCGCCAAAAAGGCGATGATGGCGGTTTTTTCCGATGTGTCGGGAGCCTCGGAGACCGTCTCGGCAATCATTGCGGATAGAATCGTCCCGGTTACCCTCGAGTTCATGGACAATTTCACGATCCGGGCGGTCGAGGACTTTAGCCGCGCGGGGCTCCCCGTTGATGCCGCAGCGCTTCTATTGATAGAAGTTGACGGGCACCCCGCGCAGGTCGAAGAGGAAGCCGCGCGGGTGGAGGCGATCTGCAAAAAGATGGGCGTAATGAAGGTGCATGTGGCCCGGGATGCCGCGGAGCGCGACAAGGTGTGGGAGGCGCGCCGCGCGGCCCTTTCGGCCCTCTCGCGGGTACGGCCCACGACCGTGCTCGAAGATGCCACGGTCCCTCGCAGTAAAATTCCGGCCATGATCCGCGCGATCGGGGAGATCGGCCGCAAATACGATCTGCAGATCGGGACTTTCGGCCATGCCGGCGACGGCAACCTCCACCCGACGATCCTTAGCGACCGGCGCGACCGGGAAGAATGGGGGAAAGTGGAGCTCGCGATCGACGACATCTTCGAAAAAGCCCTCGAACTGGGGGGGACACTTTCCGGCGAGCACGGGATCGGAACGTCCAAATCGAAATACCTGGAAATGGAAACGGGTCGTCCCGCAATTTTATATTCGCGCCGGATAAAGGCGGCGCTCGATCCCAATAACATCCTGAACCCCGGAAAAATCATCGGAGGCTGAAAACCGTGTACGATATGAAAAGGCTGGCCGATCTGGTCAAAAGCCTCGAAGATCAACTCGTTGTCTGCATGCGGTGCGGAATGTGCCAGGCGGTCTGCCCGGTGTTTGCCGAAACGGGCCGGGAGGCCGATGTGGCGCGCGGAAAACTCGCGCTCCTCGAAGGGCTCATCCAGGGAATGTTCAAAGACCCCGAGGGGGTCCGGGAGCGATTGTCGCGATGCCTGCTTTGCGGCTCCTGCGCCGCCAACTGCCCGAGCGGGGTGAAGGTCCTCGATATTTTTTTCAAGGCCCGGACGATCCTTGCCGGCTACATGGGACTCAGTCCCGTAAAAAAGGTCGTGTTTCGCGGGATGCTCGCGCAGCCGAAATTTTTCGACGGCCTCTTGCGTGTGGCCGCTCCTCTCCAGAAGCTCTTATTCGTTCCTTCGGACGATTTTTCCGGCCTCTCCTGCGCCCGGTTCACGATCCCGGGGCTCGACAGGCGTCTTAAGGCCTTCGCCCCTGTTCCCTTTCGCGAAAGCGTGGACGAAGTCCCCACAAACGGCGACTCGGGGTTGAAAGTGGCCTTCTTCGTCGGCTGTATGATCGATAAGATGTACCCGAATATCGGCCATGCGGCCGTTAAGGCGCTCGAACACAACGGGATCGGCATCTTCCTGCCCCGGGAGCAGGGCTGCTGCGGCATACCGGCCCTTGCCTCCGGGGACCTCGAGACGTTTCGAAGGCTCGTTCGGTATAATCTTGAACGATTCCGGCCCGACGAATTCGACTTTCTGGTAACCGCCTGCGCAACCTGCACCTCCACAATCAGGAAGCTGTGGTCGCAGTTTGCAGACCGGCTGAGCGAGGAGGAAAACTCCCGGGTAAAGGAATTGGCCGAAAAAACGCTGGATATAAGCCAGTTTCTGGTCGATCGGGCACATATCGCGGCGGGGGAGGGTGAGGTTTCCAAAGAGGGATCTCTTCTTACGTACCACGACCCCTGCCATCTTAAAAAATCCCTCGGCGTAGCCGCTCAGCCCAGGACCCTTATTCGTTCGAACCCGCGGTATGCATTCCGGGAAATGAAGGACGCCGACAGGTGCTGCGGCTGCGGGGGAAGCTTCAATATGCAGTATTACTCAATATCTGCTTCGATCGGCCGGCGCAAGGCCGAGACGATCATAGAATCCGGCTGCTCGACGGTGGCAACGAGCTGCCCGGCCTGCATGTTCCAGATAACCGATATGCTCGCCCGGGAAGGCGCGCGCATCGCGGTCAAACACGCCATCGAAATTTATGCCGAATCGCTGTAGCGGGAAGACGGAAGCGGGAAGCGGGAAGCGGGAAGCAGGAAGCAGGAAGCGGGAAGCGGGAAGCGGGAAGCGGGAAGCGGGAAGCAGGAAGCGGGAAGCAGGAAGCGGGAAGCAGGAAGCGGGAAGCGGGAAGGAAGAAACGGAGTGATTCTAACCCAAGTCCCCCTTTGAAAAAGGGGGATTTAGGGGGATTTTCTCACGAAATCAACTGGATACGTCCGTTAAATCCCCCCTGCCCCCCTTTGCAAAGGGGGGTGATTGGGTCGCTGCTTGCCGCTTCTCGCTTCCCGCTTCCGCCTTCAGGTCTCCTTTCCCCAGACGTTTGCGAGGAACTGGTCGCGCCCGGAAAAAAACCTGTAGTTGTGGTATCGCTCGGGGTTCTTTTTATCAAAATCCTGGTGGTAGGTTTCCGCTTCGTAGAATTTGGAAAGGGGCAGTATCTCTGTTGCGATCGATTTTTTGAAATTGCCCGATCCTGCCTGCGCGAGCCGGGAGCTTTCGGCGGCCGCGCGCTGCTCTTCGTTGTGATAGAAGATGATGCTCCGGTACTGTGAGCCCCTGTCGACGAACTGTCCCCCTGCATCCGTCGGGTCTATGTGCTTCCAGAAAAAATCGAGCAACTGCCCGTAGCTTACCCTGCGCGGATCGTAGACGATCTGCACGGCTTCTACGTGTCCCGTTCTGCCCGAGCAAACCTCTTCGTAGGTCGGGTTTTCGGTGTGTCCTCCCGTATAGCCCGATGTCACCTGCAACACCCCCTCGAGCTTTTGAAAATCTGCCTGAGTGCACCAGAAACATCCTCCGGCAAACGTGGCCCTCGGAAAGTCGGCTACTACCTCCATCGCGATTCCTCCAGTCACCTTTCTGCTTGTTTTGAAAGTTCCTGTACTATTTCCTTCTATAAATCGTGCACATGCTTCTTTAAAGCCCCTCTGTCGCCTTCCTTGCCAAAGGGTAATGCTTTGTTGCCTCCGGCTGCGCTTTGCTATACATTGAGACGGGAACGGCTGTTTCATTTAGGATAAAAGGTTTTCGTCGAATTCCGGGAGCAGGAGGAATGGGAATGCAGGGTGCAGACGATTTCATGACGACAGCCAGGGGTTTTATGAAAAGCAGGATAATCATTACCGCTGCCGAGCTGGATCTATTTACAAAAATCGACGACTCCTGCGACAGCGCGGAAAAGATTGCCGCAACGACCGGCTGGGATCAACGGGCGCTCGAACGGGTGCTGGACTGCCTCGTGACCTTCGGGCTGCTCAAAAAGGAGGGCAGGGTCTATTCGCTCACCGAAGAAAGCGGTCGCTACTCCTCCAAAAGACAGTCTTCCGCGCTTCCGATGCTTCTCCACATGAAGCGGCTGTGGGAGACCTGGAGCGGGTTGACCGATGTCGTAAAGCGCGGTCCCGCCTCCGAGTCGAAGCCGCCCGTACCGATGGATATGGATAACCGGCGCGCCTTTATCGGTGCCATGCACGCGATCGGAAGGAACCTCTCCGAGGAAATCGCCTCCTCCCTCGATTTGAGCGGGTATCGCAGGTTGCTCGATATCGGCGGGGGCTCCGGGACATACACGATCGCCTTTCTCAGGCGCGAACCGGGGCTGCGGGCCGTTATTTTCGACCTGGCCGATGTCATCCCGATGGCGAAAGAGAGACTTGCCTCCGAGGGTTTGCTCGAACGGGTCGAACTCCAGCCAGGGGATTTCTACTCCGATGAACTGCCTAAAGGGTGCGATCTGGCGCTGCTCTCTGCCATAATTCACCAGAACAGCTATAAGCAAAACGTGGAACTCTTCGCAAAAATCTTTCGTGCGCTCGATCCCGGCGGCACACTTCTCATTCGCGACCACATCATGAACGCGGAGCGCACCTGGCCTCCCCAGGGGGCGCTTTTCGCCATAAACATGGTTGTAAATACCCGCGGCGGAGACACCTACACGTTCGAAGAAGTCGAACGGGGGCTGAAGGAAGCCGGGTTTGCGGCCGCAAGACTGCTTCGTTCCGGAGAGAAAATGGACTGTGTCGTCGAAGCGCGCAAGGGCTGATGAAAATGCGCCGGCCGCTTGGTTTGCGATCGATCTTATAAGGAGATGCGGTGATAAAAGTCCTCCTGGCCGACGATCATGACATCGTGAGGGCCGGACTGCGTCGGGTCGTGGAAGAAAGCGGGGAAATCGCGGTGGTTGCCGAAGCCTCCGACGGCAGGCAGGTGATCGGGAAAGTGAAGGAGGAATGCCCCGACGTCGTGGTTGTCGATATCTCCATGCCCGAACTCGACGGGTTTGAAGTCATATCGCAACTCCATTCGCAATATCCTCAAGTTCCCGTTCTCGTTTTGAGCATGCACGAAGAGGAACAGTACGTAGTGCGGGCCATAGGGCTGGGCGCAAAAGGCTATATGACAAAGCGCTCCGCGCCCGAACAGTTGGTTAGCGCCATCAGGAAATTGTACGCCGGCGGATACTACCTGAGCGAGTCGGCGGCCGAATCCGTCGCCTTTAGACTTGCCAGGGGCAACCGGGAAAAATCCCTCCTCGATACTCTTTCCAACCGGGAAATCCAGGTCTTGAGACTTCTGGCCATGGGGAGGTCGGCAAAAGAGATCGGCGAGTCCTATTCGATAAGCACCAAGACGGTAAATACCTATCGATTCCGGCTTATGCGAAAGTTAAGCGTCCGAAATATCACGGAGCTGACCCGATTCGCCATCCGAAACAAGCTCATTGATCTGTGAGGGGGGCAACGGCGCGGGATATGCAAAAGCGCGGGGGCTTTCGCCCCCTGCACCCCCACGCCGCTGCGCTGCCCGGGGGGGCGGGGGAAACATTCCCCCGCGCTTTGCATTTCCTTTTTCCTAAGGCCTCTCGCAGCGGAAAGCTATAACGGTGAAAGACGAACACAAGACAAAGCAGCAGCTCATACAGGAACTGGCGGAACTGCGGGTGCGCCTCGACGCATGCGAGATCTGGAAGTCCAGAAAAGAGCTCGAAAAGGCCCATGAGGAGTTGGAGCGGACCACCGCCCGGCACGGTGCCGAACTGGTAGAGGCCAACCGGCAGCTCACGCGCGAGATCGAGGAGCGGAAGCGGGCGGAAGTAGAGCTTAAGCGAACTAAAGAATACCTGGAAAATGTCATCGAAAATTCCGCCGACGCAATCGGTATAGTGGATAGACACGGCAGGTTCATCCTGTGGAACCGGCGCGCCGCCGAAATCTATGGCTACGAACTCGATCAGCTGGCCGGGAAATTGGCCTTCGATCTCTACGAGGACCCGGCCGAGCTTGACCGGATGCTCCAAAGGCTGCGCAGAAACGAGCTTGTCCGCGAATTTGAAATCCTCATGAAGAAAAAGGACGGCAGGATCGTCCCCATGGATATATCCATCAGCCTGCTAAAAGACGAGAGGGGAAAGACCATCGGCAGTGTCTGCGTGGCTAGAGATCTCTCCGAGCGCAAACGCAGCGAGCAGGCCCTCAAGGCGGCAAGAGACGAACTGAGCCGGTATTCCAAAAACCTCGAATGCCAGGTGCGAAAAAGGACCCGCGAAATCACGGGGATACTAAAATATACCCCTTCGGTCGTCTATATCAAGGACAGGGACGGCCGCTATTCGCTCGTCAATTCCCGCTTCGAGGAACTCTTCGGGATAGGCGGCGGCGATGTGTGCGGAAAAACCGATTATGACCTCTTTTCCGCCGAAATCGCCGATCGTCTGCGTGCGGCCGACATGGAAACGCTCGCCAAGCGCCGCCCCAGCCAGGTTGAAGAGTCCGTCTCCCGCGGTGACGGAGTGCACACCTACCTGTCGGTAAAGTTCCCGCTCTATGACGAACAGGGCGAACCCACAAGCGTGTGCGGCATTGCAACCGACATCACCGAGCTAAAAAAGGTGCAGGATAAGCTGCGGCATCTATCGGCAGGGATCATGGAAAGCCAGGAAAAGGAACGAACGGCCATCGCGCGCGAACTGCACGACGAACTGGGACAGGTGCTCACCGCTCTTCGCATGGATTCGGCCTGGCTGCTAAAAAGACTCAAAGACACCGATCCGGCAGCCTCGGAGCGCGCCGACGTCATGTGCCGCCTGGTGGATAAAACCATCGACGACGTGCGTCATATCGCTTTGCGGCTGCGCCCCGGAGTGCTCGACGATCTGGGCCTCATTGCCGCGTTGGAATGGTATGCGGCCGATTTTGAAAAACACACCGAGATCGTCTGTGTCTTTAGACATGCCGACGTTCGAAAGGTGGACAATATTGTCGCAACCGCCGCCTACCGGATCGTTCAGGAAGCCCTGACCAATGTGGCCCGGCATGCCCGCGCAACCCGCGTGGATGTCACCATCAGGCGCAGGGGCAATCTGCTCGTGCTGACCGTCGTCGATAACGGGGTCGGCTTCGAGGTGGGCAGTATCGGCGAGGGCGAAGGGCTCGGAATTGCGGGAATGAGAGAAAGAGCAAATCTTGCGGGCGGAAACCTCGAAATTCGCTCCCGGCCCGGCGGCGGCACAAAAATGCGCTGCACGCTGCCTGTGGCGCAGTGAGCGGCGAGTCCTCGCCGCAGAATTTGCCGCTTGCGTGGCGGGGGGGGGCTGCTAATTGCTCGCAGCCGGGATGCCGATCTGCATGCGCAATGCACCCGTGCATGCACTCCTTCTGCTTTCCCCCGACGCAAGGATTGCCGGACCCCATTCGGCCATTCTCCTGCCCGGCCTTTTTCGGTGTTTCGCGGGGCTATCGGGTTCGGCAGGAAACGGGAACGGCCGGGAAAAGGATGCAGCGGTGCATTATCGTTGTGCGGATTTTGCCTCTTTTTGGCACATATACGTTCCTTTTTGCCTGGGGATCGGGCTTATCGAGCTTGCGCTGCTGTGGCGTTTTTGATAATGTAACTCCCTGAATAAGTGCACTTATCTTCCATGGCAGTCTTGTGAAAGCCATCGGTCTATTTGAGGTGGGAGTCGTGGCATGAAGTTTGTTAGAGAAAAACTGACGGCGGGCCTGACAACTCACTTTCTTCCCACAGCGAATCCTTCAACTCCGCCGATATACTCTGGTCGATTCATCCAAAACCAATACGAATTGGGGAACTGTATGAGTACTCCCGGGAGTAAAGCCGGACCATCCATCAGAAGTGTAATCCAAGACCTCGATAGTTTCACCGCACGTTCCGACTTCTCATTCGATATCTGCCACCGAAAATATATCTGCCTTCAGTTCGACGCAAAACCCGGCCAGCGCTGAGTTCTTTCAGCGAGCCCGCATCTTGAGTGCGGGGAAACAGTATCGGGTAGATTTGCGTTGCCTTCGGGTTTATGTCAATTCTCCTGTAAAACTATCGGTTCTGAATCGAGTCGTTGCCATAATGACCGGGTCTTTGCCATGGACTCAGGTCTTGCGAGTCGCATAGCTGCGCCCGATTAGTGGAGCAAACCTGTAGATTGGGGAGCTGTATGAGTATTTCAGGGAATAAAACGGGACTTTCCATCAAAAATGTCGTGAAAACCTTTGGAAACTTGACCGCTGTGGCCGACACCTCTCTGGAGATTTGTCCGGGGGAGTTTTTTACACTTCTTGGACCATCGGGGTGTGGCAAGACCACTTTGCTTCGTATCATCGCCGGGCTGGAGATGGCCGATTCGGGGCAGGTGATGCTGGGAGGCGAGGATATTTCTGCGGTGCCGGCCAACAAGCGCCAGGTGAACATAGTATTTCAAAGTTATGCTCTTTTTCCGCACCTGACGGTGTTCGAAAACGTGGCCTTCGGTTTGCGCTCGCGCAAGGTTGCCAGGGAGGAAATCGACCAGCGCGTTGCCGAAGCGCTCGCCATGGTCGACTTGACACTAATGGCAAAGCGGTACGCCAACCAGATGTCCGGCGGTCAGCAGCAACGGGTGGCGCTTGCGCGCGCGCTGGTGAACCTGCCCGAAGTGCTGCTCCTGGACGAGCCCATGTCTGCGCTGGATGCCCGTTTGCGGGCCCAGGTGCAGTTGGAACTGAAACGGCTGCACCAAAAGCTGGGACAAACCTTCATTTTGGTCACTCACGATCAGGCCGAGGCGCTGGTTGTCTCCGACCGTATCGCCGTGATGAATCAGGGCAGAATCATTCAATCGGGCACCCCCGAAGAAATTTATGAGTATCCCAATTGTGCCTTCGTAGCCAATTTTTTGGGAGCGGCCAACCTGATTTCGGCATGCTGCGGCAACGGATGCGTGGAAACCAGTGTCGGGAAGCTGAAACTGGCGGGGGCGCCCTGCTGGGAAAAGGGCACGCTCTCCATTCGACCCGAACGGATTCAGATTCACAGTGAGGCTCCCGCCTGCAACGGGATCAAGGCCAAAGTCGTCGAAACCATCTACCAGGGCAATTCGGTGGAGTTTCTTCTGGAACCCGGTCCCTTGCGGGTCAAGGCGAAACCCGATCGCCGTTTCGCTCTGGGCGACGAACTCTGGCTGGAACTGCCACCGGAGAGGCTGGTGATTCTCAATGACTGAAAGAACCGAGAAGATAATCTGGAACGGGGAACTTTCCACCTGGCGGCGGTTGGCCCTGCGCGGTTTTACCTACCTTTCCCCGGGGCTGCTCTGGCTTCTGGGATTGCTCGTGCTGCCGGGGATCGCCCTGATATTTCTCTCCTTTGCCAAACGCGGCGAATACGGCAACGTTATCTGGAGCTTTACGCTTCATAACTACCATTCCCTGCTCGGCTTCGGCCCCTTCGGCTGGACGGCTGACAACCTGATGATCATCTGGCGTTCCGTCGTGGTCGCTTTTGTCACGACCGTTGTCTGCATCGTGATGGCCTACCCGGTCGCGTTTTTTATCGCCAGCCGCCCCAAAAGCAGTCGTTATCTTTGGCTGATTCTGGTCATCGTCCCGCAGTGGACCAACACGGTCATTCGCGCCTATGCCTGGTTTTTGCTCCTTGCGCCCGGAACGCCGCTGGCGCGGTTTGCGACTCTGCTAAAACTCATTCCCGCGGGCGGTTCGCTCTATCCGAGCGCATTCGCCGTATATCTGGGAATGGTGTCGATGTATCTGCCCTTCATCATCCTGCCTCTCTATGCGAGCGTGGAGCAGTTGGACTGGTCTCTGGTCGAAGCCGCCCGAGATCTCTACGGTTCTTCGCTGCGGGTCTTCATGCAGGCGATCCTGCCGCAGACGGCCCCGGGCCTCATGGCGGGCACCATACTCACCTTCGTTCCGGCCATGGGGAGCTTCGTTGTCCCGGATCTGCTCGGGGGGAGCAAGTACATGCTGCTCGGAAACCTGATCGAGCAGCAGTTCGGAGCCAGCCGCAACTGGCCCTATGGGGCGGCCATCAGCATGGCTTTGATGGCGCTCACCCTGGTGAGCCTGGTCTATTTCAAAAAAGCCGATCCCGGACGCAAAAAGGAGTTTGACGTACTATGAGACGACTGCACCCGGTGGTGATCGCTCTGGCGTTGTGCGCCATAATTTTTCCCTATATACCCTTGATTTCGGTAGCCGTCTTTTCGGTGAACGACACACGCTACGGACTGATCTGGCGCGGGTTTACGCTGAAGTGGTACAGGCTGCTGATTCACGATCAGGCCATTTTGCACTACACCTGGAACACGATGGTCCTGGCGGTGGTCTCGACGCTTGTGGCCACGGTTTTGGGCACACTTTTGGCCGTGGGAATGGATCGATTCCCCTGGACCCGAAAAATAAACACCTTTCTCGACGTAACCCTCTATATTCCGGTGGTCATTCCCGACATCATCATGGCCGCGGCCCTGGTGGTGGCCTACAGCCTCCTGCGGGCCGTTTCGGATCTCTTCCGGCCCGGCCTGCTCGATATGATTCTTTCGCACATCACCTTTGAGCTCGCTTTTGTGGCCCTGGTGGTGCGAGGCCGGCTCGTCTCTTTGGGAAAAGACGTCGAAGAGGCCGGCAGAGATTTGTTCGGAAGCAGCTTTTATCTTTTCCGCCGAGTCACCCTTCCTCTGCTCACGCCCGCCATCATCGCCGGCGCCATGCTCGCCTTTACGCTCTCCCTGGATGACTTCATTATCAGCTTTTTTACTGCGGGGCCCGCTTCTACGACGTTGCCGCTGTATATCTACGGGGCAGTGCGCCGGGGTGTTACGCCCGAAATCCATGCGCTGTCCACGTTGATGATGCTGACCACCATTGTGTTGGTGATCGGTTCCGAGCGCCTGACCAGGAGAAAGGCCGGCCTGTAGGGTGCATCTATTTTTCTGTCACAATCAAAAAAGGAGATCGTAATGCGGAAAATGTTGGTTATGTTTTTGTCTGTGGCGACGCTCGCCCTGTGCTGGGTAGGATGGACCCTCCCTGCATGGGCCGCGCAAAAGACGCTCAATTTGTTTATCTGGTCCGAGTATATCGACCCCAAGATTCCTCAGGAATTCGAGAAGGCTACCGGCATCAAGGTGAACATCACCACCTATGAATCCAACGAAGCCATGATGGCCAAATTGCAGGCGGGCGGAGACTCCGAGTATGACGTAATCGTTCCGTCTTCGTATGTCATCAAACCTTTGGAGCATCTGCATCTGGTTCAAAAACTCAATCATTCCCTTATTCCCAATCTTAAGAATCTTAAAAAGATGTTCCGCAATTCTCCCAACGATCCGGGAAACGTCTATTCGGTTGCCTACCAGTGGGGTACTACAGGACTTTTATACCGCAAAGACAAGGTTAAAAATTTCCAGAATACCTGGGGATTGCTCTTTAACGAGAAGATGAACCAGGGACCGTTTTATCTGATTGACGACGAACGCTCCATGATGGGCATCGCTTTGCTCTATCTGGGCTACCCCTTCAACTCGACCGATCCCGCGCAGTTGAAAAAGGCTGCCGATCTGCTCGTAAAGGTCAAGAAGTATCCGGACTGTCTCGGATTTAGAGGGGGAGTCGGGGCCAAAAACGATGTCGTGGCCGGAACGGCGGTAGCGGCCATCGTCTACAACGGAGATGCGGCCAAAGCGATAAACAAAAACAAAAACATTCCCATGGCCTACACGATCCCCAAAGAGGGCAGCGAAATCTGGTATGATAACATGATGATTACGGATAAGGCGCCCCACCCGAAGGCGGCAAACGAATTCATCAATTTCATTCTAAGCCCCAAGATCGGCGCCCAGCTTTCGGACTATAACGAATACGCCACGCCGAACGAGGCCTCCATGCCCTATATCGATAAGGGCGACCACGACGATCCGGCCATCTATCCGTCGGAAGCGGTGCTAAAGACTCTGCATACGACGAGGGACCTGGGCGAGAAGATGAAGCTTTTGGATGCGGCCTGGACAAGGGCTAAGTCCTAAGTGGCGTTGTTTTACTCGTAAAAGAACCGCGGCAGTCCCTGCCGGTTCGGTGTCGAACCGGCAGGGTACGCCAGGACACGTCCACATCTCTTTTTGCGACACTTTTTGGTCTGGAGCAGTTATGAAAGTACTCGTCATCGGCGCTGGTGGAGTAGGGGAAGCCATCGCGACCATCGCCCATCGCAGAGACCCCCATTCCCGTTGGCTGCACCAAATGGTCCTGGCCGACTCGGAACTCGAAAATTCCCGGTATGTGTCCGAAAAACTCAAAGACCCCGCTCGTTTCCCTGCGGAGCGGGTGGAGGCCAGGGACAAAGCCGAAATCATCGCCCTGGCCGGAAAATATGAGGTCGATCTGATTCTCAACGGGTGCGATCCCCTCTATAACGAAAACATTTTCGACGCCGCGTTCGAATACGGCTGCAACTACATGGACCTGGCCCTGTCGCTTTCCAAGCCTCATCCCGAGGACCCTTTCCACAAACCCTACGTGAAACTGGGGGACTATCAGCTGGAGCGCCATCGGCAGTGGAAGGAAAAGGGGTTGCTAGCACTCATTGGCGCGGGCGTGGAACCCGGCATGGCCGATATCTTCGCCCGCTATGCCGAAAAGCATCTCTTCGATGAAATAGAAGAGATAGGCATCCGGGAGGGCAATAACCTCACCGTGGAGGGCCACGAAATCGCCTTCGGATTCTCCATCTGGACCACCATCGAGGAGTGCCTCAATCCTCCGGTGATCTGGGAAAGGGATCGGGGTTGGTACACCACGGAGCTCTTTTCCGATCCCGAAATCTTTTATCTGCCCGGAGGGATCGGAGATACGGAGATGGTCAATGTGGAGCATGAAGAGGTTTTGCTGATTCCGCGCTACATTGACAAAGGGTTGCAGAAGGTCACCTTTAAGTTCGGACTCGGGCGCAAATTCATTGATGCGCTCAAAAACCTCCAGGCCCTAAACCTGGACCGGGCGGATAGACAGATCCGGGTCGGCAATATGAGCATCACCCCGCGGGAGTTTCTGACCAAAGCCGCCCCCGACCCCAACGAGATCGGGCACCTGATGCGCGGGAAAACTTGTGCGGGTACCTGGATCAAGGGGCGAAAGGACGGACTGACCCGCCAGATCTATCTTTTCCAGGTGGCCGACAATCAGGAGTGCATGCAGAAACTCGATTGCCAGGCCGTGTTTGCCCAGACCGCATTTACGCCCGTGATCATCCTGGAGCTTCTGGCCACCGGGGTCTGGAAGAACCTCGGGGTGTGTCCCCCCGAATCCTTCGATCCCGACCCCTTCATCCGTCTCATGGATACCTACGAATTTCCCGGCGGTCTGGAGGAGATGGAATCCGAGTATCTGGATCTCGAGCGACGCACGCGATTCACCTTGCCGCTTACGAGACAGGGTCATATATTGGTACGATAGTTGCTCAATAA
The DNA here is from genome assembly GCA_049964955.1 of Syntrophobacteraceae bacterium. Lineage (GTDB taxonomy): Bacteria > Desulfobacterota > Syntrophobacteria > Syntrophobacterales > Syntrophobacteraceae > SbD1. Next base: position 13,654 of record JBMFWU010000120.1, read on the forward strand.
ATCGGGAATTGCCCCGCCCGTCGGCACACATGCCGGGGCCGGCAAAGAAAGTGTATCGGGTTTCCCATGGTAACGCTTTGCAAAGCGTACAAGAAATTTCTCCTCCCCGTCAGGTATCCAGAGCATGGGCCGTTTCGCCCGGGAGTGCCTCCGCCTGCCCTTCGCTCCCTGTAGTGCGGCGGATCGCTTCTTAATCCCCCCCTCCAGCAAAGGGGTCCTCAATTACCCCCTCTTAACAAAAGGGGGCCTCAATTACTCCCTTTTAACAAAGGAGGGCGACAATCACCCCCTTTAGAAAGGGGGCGTCAATCACCCCCCCTTTAGAAAAGGGGGGAAGGGGGGATTTGAGATTTTGCTATCGGCCGCATCCGTGCGGGGGATGCTGTTCTGTGTCTCGCAGCATCCGTTGAATGTCTCGAACCAAGGAGATTTTTATGCGAGTTCTCTTACTCGGCGTTGGCGGAGTCGGGCAGGCTATGGCTGTTATCGCCAATCGCCGCGATCCCGATAGCCGGTGGATGGAGCAGATGGTGTTGGCCGATTACGATCTTACCAGGGCACAGACGGTGTCTGCAGGGCTCAAAAACCCCGAACGATTTCCGGCCGAACAGGTCGATGCCCGGAACAGCGAACAAATTACGGCCCTTGTTCGAAAATACAAAATTGACACCATCATGAACGGTTGCGACCCCTCTTTTAATGAAACGATCTTCGACACTGCCTATGCAGAGGGCTGCAATTACATGGACTGCGCCATGACGCTTTCCAAGCCGCACCCCGACCACCCTTATACAAAGCCCTACGTGAAACTGGGCGACTACCAGTTTGCTCGCCATGAACAATGGGCCAAAAAAAACATCCTGGCGATTGTCGGCTCCGGGGTGGAACCGGGCATGGCCGATGTGTATGCCCGTTACGCGGAAAAGCACCTGTTCGATGAGATCGAGGAGATCGGCATTCGGGATGGCGCCAATCTGTCGCTCGAGGGTGCGAGCCTGACGTTCGGGTTTTCGATCTGGGCGACCATTGAGGAATGTTTGAATCCACCGCTGGTGTGGGAGCGCGACAAGGGCTGGTATACGCTCGAGCCTTTCTCCGAGCCCGAGATCTTCACGTTGCCCGATGGCATAGGGGATGTGGAGATGGTGCACGTGGAACACGAGGAGGTGGCGCTGATCCCCCGCTACATCGACAAGGGATTGCGCAAGGTGAGCTTCAAGTACGGTCTCGGGGAAGAGTTCATCAACTGCCTCAAGGCGTTGAAGTCTTTGAACCTGGACAGCAAGGAAAAAACGATTCCCTTGGGCGGCCAGTTGATTTCGGCCCGTGACTTTGTTGCCAAGTGCGCCCCCAACCCCATTGAAATCCAGCGGCGCATGGTGGGAAAGACCTGCGCCGGAACCTGGGTTAAGGGCATAAAGGACGGTATGACAAGGGAAGTCTATCTCTATCAGGTCGCGGACAATGAGGACTGCCTCGAACGCCTGGACTGTCACGCCGTCGTTGCCCAAACGGCCTTTAATCCAGTCCTGATGATGGAGTTGCTCGCCCGGGGCATCTGGAACAAAGTGGGCGTTCACGGCGCCGAAGCCTTCGATCCCGACCCCTTCGTCGAGTTGATGGACGACTATGAATTCCCCGGCGGCATGACTGAGATGGATTCCGAGTACAAATCGGCTCTCGATGCCCGGTCGTTGCGAGAGCCTTTAGCGATGGCTACCGCATGATCGACCGCATGATCCAAACCTGCAAAGACGAGTAAAGCCTTGTGCGAGACCCTCACGGACTTTCCGGAGGGTCTTTGCACAAGGCAAGCGGCCTGCCTACTTTGATCTGCGCCATTGAAAAGCGAACGGCCAAAGCGCGAGGAGCGGTTGTCACCCCAGCCTTCGCAGGCATGTCTTGTTTTTCCAAGAGTCGTTTTTACTCCCGTGACGATTTCTATTTTGCCGCTTCTGGTTGCCATTTCTATTTCTACTTCTGTTGCCGCATCTGGTTGCCGTTTGGCAGGGCGTGCATGGTCCATGGTATCCTACGGAAGTGAAACGAGGGCAAGTTCTTAACTTTTGTTTTTAGCCGGTTCATTGAATTGGAGGTATACTCTATGGGTGCGCCCAACCTATCAATTCCGTCGGTTGCGGTTCCAGATGCATTTGCGAGTGGTAGTTATCCCGGCGGTACAGGCAAATATGTGGGAAGCCTACTGGGCGGGACGCAGGCCTCAGATGTTGAGCAATTAACTGGTCTCGCCAGCTGTTACGATTCTGTTGGCGGGCTGAGAGCGGACCAAAAGCCGTTTGATCCCAACGACCGGTCAGCCGCGATGTATGGGAAAGGCACTTTTGGAAAGGCCGTGAATGTGTTTCGACTTGATAGTGATGGGAAAATTATATCAAAAGCCCTAAACGTAAAAGTCAATGATACCGGCCCTTTCGCTTTGGATAAGCGAGGAAGAGTTCTTAGGCCTTTTCAGGCTCACCCAACCAGGATTATTGACCTGACGCCGAAAGTTTACAAGGAGCTTACAGGCTTTCCGGACTGCGATGAAGGCCCGGGGGTGATCCATGTAAGAGTGGAATGGAGAAAGGAAGAATGATATTCAGATTTTTCGGGAAGCTCATCGCCCCAATGACTATTCTGCTATTATGCTTCACAACAGCAGGGATTTGTCAGGAGAAAGTCAGCATAACAATACCTCCAAACAGTTTGAAACTTCAACATGGGGAGAGGATTGGGGGCTTCGAGGTCAATATCTCCGGTGGGCAGATAGTCTCTTTTCCGAATATACCAAAGGGTTGGGGTATCTGCGTTCGCAACGAACCGAACCAGACTGCGCGTATAGGCGGGAATGCAATCGTTGGCTCGGCCTTTCTGGAGCCAAGTTTCTTCAGCAATTTCATCTCAATAGTCGCATATCGCCCGGATCAACTCAAAATAAGAATAACGATCGGAACAATGACCGACATCACCTTAAAAGAGAGGTGGCTAGACCTTAGTAAAAAAGATTTTGTATTGAAAAAGCTCAGATAGTCCCGATAGCGAGCTTTTCGGCTGACTTAAAAAACCGCGAAGCGAGTCCCGATTGACATAACGTCACAAGTCGGACCCTGGCCTCCGATCCAGGTTTCGGGCTGTTCCAGGCGATATGGGAGGATTTCGACGCAACGAAAAATTCTTGATAAGCCGAAAACCGAGGGGGCAGCCCCTTGAGTGCGCCAGGCGAAGCCTGGGAAATTGGAAAGAGATTGAATAAATCTC
>JBMFWU010000121.1:0-16644 GCA_049964955.1 Syntrophobacteraceae bacterium
CCGATATGGGGGTTTCGCTGCTCGTGATCTTCAATGGCCTGCGGATGCTCAAAATCACGGGGCGGGGGAGCAATACAAAAGATCGAGCTTTCCTTCGAGCTCTTTGAAATCCTCGGGGAGCGCGGCGATTGCCAAGATCCGGGCGCCGGTAACGGGATGGTCGAATTCGAGCCGTGCTGCGTGAAGCATCTGCCGGGTCGCCGCAAGCAGCGCCTCTCGCACGGGAGCGGCTTTTATATTTTTCGCGCGCCTTCCGCCTCCCCCATACGGTTCGTCGCCTATGACCGGGTGTCCGATATGGCTGAGATGGACCCGTATCTGGTGGGTCCTGCCCGTTTCGATGCGAACGCTCAAAAGGGAAGCCTCCCCCCAATCCTTCACGACCCGCCATCTCGACAGCGCCTGACGGCCGCGGCCGGAAAGCACCGCGATTTTCTTTCGATCCGTCGGGTGCCTGCCAAGAAGCGAGGAGATCTCTCCCTCGCGCTCTTTGGGAGTCCCGTAAACCATCGCCAGATATTCTTTTTTGACCTGTCTTTCCTTGAACTGGTTTATCAGGTTCAGATAGGCCCGCTCGCTTTTGGCCGCAACGATCGCCCCGGAGGTGTCCTTATCGAGGCGATGAACGATGCCGGGCCGAAGCGGAGCCCCCTGGAGCGCGAGCCTCCCATGGGCGAGCAGGCCGTGCACGAGCGTCCCCTCCGTGTGGCCCGCCCCCGGGTGAACCACAAGACCGGGAGGTTTATTCACTACGATCAGGTCTTCGTCTTCGAAGAGTATATCCAGGCACATCGCGGTCGGCCGTAAAGACTCCTCGCTCCCCGGCCCCTCCGGCATTGTCACCCGAATCGATTCTCCCGCCCGGGTCTCGTGACTCGGCTTTGCCGCCGTCCCGTCCACCTCTACCCGGTTTTCCAGTATGAGCCTCTTTACATGACTGCGCGAAAGATCCGGAAGGAGCGCGCTCAAAAACCGATCGAGTCGTTGCCCGCTTAGTTCCTCGGAAACCCTGAACTCATGTTGTGTCAATTGCTCGATTTTTCCCGTCATCTCTTCCATATTTACACCAAATTACCTGTACATACCAAGATTTCTAGCCCAGTTCCCCTTGTGGAAGGGTTGCTCAGCCATTTTCTTGTCTGCAGGCAGCCGGAGTGTCGTTCCTCGACCCTCGCGGCGCGCACGCGCCCCTCAGTGAACGTGGATTTGCAGGGGCGATTCCGGTGCCCCATCAGTTGTGTTCCTCCCCAAAAACCTCATCCCTCAGGGAGCCGCGCAATGAAAAGTATCCGAAGAGGAGTTTTTCTGCTGATCGCAACATTTCTGGCATTGCACCTCGCGGGAACGCCGGTTTCGGCAAATGTGCCCGGAATCGGGATCGCTCCGTATGGTGTGGCTTACGACGGGACAAACATCTGGGTAGCCAATTACTCGCGCGACACCGTAACCAAACTCAGGGCCGGCGACGGTTCCCTGGTCGGCACTTATAAAGTGCCCGGCCCCTGGGGAATGGCCTTTGACGGAGAAAATATCTGGGTGGCCAGTTATTCCGGCGGAACCGTCACAAAACTTAAGGCAGCCAACGGGGCTTTGCTCGGAGTCTACGCAGTCGGTGTGAACCCCAGGGCCGTCCTCTGCGATGGCCGGTATATCTGGGTTGCAAGCGGCGGCGACCGGGGTACGGTCTCTAAGCTCAGGGAAGATGGGACAATGCTCTGGACCACTCCCATGGAGGATCCCTGGGGCATGGCTTTCGACGGCTCTACCGTCTGGGTAACGAATCGCAGCACCAACAGGGTAACAAGGCTCAATGAGAGCGGCTGTATTGTCGGAGTGTACAAGGCGGGCGACCAACCCCTGGCAATTGCCTTCGACGGGGCATACATGTGGGTGGCCGACAACGGCGATGACACGGTCACGAAGCTGAGCGCCGTCGATGGGGAGCGGGTGGGAAAATTCCCCGTGGGCATCGATTCTTTCGGCATCTTCTCCGACGGGCATTACGTCTGGATCGTACGAGCCAACGGTGTTCTCACCCAGATTACCACCCAGGGATGTCTGATTGCAAACTTCGACGCCGGTGACGCCCCCGACGGTATCGCCTTCGATGGAGTAAATATCTGGGTCGCCAACACCGAGGGCAACGTCAGGGTCTTCCGGGCCTACACCAACTCCCTGGTGGCTACCTGCAACGTGGAGCAACCCTGTAGACCCGGGACGGAACTCGCCCGATAAGGCACATTATCTACCCATCCCCTCCCACATCCGCGGGTTCGCAGTACTCCCACCGGCTCCCCACCGGGGTGTCGACAACGCGAACCCCGTATTTCATGAGTTCGTCCCGAAGCCTGTCGGACTCGGACCAGTTTTTCTCCTTTCGCGCAACTTCCCGTTGGCGAATCAATTTTTCCTCGGCAGCACCGAGCAGCCGGGAACTCAGGTCGAAGAAGCCCAGGATGGAGTTGGCGCGGTGGAAAATCTCGAGCACCTGCAGCTGCTGGGAACCGCTGATCTTTACCCGGTCGATCAACGGGTTCGCATGACGGATGAAGCTGAAAATCACCGCCAGGGCGCGTGGAATGTTGAGATCGTCGGCAAGCGAGTCGAGAAATTCCTCTTCGAAAGAAAAGATCATCTTGGAGAGCTGATCGTTTTCCTCTCCCTGCCCGTCAAAGGAGCGTACCTTTTCGATAAACTCGTCGATGCGCCTGAGTCCCCGGACGGCGCTCGTTAAATTGAGCGAAACGGCATGTATCGGCTTTCGGTAATGGGTGCCAAGCAGCCAGTATCGTACCTCCCGGGCGGTAAATCCCATTTCCAGGAGTTCCTGCACGGGCTTATTTTCATCGATCCGGTCGTGCGCTCTGCCCTTTTTTGCCGACCAGATGCGCTCGGCGATCATCCATGTGTTGGCGAAGGGCATTCCCGTAACCGCTTCCCCGATCGCCCGCACGTTTTCCAGGTGAGGGAAGACAAAATCCATGCTGCTCACCACGATGTCGATCTGCGGGCCAAGATCGTGGATGGCCGCCGAAGCCGCCGAGATGTGCCAGGTCGGGATGACGTTTCCCCAGTCGGTTTTGACGTAAGCGCCCATTTTGAGCTCGGAAAGGGTCGCACGCTTTAGCAGCGCAAAATCGCTCGGATCCAGTTTTTCATAGGCGCTAAGATCCACCGTTTTTCCGGCGCGCACCTTCTTGGGATCGATCCCCGAAAGGCTTCCGTAGCTGTTGCTTTGCGACAGGTCGAAATAGACCGAGCGCAGCTTGTCGTAGGCGAACTCCCGCGAGATCAGAACGCGTGTAAATTCGGTGATCGCATCCAGGTGTTCGGTCGTTCGCGTGTATCGATAGGCCCTGTTTATCCCGAGCGAATCGAGGTCTCCCAGAAAGGATTCGAATCGCTGCTGGGTGTAGGGTCCGAGGCACATTCCCGCGGCAATCGAACTGTTTATGGTGCGACTGTCGAAATCGGGAATAAGAACGACTTCGTCTACCAGGAAGTTTTTCGCCTGGAAAAACCGGGAAAGAAGATCAGCCAATAGAAAACGGCGCGCATCGGCAATGGAGAGCCGCTGGTCGAGAGGGGGGCCCGTCACGCAAATGCGCGCCTTGCCCTCCTTTACCGGTTTGAATTCCACCTTGTGGCGTTTGAGCAGATCATAAAACCGGAAATCGGGCTCAACGGTTTTCGTAAAAAGATTTGTGCTGAGATAGCGGTCGCCGCCGTCGGGAAGGATTGCGACCAGCACTCCCTCCGTCATCTCGGAGGCTTCCCGCATCGCCGCGGCCATGGCGGCCCCCGAGCTCATTCCGACAAATATCCCCTCTTCCCTGGCCAGTCTTCTCGAAGCCTCGAAGGCCTCCTCGTCCTTGACGTTGACGATCCGGTCCAGCACATGCCGGTCGAAAATACCGGGCACATAGGACTCTTTCATGTTCTTGAGCCCCTGGACCTTGTGGCCCGGCAAAGGCTCCACGGCAATCACCCGAATGGCCGGGTTTCGTTCCTTCATCGCCTGGAGAATTCCCATGGCCGTGCCCGTCGTGCCAAGAGTCGCCACAACCGTAGTGACCCGGCCTTCGGTCTGCGCGTAGATCTCGGGACCGGTGCCCCCGTAATGCGCCGCGGGATTCGCCGGGTTGTTGTACTGGTCGGTGATGAAATACCGGTCGGGATTTTCCCGCACCAAGTTGTAGGCCTCCTCGATCGCCCCGTCGGTACCCAGGGACCCCGGGGTAAGCAGCAGTTCGGCCCCGAAAGCCTTCAAAATCTTTTGCCGCTCGAGACTGGCGGTCTCGGGCATGGTAAAAAGCACGCGATATCCCTTGACCGCCGCAACCATCGCCAACCCGATTCCCGTGTTGCCGCTCGTTGCCTCCACGATAATCTTTCCGGCGCTAAGCTGCCCGTCGCGCTCCGCCGCTTCGATCATCGAAAGGGCCGTACGATCCTTTATCGAACCTGCCGGGTTTCTCGCTTCCAACTTCACGTACAACGTGACCGCGGGGTTGGGATTCATCCGGTTGATTCTGACAAGCGGAGTATTGCCGATGCATTCCAAAACATTGGAGAAAACGTTTTTGCAGTTCACTTTTGCTTCCCGCGTGGTGGTCCGGAAAAAATTATTGCAGCTTTTCCCTCTTTGCAATCCTATTATATACCCAAACTCGGATCAAGGAGGAACCGGAATGAACAGAATGTCGATATTCGCGTTTGTGGCCGCAGCCTTCCTGCCTCTCACCGCACAGGCGTTCAACCTGACAAACCCGACGGGAAGATTCGTCAATAAATCGATAGCAGACACGATGCACATGGGCACTTCCCTGCAGCTGTCCTCGCCCGCTTTTCAAAATGGGGCCTCTATTCCCGCGCGTTATGTGCGAACGGCCGCCGGAGGCGAAAATGTCTCCATTCCTGTCCGATGGAGCGGCGTACCCGCAGGGACCAGGTCTTTGGCCCTGTCCATTGTCGATCACAACCCGGTTGCCCGGATGTGGGTGCACTGGATGGTCATAGATATTCCGGCCGGGGCGAGATCGCTTGACGCAGGCGCCTCCGGCAGGCACATGCCCCCGGGCGCGGTTGAACTTGCCAATTCCTTCGGTGATGTCGGCTACGGTGGACCGCAACCCCCGCGGGGTTCCGGCCCCCACCCCTATGTCATAACCCTCTACGCACTGAACGTAGCCAGGCTGGAGCTGAAACCGCATACCTCCTTGGCAGGCTTTCGACAGGCACTGATGGGAAAGACCCTGGGAAAGGCCTCCCTTACGGGCTACTATCAAAAATAGCACTTGCGGCTTAACGGGGCTTTTCTTCTCGCTTCATGCTCCCCGCTTCCCGCTCCCGCTTCTTCTCACAAAAGCTTTTCGATCGAACAGAGCAGCTTGTCCCAGCTGAGCGGCTTTGAGAGCATCAGGTCCACGCCCCGGGCCGCAAGATCGGTATCCTCGTACTGCGCCCCCCACCCGGTTATCATGACCACAGGGACATTGGGGTCTTTGGCCTTGGCGCTCCTGGCTATTTCCCAACCGCTTATGAGCGGCATGCCCAGATCGGTCAAAACCAGGTCGAAATTATTCGAACCGATCATTTCCAGCGCCTTTTCCCCGTCTCGCAGCGCCACGACGCGGTGGCCCTTGAGCCTTAGCATATCCCGCAGCAGGTTGAGGATCTCGGGGTCGTCTTCGACCAGCAGCAACCGAAAGGAACCCGTTCCGTCATCGGCCCTTTGAATCAGCTGCCCCTTTGCCGGTTCGGCCCTGGTGAGCTTTAAGACGAAGGTGGTGCCCTTGCCCGATTTGCTCTTTACCTGAATGTCGCCGCCGTATCTGCTGATAAGGCTCCACGACACGCTCAACCCCAGCCCCGAGTTTCCGATGCCTTTCGTGGTAAAAAAAGGATCGAAGATTCGATCGGCGATCTCCCGGCTCATCCCGATTCCGGTGTCGCTTACCTCAAGAAATACCTGCTCGCTGTGTACGTAGGAGCGAAAAGTTATCACTCCCCCCTGGGGCATCGCGTCGATGCCGTTCAGGAGCAGATTGGTGAGCACCTCTCGCAGGTCCGAGGCATTGATGGCCGCAAAGCAGTTGGGCTGAAGCTCGCGTTGAATGTCTATGGTGCGCCCCGATCTTTCCATGAGGTTTTTCCATCGGGGCCGGGTGAGATCGATGACGTCTTTTACCGCCTCTTCCAGGTCCACCACGGGGATGGCCGCGTTGGGGTCGCGTTCCCTCTCGGTAAACCGTTGCAGGCGCCGCACGGTGTTGGAACCGTCATAGACCGCCTTCTCTATGCTTTGGAGCCTTCGCCGCAATTCCTCGTCTTCGACCTGGGGCAAAATGAGTTGGATATGCCCGAGAATGGCCATCAGGAGATTGTTGAAATCGTGGCTGACTCCGCCAGCCATCGTGCCAAGCGCCGCCAGCTTCTCCGACTGAATGATCTTATCGGCGAAGGCCTTCTTCCTGGTCATGTCCTCTATTACCAGAAGAAAGCCCACCCAGGTGCCCTCCTCGACCAGTCGAACCAGGTTGATGTCGGCCGTATACGTTTCCCCCGACGAATGAACAAGGCTCACATCCGTTTTCTCTACGCGTCCCGCATCGGATTCGGATGCCTTTGCCAAAAGCTTTTCAAAGACCGTCGGGTCCTGAAAAAGCACCGAGGGCGAACGGCCCGCGATATCGGGCAGTTTGCGGCCCTGTATCTTTTCGATACTCCTGTTTGTCCGGACGATCTTTCCCCGGGTGTCGAGAATGCAAATCCCCTGGGGCATAAAATCGAGCACCAGGTCCGAGGTAGGAGGTTCGCTACAACCTGCCGAGGCCCGGCAAGGCGCCTTCTCTCCTCCGTTGTTCGCGGCCGGGGCCTGCCGGCCGGTCCCGCAAGTCCACTCGAGGCCGAGGACAAGGTGGCCGATTATGTGGCCGATTGTCTCCCAGTTTCGCATCTCGAGGGAGGGAAACTCCCGGACATGATAGGCGCTGAGGTTGAGAACGCCCAGGTGAAGGATGGGAATGCACGCCAGCGCAACAGGCTTGACCAGCGCATCTTTAAGCTCGGGGATGGGTTGTTTGGTGGTGCTTTCTATAAAAACCGGCTTCCCCGACCCAAAGACCTCGCCGGCAATCCCCTCGCCCGCTCGAAAGTGCAGGTCCTTTCTGTAGTAGCGGGGAACTACATCGAACTGATCGTCCAGACCATAGGCGGCAACCAGAGAAAGCTCATCCCGCTCCCTATCCCGGAAAAGAATCGAACAGTTCTCGAATTCGGTTTCCTCGATGATGATTTTTACGAACTGCCGGCATGCGGCTTCCGGTTGTCCGCTGCTGGTTGCGGCCTCGGCAAATCGCCGGATCATGGACACAAAACGACTCGCCTCATCGCCCTGGTTTTTTGCTTCCATCAGCCCCAATTTCATCATTTCGGCCAAAAGGTCGTCCATCCTCTCCCCTTTTCAGAGTTCCGAAGTTGCCCGGGCATCACGTTACTTCGGCCCCTGCCCGAGCAAATTCCACAACTGCTCCACCTCAGGCCAAACCGCTTCCGCCATCTCCTGATACTCCTCCCACTCCACCTCGGAAATGCAGAGCTTGCGGCATTGCGACAGCGTCTCGTCCTCATTGACCAGTTCGGGATACTCACGCGAATGGCTCAAAACGTTGATCAGATACACCATGCCCACGTCGGCCCCGAACGAACCGTTGCTCCCGGGGGCGTGATGGAACTCCATCACCGCCTGGAATTCTTGCGGCAAGGCCCATCGACATGCTACATATCTGCCCAGCCTGCCATGATCGAGTCCGTAGCTGCTTTCAACGTACCAGGGAGGGATATGCTTTTTTTCCGCTGTATGGAAGATATCGGTGAACTGCTTGTTGAAGTGAGCAGCCATGACCATCCAGCCAAGATCGTGCAGGAGACCCATTGCCGCCGCCTGGTCGATATTGATCCAGGGGCGCCTCCGGTTAACCTCTACGGCAATCCTGGAACAGGCGAAGGCGTGCTTCCAGAGCATTTGCCGATGCGTTTCACTAATCGTACATCCGCTGGAAAATAAACCCATTAGAAGGGTGTACATGCAAATCGATTTTACCTGAGCTGTCCCTATGACCGCTATTGCTTTAGAAAGCGTTTTTACCCCGTCTCGGTATCCGAAATATGCCGAATTGGCGACCGCGAGGATTTTCGCCGCAAGACTCGGATCATAGGAGATGATACTTTCGAGCTCCCCGGGCGTCTCGACTTCGGAATAGATTATCTCGAGCAACCGCTGTAGGGCTGCCGGCAAAGGAGGAAGCTCTTTAATTTGCGAAAGCCGATATCGGATTTCCTGACGGTCCAACGCCTCGACAATCATCTTTCTCCACCCTTGACTCGAATCGAAATCGATTGCGCCTGTTCTTCCGGGATTCGTACACCCTATAGCACAAAAGCAAGGCGCCTGTAACCGGGAATAGTGACTATCATAAACAGCTGTGTATTTTTTTCTCCACCAAAAGACAATTGTTCTTCCAGCTGCTTCAGCAGCAATTACCTTTCCATAGAAGGTAACGGTGGTTTTCTCTAAAAGCGTTACGTTTTTTTTTACGACCGACACCCGGAAACCTCGAAAAGACCCGAAACGCGTTTTTCTTCCTGCTTCCCGCTTCCTGCTTCCCGCTTCTTTTCGCCGCAGATTTTCTGTCTTTTGTTTCTTCCGCGTATTGGGTATAATCGCCCAATTTTGCCGGCGGGCCGGATCTTCGCGCTCAACGTGCTCCAGGTGTTACGCCTGGAAGGATCGATTTGCACCGGGAGGTACCATGGAACAAAGATTTATTCTGGAAAATGAAAATGTCGTACGGGACAGTCAAACCGGACTTCTCTGGCAAAGAGGCGCATCCACTGCCAGAATCGTCTGGAAAGACGGCTTTGACTATATCGAGAAACTCAACGCCGAAAGCTTTGCGGGATATAGCGATTGGCGCTACCCCACCGAAGACGAACTGGCCGGGCTGATCCTTGCCGAAGAAGATCGCAAAAGCGGCCTCTACATCGATCCGATCTTTGAAAACCAGCGCAACTGCTGGTCATCGAGCAGACGCGAGGGCCATCGGCACGAAGCGTGTTACGCCGACTTTTATTATGGCGACATGTACCTGGTTGAGGAAAATTACGCCAACTTTTTCGTACGTGCCGTCCGCACCCGGGACAGCGCTTGATCTTGGAAAATCGCAAACCTGCCGCCCGACGCACCGCTTCGGCTCGGGGGGAAGCGCTTTGCGTCCTTCTCTATGAGCCGGAAATCCCTCAAAATACCGGCAACATTGCGAGGACCTGCGCAGCGACCCACACCCCCCTGTACTTGGTCGGCCCGCTTGGCTTCGCGATGAGCGACCGGTATCTCAAACGGGCGGGACTGGACTATTGGCCCTACGTGCGCATGAAACACTACCCCGATTTCGATGCGGCCCGTTGCGATATGCGGGGGGCGCGCCTGATATATTTCTCGGCCCGTGCGAAGACACCCTATTTTGATTTTTCCTTCCAGCCGGGCGATTGCCTCGTTTTCGGGCCCGAAACCAGGGGTCTGCCCGGCGAACTGGTTGTCTCCCACCCCGGGGATATGGTACAAATCCCCATCGACCGGGCCAGGGTTCGCAGCCTGAACCTTTCGACCGCCGTTGGAATTGCTCTTTATGAAGCGTTGAGACAGTTGCGCGGCGGCCCGCCACCATAGGTCCTATTGGACATTATAAGACCTATAGGTCTTATAGGACCTATAGGACATATTGTGAGATAGTGGAAACTTTCATGCAGCGAACTGAGGAAATCAGGAACACTCTGTGTGAGCTTTATCCTGAGATAAACAACCTGGGGCTGCACCCGGTCGTGCTCCAGAGAGGCAGGAGATTCTGAATCCTGCTTTTCGAAAGCAAGGACTGCTTGAAACGATATCCGCCCCTTAGCTCCTGCCTGCTCGTTCAAGGTGAACAGAGCGATTGCCGTCCCTTTTGCCCCGAATGGGAACCGCTGATCCGGCGCGCGTTGTCGGCCGCCAAACGAAGGCTGGCAGCTCCGCATTCCCCCTATCCCCGAAAACATTCGGGCCACGCGTCTCGGGAGTCCGCCCCCATGGCAACTATCGACTGGAAAGGCGCCACATGGAAAGCCTACTACAGCAGCCTCTCCATTCCGGACCTGCTGACGGTGCTAAAGGGTTACGGCCCCATGGAGGTCCTCTGCTTTGAAGTACGCGACCGTTTCCGCGGTCAATTGAGCCTGTGTCTGACCGAAGACGGAAGGAAGGAAATCACCCTCTATCACCTGGAGGTTTGCGGCGAAAAGCGGGCGGGCCGCGGAAGAGAAGCCCTGCGCTGGATCCGGGAAAGCTTCCGGGGAACCATCATTCTCGAATTCCCCGATCTGCCCGACCCCACCATAGGGTTTCATCCGACAATGCCCTTCTGGTTTCAGATGTACCGGGAAGGCCTGGTGGACGCGCTGGATTGCGAAAACTTCTATTTGACCCCCCAGGCGACGAGCGAACAGATACACGAGGTCCAGGAACACATTAAATCCGTTCTGGGCCGGGGAGAAAGGGAGTGAACATGAAAAGGGACCTGTTTGCCACAAGACGCAAGCGCTTTCGCAGCCTGATGGAGGAGCACCAACTCGATGCCTTTCTGGTCTTCGTCCCCGAAAACCGCCATTACCTCAGCGGATTCGAAGCCGAAGACCTCCTGCTCACCGAAAGCTCCGGGTGCCTGCTCCTCACCCCTTCCGAGCAATACCTGCTGACCGATCCCCGGTACGAAGAAGAGGCGAGGGTCGAAGCCCCCGATTTTACCGTCGAGATCTATTCCCGGGGGCTCGAGTTCATTTTGCCCGACCTGTTCGCACAGATCAAATGCCACCGACTCGGGATCGAAGAACATTTCCTCACGGTGAAAAGACTGCGGGAGGTGGAGAATGCTCTGGCCCAAGCCCTTCCAAACGCCGAGGTCGTCGGTGTCGAGGACCTGGTCGAAAAGCTGCGGATCGTCAAAGACGAGGTGGAAATCGAAAAAATCCGAAACTCCATCCGGCTGACCGAAAAGGCGCTCCACACGGTGTGGGATGCCCTGGCTCCCGGCAGAACCGAGAAGGAAATGGCCTGGCTTATCGAAAAAACGATCCGGGAGTCGGGGGGGCAGGCCGTCTCGTTTCCGCCCATCGCCGCGGCCGGCCCCAACGGGGCTCTTCCCCACGCGGTTCCGACGGAGCGAAAAATCGCCCCCGGAGACCTGGTGATCCTCGACCTTGGCTCCAAGCTCGACGGGTATTGCTCCGATATGACCAGGACGTGGGCTGCGGGGGACCCTGGACCCAAATTGCGAGAAATCTACAAAACGGTTCGAAACGCCCAACTCGCCGCCATCGAGAAGATTCGCGCGGGAGTCGATTCGGTAACGGTCGATTCCGCGGCTCGCGATTTCATCGCGCAGGCCGGCTACGGAGACTTTTTCGGCCACGGTCTGGGACATGGAGTGGGCCTTGCTGTCCACGAAAAACCCGCTCTTCGAAAAGTCAACCCCACCGTGCTGGAAGAAAACATGATCGTTACCGTCGAACCCGGTATTTATCTGCCCGGCCTCGGAGGGGTGAGATTGGAAAACATGGTTCGGGTAACCCAAACCGGCTGCGAACTCCTCACGCGCGAGGAACTCTTCTACGATTACTAATGCTTTCCCAAAGAACCGTTGCGCAGGGAGAAGATGATGCGGTTTGTCTTTTCTTCCATTTCGGGGATCGTTTCGACGAGGGCCTTGAGGAAGGTCAACACTTTTTTGGTCTGCAGCCTGTGGGGGATCTTGAGCTCGGGGTGGTCCAGAAAACCGATGATCTTTTCGAGCTCCGTCAGCCTGTCGGCGGTAAATTCGGTGTAGGCGAGCTTTTGCCACTCCGCTTGGAGATCGTCGGGCAGGTGGGGGAGCCTTCCGGGAAGGTCCTCGTTTGTGCCAAGCCACAATGCATTCTTAAGACGCCCGAGAAGCGAGGCCACCTCCTCACGGCTCTCCCCCCATACGTCACTTTCCCCCAGCAGTTCCTGCCATTTGGGCGCGATTTTATTGTCCACCCATTTTTCACCGACTGCAGGCATGAGCGCCACGCCGGAAAGCTCGGACTGTTCGGCCATGAGCTTTTCGCAAAGCCCCTCCAGCCCCGCGGGACATTTTTCCAGGGAGCATTTGGCTTCAAGCAGTTCGCGCAGCCTCTCCAGAATCACGCCCTTGTTTTCCAACTCCGGGCAAGCCGAACAGATTTGCGACTCCCACTGTTCCCGAAGAAAGCTGATCTCCGCGTTTATGGCAGAGAAGACAAACCCCAGCTTGATGAGGGTGTTGCGTAGCTCGTGGGCCAGGACATTGCAACTTTGCAGACGCTGGCGCGACAGTTCCTGCTGCGCCTCCGAAAGAGTTTCCCGAACGTGGAGCGAAAGCAGTTGGGTGCCGAGGGTTCGCGACAGCTTCTTGATGACCTTGGTGGAATTGTCCCCTCTTTTGATGCAGTCCTTTTTGAAGTGAATCTTGATTACCGCAACCACCAGGTTTTCAGAATCTTTCCAGATCGGCCGCCCCTGGTAATCGACGGGAAATTCCAGCTCCTCCGCGTGCTCCCCGTAGAGGTAACTCCTCTTTACCAGCACCGGCTCCATGTGTGTGTAATCTTCGGCTTCGTTGGCAACCTGCTTTCGAACGCTGCGCCGATCCTGGTTGGGGTCGTCGGCCGTCCAGCTCTTGCCCTTTTCGACACACCAGGCCATGGCCTCCAGAAGCCTCCCCGGCCTGTCTTTATAGTCCTCCCAGCATTTTCCGGGATAGTCGTAGTCGGAATACTCGCGAATGCCCCAAAGGATCTGGCCGCTCGCCTGGTCCCGGACGCCCGACGTCACACGAATCGTGCGCAACTCCGGCATGGGGCCGATTCTGTAAATGGTCCCCTTCGTCGCACAGCCCAGACACAGAAGAATTGTTTCAATCATGTCCTTACAGATTTGCTCAAGGACATCATCGCCTAAGATCATCTTGCCCCTCTCGGAACTTCCTTACTCTGGCTTGTATCCCGAAACCTCGCACTTGGTCAACAGCCTTTTTCCCTCGAAAAACTTGTTCACGCGAAGCCGCGAAGGCGCGAAAGGAATAGTCCCTTTTTCATAGCGCATGTATCAGGAGCGAACCCCTCTCCGGCCGATTTCACAACTGAATCAGGGCAAAACACTCCTGCCCGCTCACCTTTTCCCCATGGACACCCTCCGGGCGAAAGCGTAAAATTCTTCTTCTTTGATTAGAATAGATGAAAAAGGGAAACAAATGCGAATTGGCCAAAAGCTCTCCTCCCTCGTAGCTCCGATATTCGTGCTGTTCCTTTCCCTCTTTTTTTTGCACTCATCCGCCCGGGGTGCTCCAAACAATGCAAAAGCCCCCGCCTTTTTCTGGGCTTTCGGGGCACTGCGCACTACATCGACGCATCCCACGGCCCTGCCCGTAACCTCCGGCATGGTCCTTCACTCCGGAGACAAACTCAAAATGATGCTCCGAATCAGGAAAAAATGCTTTGTCTATGTGCTCTACAAAGACTCGCAGGGAAACCTCTCCATGCTTTTCCCCTACAGCCCGAAATTCTTCGAGTCCGACTACCGGATAGACCACAACTACTATGTGCCGGAAAGCGATGCCTGGTTTCAGCTCGATACAAAAACGGGAAAGGAGACCTTCTACCTCATCGCCTCGGAACAGCGGTTGCGCGATATAGAATACACCTACAAGAAGTATGTCTCGTGCAAAGGGGAAAAGAATAAACGGGACCTGGCCGGACAGATGCTCTCCGAACTCGACTCCATCAGCCGCCAAAACCTGGCCTTAGCGAACAGGGCGGGGGAGCCCGGCGGGGAAAAAACTCTCGTGCGGGGTTTTGAAAGAGCGGCCGGCGAGGACCCGACCGATATAACCGGGCTGGCAAAAGCGATATCGTTTAATAATATCTATTCGCAAACGTTTGTCATCGTCCATAAATAAAGGCTGTGGGTTCCATGTCCGGAGCGATGAAAGGGCTTCTGCATCTCTTTTACAAAACCGTGGGTCGCTTCACAGGTTTCGAAGTTGGCGATAAATATCGGCGTCATTTCGCTTGCCGATTACTTCTACATGAAGAGTCTCCCGGTCAGCATGGTAGATGATCCTGTATTCTCCGATATCGGCCCTTTTGAACGGATAGCCTTGAAGATCGGAGGAATCGTTCGGTTCAGGGTCTTTCATAAGAGCAAGCACTTTCTTGAAGACCTGGGTAAATTGTTTTGGAGGAAGCGCCTCGACAAACTTAAGCGCAGACTTCGGAAGGTCAAGCGTCAGCATTCCTGGCCCTTTCAAGAAGCCTTGTCACGTCCTCCCTGCTCGCTCGTTCCTCTTTCTGAGCCGCCAGCGCCAACTCTCCCCAATAGGCATCTTCGAGCTTTGTAAGGCGATTATACTCCTCTATCGAGATCAACACGGCCACCTGTCGGCCCGACTTCTCGACAACGACCGGTTCCACAAGTGTCCTTTCGAGATAGCGCCCAAACTTGTTTCTCATTTCCGTCGCATTTGCCGTCGTCATGATGCACCATCTCCCGACATTTTGTACATTTTGTGTATTTTATACAGAACAACGAGGGTTTTCAACCGAACATTCAGAATCTAACACATCCCTTCGATGGCGGCAAAAAATAGACGTCAGGCGGGATAGTAGTGGTCCGGATTTACCAGCGCAACCCAAGGTATACCCCCGAACGAGGGCTCTTTCTACCTGGTCAGGCTCCGGAGCCGACAGGCACGAGCCAATTTTCAATGGTCAGTGCTTTCACTCGCGAGAAATGACGAACATTCGCCGTAACCAAGACACAACGGTGGCTGAGGGCAGTGGAGGCAATAAGAATATCTTCGATTCCAGGCAATCGACCGGCCTTTGTCAAAGAGCAAAAGATATCGCCGGCCGCCACGGCTTCCTGGAAATCGAACGGCAAAATCCCTACCCGAGAAAGTATCTCCGAGTTGATCCTGTCCCAGAAAACTTCGGAATCCTTACGCTGAACGCTGCCAAATCGAAGCTCCATCACGCAGATGCTCGATGTAAATAAGGACTCGGGCGGTCTCAAACGAAGACGATCGATCAGATTGGGGTTCGGCCGCTTTTTCACCAATTCGCTCAGAATGTCGGTGTCCAGAAGGTATCTCACTTCTCAGACCGCCCCTCAAGCATTCGCGGAATGTGTCTTTCGCGGCTCGCAATGATGTTCTCCACAAAAGAGAAGAACTCGTCTTCTTCCTCCAGCCATCCCTTTGCCTCCCCAAGATGTTTGGACTCCTGGCCTACAGGCGTCAGTTTCGCCATGGGCTTCCCCCGTTTTGTGATGACGATCTGCTCGCCCCCGAAAGCCACTCGCCCGATAAGCTCCGAAAGCCGCTTTTTCGCCTCCGCCACATTCACAGTCTCCTGAGTCATTTAGACCTCCACAAATATGGTGACATGGTCATCTTGACCTCTTTTCATGGGAAAGTCAATCCTGAGAGGAGAACGCTCAGTTGCACTGAGATCAGCCAATGCACAGTTGAGTCACCCGCGCCTCATTTGCTCCCCCTTGCTTCACCGTTCCCTCCGGGCGGCGCAGGGGGCGCCCTCGCGCCCCCTGCTTCCCTCCATGCTTAATACCGCTCCCACTTCCCCTTCCTGATATTCCAAAATAACCCTGGGTTGGAAGTTCCCTTCATATACCAGAGCATGGTCCCCTGGCTCGGGCAGTATAAGAAAGGATATGCCGTTGCACTCGTCCACAAAACCGTTTTCATATTCCGGTCCCAAAACCAGATGCTGTTTGCAGAGGTTCCGAAAGGATATAGCCAACCGAGTTGCTCATGATATATCCAGCGAGAAGAGCTGATATCAAAATATCCGAACCAGCTCAACCACTCCCGTCCGCCTCCAGGATTGCTGGCTCCCCAGAGGCCTGCATTCGGAGAAAATTGTGCCGAACAGTTTGCAGTCGTACCTCCATTTAGTCCCGTGCAACTCCACGTCCACGGTCCGGAGCCGGTAATGGAGGAAGCCGTACCGCTGCTGCAAAGGTTCGAGGTGTGAGCGGTTCCGAAATAACTACCGTTGCTGCTTCCGCATGCGCCGTTGACTTGGGCGGTCTGGAATACGAACACTGCGCCCTGCGTGCTATCAGTCGTCAAGGGTGCAATTCCTCCTCCGACCACAATGACTGCACCGTCCGAACTCAGAGAGACGGGAGGTGACAAGTTCGTATCGACTACACAATGGGCCGCGGGACCGAATTCGGCAGTCTCGGTCCCGTTCGCCCACCCTGAAGCCGGTTCTTTGAATATATACACAGCCCCACTCGAAACATCTCCGTAGCCTGTCCGGGCCACAACGGTCGCTCCGTCCGGGCTCATTGCGACCGAACTTCCCAAATGGTCATCTAAACCGCCATCCGACTCCGTGAGTTTGGCCGCCTGAGTCCCGGACGTCCAACCGGAGGCAGGTTCTTCGAATACATAGACCGCGCCCTCACGGACAATCCCTCCCACTGTTGCGAACGTCGCCCCGGCCGCAACGGTTGACCCGTCAGCGCTC
>JBMFWU010000122.1:0-1615 GCA_049964955.1 Syntrophobacteraceae bacterium
GCCGGGAGCGAGATCCCCCGAGCATTGAAGGCCTCCTCGCTCATCTCTCTGTCGAAAAAGATGGGCTCGGGTTCTCCATCCTCTTCCGGGGCGCCCTCGGAAACCTCCTCCAAGTTGGCTCCGGGCTCGTTTATTTCGATCCGATCGACCACAGAGGAAAACCCCATCGAATCGGAAAGCACCTTGAGAACCACCTGGTGCTCGGTCTCACTCTCGAGCCTTCCGTCCAACAGGACCACGCCTTTTTTGAACGATATTCTCAGTTCTTCGACCTCGATTCTGTCGTCGTTTTGCAGCTGTTCGTAGATCAGCTCGATTACCTGCTGAGCGTTCAAGTCCCGATACTCCTCGGGAATCTTGCCGGATATCGCCACCTCGGATGTCTCCGGAAGACTCGTGTGATGCTTCTCGAAGTCGCGGGCGCACTCGACGCACAGGCGAGCCCAGGGAATAACCTGCAGCCTTTTGGGCGCGATGTCGTCACCACAAGACTCGCAAATCCCGTAGTCGCCTACCGACATTTTGATCAGCGCCAGGTCGATCTGCTCGATCTCCGTCTTCCTGCTTTTATCGAGCTCGTCGTAAGGCTTGGCAATGCTTGCCTTCTGAGCTTCCTCTTCGAGTTCTATGGCCGGCTCTTCCAGATCCTGCCATGCGGCGGCAAGCCTTTCCACCCTCTCCAGAATGCTACTGCGCCTGTCAACGAGCATATTTTTCAGGAAAAGCACCTCTTCCTTGGTCATCGTTAAGTCCTCCTGAGCAACAAATAACCCTCACAACGTCTCTTCGATTGGTTGGAACCTATAATAATCATTTACGATTATCCCGCAATAGAGCGGAATGGCGGCCTCGTCTCCCACCTAAGGGCGCCCCGCCCGCCGCCGCAGGCAGCGGGCGACCCGGCCGGCGGTCCCACCGCCCCCACCGCCACGCCGACCATCTTCTTTCCCTTGCAAACCGCCTCGACTTAACGTATGTATCTCTCCCGCGAGTAGTCTGCTCGCATTGTAAAACCATGACGATTCCCGAGAAAAACTCGACCGGCACTGTTTTCGAGACCCGGTCGGCAGAGGTTTTCATGTTCGCTCGATTCAGCCGTGGCCTTCTCGGCGTTGCAATCTTACTTGGGATTATCTCCGGATGCACCCATGTCACGCCCCCTCCGCAAACAGGCCCTTCCGGACGATCTCTTTCCACCGCACGGCGCGTGATAACCAAGGACGATTTGCTGAAACTGCAACAAAGCAACCCCTCCTTGAACGACTCCCGCTGCGTGGAAATCCTTGCCCGCCTGAACAGGAAGGACCCGGTCTATATCCGCAAGGCTGTCAAGCTGCACAAGCCCCTGATCGTTCCGAAAGATTTTTCGTCCTACGTGGACTGGTCGCCTCTGCCCCGAGACATTCCCCAATTGGGCGATTTTCCCCGGTTCATTCTGGTGGTAAAGAACATCCCCTATCTCGGGTGGTACGAAAAGGGGCGTCTTGTAAACAGCACCTATGTCTGCATCGGGAAGAAAAATACCTGGACCAAAGCCGGATTCTATCGTGTGGACAGAAAAGATCCGGTCCATTGGTCCACCTACCCCGACGCCTACGGCGATCCGGCCATGATG
>JBMFWU010000122.1:1715-16371 GCA_049964955.1 Syntrophobacteraceae bacterium
GCAAAAGGAGCGAGCCCGCAAAAGCAGATCGGGGAAAAAACCGTCCATTATGCGTGAGGCTCTACAAGAACCTGCAAAAGAATTAAGAGGAGAGTAAACAGGTATGTTGTGTTGGAAGAAAATCCCCGGAAGAATGGGACTTACCGTTTTTTTTGCTGCTCTTTTGTGTGCGACATTGAGCTCATGCTCTTTTTTTCAACCGAGCTCCCCGCCTCCACCCGTAACGAAGGTCCAACCGCCTCCGCCGCCCCAAAGTACGGAACCCTATACGACAATCGACTTCAACATGCCGTTGTCGCAAATCACCAACCCGACCATATACGTGTTCAAAGCCAAACGAAGGCTCCTGCTGCTTCAAGGGAAAACCCTCGTCCGCGAATTTCCCTGTGCCCTTGGCCCTCACCCCAAAGGGACCAAGTACTATCAGGGTGACGGCAGAACCCCTGAGGGAAAATTCGAGATTTGCCGTAAGAATCCCGCCAGCCGTTTCTACAAGTCTCTGGGATTGAACTACCCTACCATCGGAGACGCAAAACAGGCCCTGGCCCAAGGCCTCATCTCCCACAGCCAGTACTGCTCGATAAAAAATGCCGATGTCGAAAATAGGCTCCCCCCTTCCAACACGATCCTGGGGGGTCAGGTTTTCATCCACGGCGGCGGCTGTAAACCCGACTGGACCCTGGGATGCATCGCTGTGGACAATAGCGACATGAACCAGCTCTTCGATGTGGCCCGGATCGGCACCCCCGTCTACGTAATGCCCTGAGTGCGGCGAGCCGCCGCTGCCGGGTTGCCCGCCTGCTTTGCGGGCGGGCGGCACTCGCCAATCTCCTTGAATTCACACATGGGTGGCGTAAAGTTATGTGTAAAGGAGAACTGCTATGGCCACCAATCTGGCGGTTGACGACAAATTGATCGAAGAGGCGCGCCTGATCGGCAAACATGCCACAAAAAAAGCCGCAGTCACCGAGGCGCTTCGGGAATACATCCAGCACCGTAAACAACTCGAGATCCTCGATCTTTTCCACTCGATTGATTACGAACCCGGTTAACGATTATAAAGAGCAGCGCAAGCAGCCATGAAAGTTCTTGCATGCCCATCTTTACAACAGATGCCCATTTCGCTCTATTCCGCCAATTTCTGCCCATCGAACTCCATCGCCCCCAAAGCAATCCATAGCTCGATCCTCCCGCCATCGTTTTTTCAAATCTGTTGATTCTGCACGTAGTTTGGATTAGGAATATCTGCAGACAATGGATGCTTCTGGAGTGGAAAAATGAGCGAGAGTAATCCCGGAGAAGAGAAGAAAAGGGCCTTGCGCGTTCAAATCCGCAATGGAATCGCGGGGCTGGCGGTCCTTATCGTCATGATGCTTTGGCTTTCCGGGGCCTTTGTAGGCAAGGTCGGCCCGGAGTCCGCAAGGTCCGAAAAAGCCGTGCGTAGCGCCAAAAAAGCCGTCCAGACTGCCCGTGTGGTGCAGCAGACCTTTCCGTTACTTGTCGAACAGGTGGGAACCATCCGGTCGCGGAGCGAAGCGCAGGTGAGCAGCCATCTCATGGCCCAGGTGAGCCAAATCCGGGTGCAGCCAGGAGACTGGGTCCATGGGCCGGGGGAAGGCGCCGCGCCCACGGTTCTTGCAAGACTCGATGACCGTGCGGTGGAGGCGAAGCTCCGGCAGGCGCAAGCGCAAGTTGTTGCGATCGGTGACGCAATCGCTGCGGCCAGCGCAAATGTGGAAAAGGCCGCCTCGGATGCCCGCCGGTACCAAAACCTGTTGAAAGCCGGCGCCATCACCGCTCAGCGCGCCCAGTACGCCAAAATCGAACTCGATGTCACCGCAAAGCAGTTGTCGCGGTTGGAGGCACAAAAGAAACAATTCGAAGCGGCGGAGAGGGAAGCAAAGGTGATGCTGAGCTACACCGTCATCACAGCGCCCTTTTCCGGCCGGGTAGTGAAAAAGATCGTCGATGTGGGGGACATGGCCTCCCCGGGCCAGCCTCTTTTCTTCATCGACTCCCCCCACCAGGCCGAAGCGCATGCGGTCATCTCCGAAGCACTCCTGCCGTATCTCAAGGTCGGCCAGCCCATCACGGTCCAAATCGACGCCCTCCACCGCACGATCCAGGGCAAGATACGAGAAATCGTCCCGCAGGCCGATACGTCCACCCGCACGGTCCTCGTGAAAATCACGCTGCCCGCTTCCGCCGACCTTGTCAATGGGCTCTTTGCCGGGATATCCGTTCCGTGCGGTTCCTATCATGCGCTGGTTATTCCCGCCAAAGCGGTCCGGGAAGTGGGGGAGCTCTACTTCGTGGATACCGTCGATCCAAAGGGCCGGCGCGAAAGGAGGTTCATACGGCCGGGCAAGACCAGGGGCAACCTTGTCGAGGTGCTCTCGGGTCTTAAAGCCGGTGAGGAGGTCGTACTGCCGTGACGGAGGAAAAGCACCATTGGATGACCCGGGTTGTCACCACTTTTCTCCAGGGCAACCTTTCAGTCATCCTCATCCTGATAAGCCTGATTGTGGGCGCGGTGGCCATCGGTGTTACCCCGCGGGAAGAAGACCCCCAGATCGTCGTCCCCATCGCGGACATCTACGTCAGCATGCCGGGCGCATCGGCCCGCGAGGTGGAACGTCAGGTTGCCACACCCCTTGAAAAACTGCTCTACCAGATCGACGGGGTTGAATACGTCTATTCCACCAGCTACCCGTCTGAGGCCGTTGTCACTGTACGCTTTTACGTCGGCCAGGACCGGGAGCGCAGCTGGGTCAAGCTCTACAACAAGATCAACTCCAACATCGATCTCGTCCCCCCCGGGGTTACCGGCTGGGTCATCAAGCCGGTGGAAATAGACGATGTGCCGATTATCAACCTTACCCTGTACAGCAAGCGCTACAGCGACTATGTGCTCCACCGCCTTGCCGAAGAACTCGAAATCAGGCTTCAGGCAGTTGAAAACGCGGGAAAAACCTATATCGTCGGGGGAAGGAGGAGGCAGATCACCGTCCATCTCTCCCCGCAGCGCATGGCCGGTCGCGGCATTGGAATAGACGCCATCGAACGGGCCATAAAGGGGGCCAACGCCTCGCTCCAGGCGGGAAGCCTGATCCGGGACGACAATGTGGTCCAGCTGCATGCCGGCCGCTTTCTCACCACGGCCGACGAGGTCAAAAACCTCGTTGTGGGAGTCCGGGACATGAAACCGGTCTTCCTCAAAGACGTTGCCTCCGTGCGGGACGGTCCCGGAGAACCCTCCAACTACGTGCGGATTTCCTTTGCCAAAAGGGCCTTCTCCTACATGGACCCCGCGGCCCATGGAGAGCACCGGCCTTCCTCCATAAAGCTCGACACCGATTACCCGGCCGTAACGGTGGCCGTTGCCAAACGCAGGGGAACCAACGCGGTCTGGGTTGCCGAGGCGGTCTTGAAAGAGGCCCACGCCTTCGCCCGCTCCGCACTGCCCCACGGTGTCTACATGCGGGTCACCAGAGACTACGGGCAGACCGCCGACGCCAAGGTCAACGACCTCATGGAAGACCTTCTCGTCGCCATCGTGATCGTAGTGCTGCTCCTGTCCTACACTCTAGGCTGGCGCGAAGGGCTCATCATCGCCCTTGCCGTCCCCGTCACCTTCAGCATTACGCTTTTGATCAATCTGCTTTTCCACTACACGATCAACCGCGTCACGCTCTTTGCGCTCATCCTCGCCCTGGGACTTGTGGTGGACGACCCGATAGTGGATGTGGAAAACATTCACCGCCATTTCTCGATGCGCAACCAAAGCCCTTTCGACGCCATCGTAAGCGCGGTAAACGAAGTCCGCCCGCCCATAATTTTGGCGACCCTGGCCGTTATCATCTCTTTTGTGCCCATGTTCTTCATAACGGGCATGATGGGCCCCTACATGGCGCCCATGGCCCTGAACGTTCCGGTGGCAATGCTTGCCAGCCTGCTTGTCGCCTTCACCATAACCCCGTGGTTGTCTCTGCACATGCTGCGGGGCAGCTACGACCACCCCGCTCACAAGCCCTATATCCTGGAGGAAGATCCCTTTTTCAGGATCTACAGCCGCGTCCTCGGCCCCCTGTTCAAAAGCCGAAAGCTGCGAAGGGGACTCCTTGGCCTTATCTGCATCCTCATGGCTTTCGCCGTGTTTCTCGTGATCTCGGGCAGGGTGCCGCTCAAGATGCTGCCCTTCGACAACAAAAACGAACTCGACGTTGTGATCGACATGCCGGAGGGCACGACCCTGGAGACCACCCAGGCTACCGCTGCCGATATTTCCAACTATCTCATCCACCTTCCGGAAGCCACCGACGTGACGAGTTATTCGGGCACCGTTAGCCCCTTTGACTTCAACGGTCTCGTGCGCCACTACTATTTGAGACAGGGGCCCCGGTACGCAGACGTCAGGGTCAATTTCATCGACAAGAAATACAGAAAACAACAGAGCCACGCCATCGCGCTGCGCATCCGAAACTCTCTAACGGCGATCGCCCATCGCGACGGAGCGAGAATCCAGATCGTTGAAAACCCGCCGGGCCCTCCCGTGCTCGACACCCTCGTTGCCGAAGTCTACGGCAGAGTAGGCGAACCCTACAATAAACTCGTACACGCCGCCAAACTCGTCCGGGGCATAATGGAAAAGACTCCCGGAGTGGTCGACGTTGACGACTACATGGTCGCCCCGCAGAAAAAAGTCATCTTCAAGGTCGACAGGGTAAAAGCCGCACTCAACGGCATTTCGGACACACAAATCGCCGAGGCGCTCCAGGGCTCGATCCAGGGCGCCGACCCGAGTTCGCTCATGATCGATAACGAAGTTCGCCCCGTAAGCATCCAGCTTCGCCTGCCCAGACAGCAGCGGGCGCTCAAGGCCGATCTCATGCAACTGATGATCACCGGATCCGGCGGGCAGAAGGTCTACCTCTCCGATCTCGGAAAATTCGTCGATACCACCATCGAACAGCCCATCTATCACAAGAACCTCAAACCCGTGGTCTACGTTTTCGGCGACACCGCCGGTCTTCCCCCGCCCAACGCCGTGCTCGACCTGGAAAAGAAAATCGGCCATGACTCGGCCCTGAAAAATTTCAACGTCGTCTGGTCGGGCGAAGGGGAATGGCACGTAACGATCCAAGTCTTTCGCGATCTCGGCATAGCCTTCGGCATCGCGGTTCTCGGCATCTATATCCTGTTGCTCTACCAGACGCAGAGCTATCTTCTCCCGGCCATCCAGCTCATCGCCCTGCCGCTTTCGGTCATCGGCATCCTGCCCGGCTTCTGGCTGCTCAACCTCCTGACGGCCCATCCCGTCGGCGGGTGGGCAAATCCGGTCTTTTTCACCGCCACCGCAATGATCGGAATGATCGCGCTTTCCGGCATCGCCACCCGAAACGCCATCCTTCTCATCGAGTTCGTCGAGGAGCGTAAAAAGGAGGGGAAACCCCTGCAAAGATCGCTGATCGAAGCCGGGGCACTCAGAACCAGACCGATATTTCTCACCTCTCTTGCCGCAATGCTTGCCGCCTGGCCCATCAGCCTCGATCCGGTCTTCTCCGGCCTTGCCTGGGCACTCATCTTCGGAATCGCCGTTTCGACCTTCTTCACCCTCATCGTCGTGCCCGTTGTCTACTTCATGGCCTACGGCCCCAAAGAAAAAGAGGGATGATCTCCATAAGCGTTGAAACTGAAAAGCTGTAAAAGCGCGGGGGCTATCGCCCCCGCCCCCCCACGCCGCTGCGCGGCTCATTTGCTCGATTTCTACCTAATGCATCTTCTCTCGACCACAGCATTTTATGTCCCTGCGGGACACCTGGAAACCACGAAAAGACACTGGACACGCTTTTCTTCCTGCTTCCTGCTCCTCGCTTCCCGCTTCTTGAACTTTTTATTTCTTCTTTCACTCCGTTCTGCCGATATTTGTCCTGATAGGGGTCCTTCGAACCGGACTACTGTGGAAACAGCAAAATGGATGAGAACGGTTTCAAAGAAAGACGATCGGGTCTAGACCGTCGGGCGGGCCATACCAGGCCGTTTTCCATGCGAAGCCTGTTTGGCTCGAGGCGTCGATTCCGCAGAAAAGAGGATGCTCGGAAATACTTTTTTGTGGATATCTACAATCCGGTTTCTGTAGGTGTGCTGGTTGTGACCCTGGTTCTTTCAATCGTGGACGCCTTTCTCACCCTCCGACTGCTTGGAGACCACGTTCAGGAAATGAATCCGGTGATGGAGTTTTTCCTGAAACTCGGCCCCCTGCCGTTCATCATGGCCAAGTGGGGTCTTACCGCTTCCGGACTTCTCACTTTGCTCATCTTCCAAAATTACTACCTCTGGAAGGGCAAAATCAGGACCGCCGCAGTGCTGGCAATTTTACCCATATTGTATTTTGGGCTGGTTTCCTACGAAATTTACCTGATGGTGAACTCATGAATCGATTGAACTCACGGCCTATGACGATCTGGGTCCTTGGCTCCCTGGCATTCCTTCTGCTTCTGGGCATGGCGGGGTGCGCCTCGACAGGGGCGATCGGTCCGGCGAAAAAAGAGGCTGCGGCCCCTGCAGACACAAGGCTCGGGTGGTGGTATGCAAACTTCGACATTGCCTGGCCGCAGGGAAAAGCTCCCGCCTGGTACATGGACGTGCTGCTCGCGCGCGAGGTCGTGAGTCCCGTATTGCAGCGCTACCGCAAAGACATCTCCCTTTGGCGCTTTCACAGGAGGGCGGCTCGGGACCAGTCGGGAGACCAGTTCGCGTTCATCTTTCGCACCTCTGCGTCCAATGCCCGCAGGATTTATGCGGCACTTCTTTCCAACCCGGTTCTTCGACGTTTGGAGGCCAAAGGCATTATCCTGAAGGTCCTGACTGACGACACGAACAAAATCCCGAGACCCGCCATTGAGGATACGAGCGACCCCAGCTGGTCGCTGCCCCTCCAAAAAGCATGGCCTTACTTCATCATGGGGGTGAGCGAGACATGGCTCGATCTCAGTTCCCGGTATGCACGGGCCGCAGGCGACAGCCCCCACTCGATAGCCGAAATGCAGACTTTCTACAAAAAGATCGACCGGAAGCTGGACGCTACCTGGCAAAACGAGGGCGGGCACGCGTTTCTCCATCACCTGGACGCGCTTTTCGGCTACGGCCCCCTAAACGTCATCGTTCGCAGAAAGGTGGAACTGCAGTTCTAGGGATATTCCCCCTTGCCCTCGGCTCTCTGACTTGCTAAGCTTGCGCCCATTCGAAGCTGCCGGTTTTCATTGTCAGAAGAGTCCGATGAGAAAAACCCGAAAAATCATTTTGTGGAGTGCGGCCGTTGCGGGGGGACTTTGTATCCTGGCAACTATGTTCGTCCTCGCTATTTCATTTCTTTTCAATGCCGGAGTCATCGGGGGCAACCTCACGGCCGCCCTCGAGGCGCGCTGCCACCTGCGTGCCGATCAGATCAGGATCGCTTTCCGCCCCTTTCCCGTCGTTGCCTTGCACCGGGTAAGCGCCGTCGTGCCGGGAAAATTCAGCGCTTCGGTGGGTGCGGTTTACCTCCATCTGGAAGTCCTGCCCCTTTTGACCGGTCAGATGAAGCCGACACAAATCGAACTGGCAAACCCCGTTATTTCCGTAAAACTGCCGGGAGTCTCAGGCCCTGAAAACTCCTTTTTCGTGGAACTCCAAGAGCTTGTAAAAAACTATTTTCCGCCTCCGGCCGCCATGGAGCCTCTCACCCTCATCGCCCGAGACGGCAGCCTCGACATTTGCAACGCAAGTTGCCGCACTTTTTCCTTCGGGCACATCGACTTTCAAAGTGAGGGAAGCCACGGCAGCCTGGGTTTCCGCCTTACGAGCGGCAGGTCGAGTTTCTGGAAGAGCCTGGAATTCAAAGGCAAGATTTCCCCCGGCGATCTCACGGGTTCTGGCCTACTGCACCTAACAGAGGTAAACCCCCAAAACCTTGAGAGCTTTCTTGCCCCCTCGGCGTCGCGCCGCGTGAAGGGGAGCATCAAAGAAATTACGGCGGCGCTCTTCTACACAGGCCCGGGAAGATTTCGTACCAACTTCACGACAACTGTCCCATCGTTTGCGTTCGGCATCGGCGATCGCGCCATGACAATCAAAGACGGCTTTCTCGCCGGGGCACTTAAGACCGATGCCAAAAGCACGCAGCTTTCCATTTCGGATTTTCGATCCGCTTCTCCTCATCTGAGTCTTGCGGCAAGCTGCGCCGAAAATCCGGAGGGGACCTTCACGCTTTCCGTCGACGGCGGAAAGACCGATGTCGGCACACTACGCACCCTGCTTCTAGCCCTTAACAGGAAACCCGGCCCGATCGACCATTTTTTCGAGGTCCTTCAGGAAGGGCAATTACCCAAGCTCCACTTCACTGCGCACGCCAATACATTTTCCGATCTGCTCAAACTCAAAAACCAGACATTGCAATGCTCGGTCGAAAAAGGCGTGGTCCTGGCACCCAAGGCCGACCTGCTCGTCACCAACGTGAGCGCGAACCTCGCCATACAAGGGGGGGTACTCTCCGCGACCGACCTTTCCGGCCACACCCGTGGCTCCTCCACGCAGGGCGGCGAACTCATTATGGGACTGCCCCACGACAATCCGCTCTTTCACCTGGACCTCCCCCTTACGGCCGATTTGTCCGAACTGCCCGCGGTCCTTCACCGGGTCGTAAAAAACGATGCCTTCCAACGGGAACTCGCGCGCATAAGCGACGTCACGGGCAAAACCCGGGGCAGGCTGGTGATCGGGGAAAAATTGGGCGCGCTCGTCGTAAAGGTCAGTACCGATCGTTTCCGCTTTTCGTGCAATTATAGCCGCCTTCCGGGCCAGGTTTCCATGGAGGGGTCCTCCTTCAGCATGGATGGGGACAATATGGCGGTGCACGACGTCGATGGCGCCCTGGCCGGCTCGACCCTCTCGGCTTCCGGAAGCCTCAAGGACTACGCGGGACCGCATACCATAGCGGATTTGCAACTCAAGGGGCACCTAGGCCCCCAAGGCTACAAAATTGCGGCCTTTATCGCCGGGCTCCCCACCTGGATAAAACCCCAACCCGGGCTGGATATTCGTTCTTCCACCCTGACCTGGACCCAGGGGACACAAACCTCTTTCAGCGGGAAGCTGCGCCTTTCCGACGGGACCCTCGTCGAACCCGATGTGGTCAAAACGCCCGACAAGCTTTCCATCCGGCAGCTTGCCATAAAAGATGGGGACTCCGATGCCCGGATTGCGGTGGACTCCCTGCAAGGCGGCTACAGGATCGGCTTTTCGGGAACGCTTGGCGAGAAAACACTGGCGGAGCTGGTTACGGGCAAAAGGCCCTTCCGGGGCCCGGTAAGCGGCAGATTCAACGCCGACCTCTATTCCGAAAGTCCCGAAAAGTCGAGCGGTCTGGGCAAGGTCGTCTTGTCGGGTTTTCACCTGCCGGGCCTTCTGCCTGCCTCCGTCAGTATAGATAAGGCGGAAATCGAGGCCCACGGGAAAAAGCTCGATATCAAATCCGCGGTCGCAGACTGGGAGGGAAGCAGGTTTATGGTTACGGGCGGCGTCACTCTCACCGGCTCCTCCTATCAGGCCGATCTGGATGCCTCCACGAACAGTCTCGACCTCGACCGCATCCTCAAAGCCGAATGCAGTCTTCCCAAAGCCGTTAAAAAGCCCGCGTCCGGCACATGCCCCCTTGGCCCTGCGCAAAAAAGCCCCTGGGATATGCCGGTTGCGGGTGTTGTCCGCGTACAAGCCGTACGTCTTTCCTATGAAAAGATGACCTGGGCCCCTGCCCGGGGCGAGGTGCTCCTGGGCAAAGGCCCGGTCCACATTCGTCTAACCCGGGCAAACGTGTGCAGAATCCCGGTTCAGGGAAACATCGTCGTGCAGGCCGGAGGCGCCGACATTTCCCTCGACATAAACGCCGACCACAAAGACCTCCAATCGACGATGTCCTGCTTTTTCAAAAAGCAGCGGCTCCTTTCGGGAAGCTATGAGCTTACCGGCCATGTTGAAACAAAAAACCCCTGCACTTTCGGCGAAAATCAGGCGGACATTTCGCGCTCGCTCGAAGGAAAGGTCGCCTTCCTGGCCAAAAACGGCCGAGTGTTTCGGTTCAACGTCTTCACCAAGATCATTTCTCTTTTGAGCATCTCCGAGATCTACCGAGGAGTACTCCCCAACCTCCTCGCCAAGGGATGCCCGTATAAAACGCTGCAGGTACAGGGGACCATCAAAGACGGCAGACTGATCCTGGCCGATTCCTTCCTCGACGGTCCGTCCATAAAAATGGTCTTCAGCGGACAAATCGATCTCGTAAGTCGCAAAATGAACGTGATCGCCCTTGTAGCACCGCAGCGCACGGTGGAAAGAGTCGTTAACGCAACCCCCGTTTTGGGCCACGTCCTCAAAGAGGCCTTCGTAACCGTACCCGTGCGCATCAGCGGAAACGTCGAAGCCCCCTCCGTAGTCCTGCTTTCTCCCGGGGCCGTCGGTCATGAACTCCTGGGGGTCATGCAACGATTGATCAAACTCCCGTTCACCATTTTTCAGGCTAAAACCTGGTGAGCGGTATGAAATTTCATGGCGGCCTCCAGATAAGAAACGATCAACGGGTGAACACCGTTCGGTTTTGATGATACCTGAGGCAGAAACAGCGTCGCCACGTAGAACGGGTGGGCGGAAATCTCCACTATCCTTGCTTCTCCCGCGGGATCGACCCCTGTTACGAAAAGATTGCCATCGGCGATCCGGCTTCGGAAAAGCGGGTTTAGGCCGAAGTTACAGAAGAACTGTTCTGTGGCTTCCAGTGCCCCGTAGGCCAGGTGGGCCAGAGAGTTGGGCGCTATCCGTATCGTTTGGGTTTTTCCGACGAGAGAACAGGCCAGCCTGCTGATAAAGAGCGTGGAGGCTCCCGGCGATGATTCCTCATGTTCCGCATCGGCTATCGCCAGTACATTTCTAGCATACTCTAACAGAGCATGTTGAAATCCCCCTCAGGCCCCGAGGAACGGATATCCCCTTTCCCGGGCAAACCGGATGGCCCGAAGGGCTCCATCCAGACTCCGATAGGGACTTCCGGGAGCGCACCAGAAGGCGTCGAACGCCCCAAGCATCTTCTCTGCCGACGCCTCTTCAAGCAATTGAGTCGCCAGCCACCGCATGTCCAAATCCACAGACAAGGCGCGAGCCGCGTTCTCCAGAGCCTCATTGGTTGCGATATGGAACCGCATCCCCGAATCGTAATCGCCGATAATTCCAACCTTTAGAGCTGTGGCCATTTTTGTCTCCTCATTTCACAAATTCGAGAATAGTTACCGAGATCAAATGTAGACCGCAGGATTTCAAATTCCAAATCGCAAGATCCGATCGAGTCAATCAGAATTTTTTATTGGCGGCAAGATCTGTAAAATAGTAAAGCTCATGGATTTGAGGCGCTACCTGCATGGAAATTTACCAACTGAAAACCTTTCTCGCTGTGGCAGAGGAACAGCATCTGACCCGGGCCGCCGAGAGGCTGCACCTCAGCCAACCGAGCCTCAGCGCTCACATCAAGGCGCTCGAAGAGGAACTGGGGCTCGCGCTCTTTAAGAGAACGCCGAAAGGAATGATGCTCAACCGGGCAGGCGAGGCCCTCAAGGAGCAGGCGCAAACCATACTGCTGGCGGTTTGCGTATTTGAGCACCGGGCAGCGGAACTAAGGAGCGGTATCGCGGGGGAAATCCATTTGGGAATCAACATCGATCCTCGGTATCTTAAAATCGACGATCTGTTGCCGCGGATCCAACGGGAGTTTCCCGCAGTCGGACTTCATTTCCTGCAAAAACATTCCCTGGAAGCGATACAGGAAGTAAGGACAGGCGAACTCGACGGCGCGTTCGTGTTCACTTCACCTGAGGGTGGGGAATTTGAGAGCAGGCGACTTTCCTCCTTCGGAGTAGTCATTGCCGCACCTTCCGGGTGGAACCGGCGCCTGCGGGGCGCAGGGCTCGAAGAGCTCGCCGGCCTCCCCTGGGTTTGGGCAGACAGGCGGTGTCCCTTTTTTGAAATCACCCGCAGACTCTTCGAACCTTTCGGGCGAATGCCTGATAAATCCGTAACAGCCGATTTTGATGCGACGATAGGCAAGTTTGTGGCCTCAGGGGCCGGGATTGGCCTCATGCTGGAGCTCGAAGCCGTTCAGGCCGCTCGAAGAAATGAAGTGGAGATTCTTTCCGGGCGGGTGGCCGCACTTGATCTCGCCATCATCTACCTGAAGAAAAGAGCGGGCGATCCGCTTCTTGCGGCGATGGTGGAAAGGATTTCCAGGGTCTGGGCCGAGGCGTCGGAAAAGAGCGGGGAAAAACCCCAATCCGTGAGCATGTGAATTACCGCTCACGTCCCCCATTCACTCACCCCTTCTTGGAATTCAATCGCTTCTGCCCTATATTTGATGATACAGTCGTGTGGCGAATTCTTCTTTTTACTGTTGTGGAACCGTTCAGGTGAAAAGCATGGAAAAACATCCGTTCCGGATAAAGGGCATGTGCTGTGGCGAGGAAGTGGGGCTGCTAAGGTCGGAGGTGGCGCATCTCGTTGGAGGCGAGTCCAACCTGTCGTTCGATCTGCTCAATAGCGTCATGACGATCAACGGCGATCTGGGCGCGAGCGATTCGGAAAAAATCGTCGCCGCGATTGCCAGAACCGGCATGGAAGCCGTTCCGCTGGGCAGTCTCTGTGCTTCGGGCACCTGCCCCGTAGCAGAGCAGGAAAGCATCCTGGAAAAGAACGGAAATCTTCTGGCCTGCGTTTCCGGCGGCCTCCTCATGGTTGCCGCGTTTATTCTCCAGACACTTCGCACCGGGAATGTAGTGACCGCATTGGCCTCCGACTCCTCCGCTCCGCCCCTCGCGGTTGCTCTCTACTTTTCCTCGATCCTTGCCGGGGGCTGGTTTGTTTTTCCAAAGGCCCTCTATGCGGCAAGGAAGCTGCGAGCCGACATGAATCTTCTCATGGCGGTGGCAGTGGTCGGGGCGATTGTGCTGGGCAAATGGCTCGAAGCCGCCTCCGTTACTTTTCTGTTTTCCCTGGCGCTGCTCCTCGAATCCTGGAGCCTTGAGAAGGCCAAGCGCGAAATCGCTGCTCTTTTGGATATCGCCCCACGGGTCGCCCGCTTCATTTGCCCTAACGACGGCCAGGTCGAGGAAAAACCGGTCGATCAAATTCTTGTGGGAACTACCGTGCTGGTCCGGCCCGGTGAGCGAATTCCCCTCGACGGCATCATCACACGGGGGACCACCAGCGTTAACCAGGCGCCCATCACAGGGGAATCGGCGGCCATCACCCGGGAGGTGGGCTCCGAGGTGTTTGCCGGGTCGATCAACGAAGAAGGCTCCATAGAGTTTACGACCACTCGCCTTTCTTCCGACACGACCCTTGCCCGAATCATCCGCATGGTCGAAGAAGGCCGCTCCAGGCGCGCTCCGGCCGAGCAGTGGGTGGACAGGTTCGCAAGGGTATACACCCCCGCCATGATGTTCATCGCCCTTGCCATCGCGGTACTGCCGCCGATTCTCACCGACGCAGGCTGGGCCGACTGGTTCTACCGGGGCTTGGTCGTCCTCGTTATCGCCTGCCCGTGCGCACTCGTGATCTCCACCCCGGTGACGGTGGTAGCCGCGCTGGGTTCGGCGGCCCGAAACGGCGTTTTGATCAAGGGCGGGGCCTATCTCGAAGCCCCCGCCCGCCTTAAGGCCGTCGCCTTCGACAAAACCGGGACCCTCACCTTCGGCGAACCTGCCGTAAAACAGGTCATTCCCGTGGGCACTCACAGCGAAACCGGACTGCTCGCCAACGCCGCCGCCCTCGAACTCCACAGTACGCATCCGGTCGCGCGAGCCATCCTTCGGCATGCCGAGTCTCTGGCCATTCGCCCCCCGGCGGCCGAAAGCTTCACCGTCCTGCCCGGGCAGGGGGCCCTTGGCCGCATCGGCGGCAGGACCTACTGGATCGGCAGCCACAGGATGCTCGAGCGATGGCGCAGGGAAAGCCCTGTTTTTCATGATGAGATAGAAAAACTCGAAGAAGCCGGACACTCTCTCATGGTGATGTGGTGCGACGACCACATCTGCGGACTGGTGACCGTGGCCGACCAGGTGCGCCCCGAAGCCAAAGAGGCGGTAGCTGGCCTGAAAGCCCTCGGGCTCGAAAAAGTCGTCATGATCAGCGGCGACAATCAAAAGACCGCCGAACTGATAGCCGCGGCAGTCGGAGTCGATCAATTCCACTCCGAACTGCTTCCGGGGGATAAGGTCCGGCTCGTCTCGGAGCTAAAGGACCAATTCGGCGGGATCGCCATGGTGGGAGACGGCATCAACGACGCCCCCGCCCTCGCTGCGGCAACCGTGGGGATCGCCATGGGCGCCATGGGCTCGGATGCTGCCATCGAAACCGCCGATATAGCCCTCATGTCCGACGATCTCACCAAAATCCCGTGGCTGATCGGCCATTCGAGAAAAACGGTTGCCGTGATCCGGCAGAACGTATTTTTTGCGCTGCTGGTAAAATGCCTGTTCATCGGGATGACCATAGCCGGCGTGGCCACCCTGTGGGAAGCGATTGCCGCCGATATGGGGGTTTCGCTGCTCGTGATCTTCAATGGCCTGCGGATGCTCAAAAT
>JBMFWU010000123.1:0-16363 GCA_049964955.1 Syntrophobacteraceae bacterium
ACAAAAAAGGCAGGTCCGGAAGGTAGAAGGTAGTAGAAGGTAGGTTGGGGTGAGCGCAGCGAACCCCAACATGAAAGGGGCATCCAACTCAACCGCCCGTCCGAAAACAATTTCCTGTGTGGGGAGCAGCATTTATGGACGCGTTATTTATTGGCATCTTTATCGGGTTTTTCATTCTTGCGGGATTGTATGCGCTTTTTTTGGAAAGTGAGCGGAAATGATTCAAGACATAATTGTCGGCGCCATAGCGGTAGCCCTGATCCTGTATCTTTTCTGGGTTCTCATACGACCTGAAGACTTCTGAGGAGATTGTGAATGCATGTCATGGGCTGGATTCAACTGGCCGTGTTCGTTGTCGTTCTTGCGGCGATCACAAAGCCTCTGGGGCTTTACCTTGTGCGGGTGCTGGACCCCGAGGGGCGAACATACCTCGAACCGGTTTTAAAGCCGGTGGAAAAGCTCGTTTATAAGTTCATCGGCGCCGAACGCACCGGGGAACAGGATTGGAAAGGCTATGCGACATCGGTTCTCGTGTTCAGCGTGGTGGGAGCGCTTTTTACCTATGCCATTTTGAGGCTGCAGCTGTTCCTGCCTCTAAATCCGCAGCACCTTGGCACCGTTTCTCCGGACCTTTCCTTCAACACGGCCGCGAGTTTCACCACCAACACCAACTGGCAAAACTACGGCGGCGAGACCACCATGACCTACTTTTCGCAGATGGTCGGGCTCGCTTCTCATAATTTCTTTTCGGCCGCAACGGGTATTGCGGTCGCTGCGGCCCTCGTGCGCGGGATAGCAAGGCAGAAGACGAAGTTTCTGGGAAATTTCTGGGTCGATCTCACCAGGGTTTGCCTCTACCTGCTGCTGCCATTCTGCCTGGTTTTCGCGATTTTTCTTCTTTCACAGGGCGTTATCCAGAATTTCAGCCACTATGCGATAGCCCACGTGGTGGAACCGTACTCCGTGCAGGTTTCCGGTGGTGCATCCGGGAATGCCGTCGCAGTGCAAAAACAAATAACGACCCAGTCGATCGCCATGGGGCCGGTTGCCTCGCAGGAGGCGATCAAAGAGCTGGGGACCAACGGCGGCGGGTTCATGAACGCCAATTCGGCTCACCCGTATGAAAACCCCACGCCCCTTTCCAACTTTATCGAATTGATCTCGATTTTTGCGATCGGGAGCGGTTTGACCTACTACCTCGGCCGCATGGTGGGAAACCAGAAGCACGGCTGGTCGATCTGGTCGGCCATGCTCGTGCTGTTTCTTGCCGGCGTCATAATCTGCTGGTGGTCGGAATCGCGCGGCAACCCGCGCCTGACCTCCCTTGGCGTCTCCTCGGTCCAGGGCAATATGGAGGGGAAGGAAGTGCGATTCGGCCCCTTCGATTCCGCTCTTTTTGCGACCGTTACAACCGACACCTCGTGCGGCGCGGTAAACTCGATGCACGACTCCTATCTGCCTCTCGGCGGCCTTGTGCCCCTTTTCAACATGCACATGGGATGTGTGGTTTTCGGCGGTGTGGGAGCGGGCCTCTACGGCATCTTGATGTTTGTCGTCCTGGCCATTTTTCTTGCCGGCCTGATGATCGGCCGAACACCCGAGTACCTGGGGAAAAAGCTGGAATCCTACGATATCATGGCGGCGGTGCTGGCGATCCTCATCCCGGCAGCGGTGCTTCTGGGGTGTACGGCCCTTGCGTGCGTGTCCAAATGGGGGCTGGCGGGCCTTGGAAACTCGGGCCCGCACGGGTTGAGCGAAATCCTCTACGCCTTCACCTCCGCTGTTAACAACAATGGGAGCGCCTTCGCCGGCCTCAATGGAAACAGTGTGCCCTATAACACCACCCTGGCTCTCGCGATGCTCGTCGGTCGCTTTTTCGTGATTATCCCGATCCTGGCGCTTGCAGGAAATCTTGTCCAAAAGAAGGCCGTCCCGATAAGCAGCGGAAGCATGCCGGTTTCGGGCGCAACCTTCGCCATCCTTATCATCGGCACCGTAGTGATTATCGGAGCGTTGACCTTTTTCCCCGTTGTGAGCCTCAGTCCCGTTGTGGAACACTTCCTGATGGTTCATTCGACCAGGCTCTTTTGAGGATTTGCGAGATGGCCAGAAAAGCACATTCACTTTTCGATCGATCGATTCTTGTCCCTGCTGTTCGGGACAGCTTTATAAAACTCAACCCGGTCTACCTGGCAAAAAACCCGGTGATTTTCGTCACCCTGGTCGGCGCCCTGGTTACTACGGGCGAGCTGATTTTTTCCGCAGTGCGCGGAAAGGCAATCGGTTTTCCGCTCCAAATTGCGATATGGCTGTGGTTCACGGTGCTTTTCGCCAACTTTGCCGAGGCGATGGCGGAAGGGCGCGGGAAAGCGCAGGCCGATACCCTGAGAAAAGCCCGCACCCAGACCACGGCCATGCAGCTGGGACCCGACGGTTCGACAAAGGCCGTAGCTGCGGAGTCGCTTCGAAAAGACAACGTTGTAGTCGTAAAGGCCGGCGAAGTCATCCCGGCGGACGGCGAGGTGATTCAGGGGGCCGCAAGCGTGGACGAATCGGCCATTACGGGGGAGTCTGCGCCGGTGATCCGCGAATCGGGCGGGGACCGCAGCGCTGTAACCGGAGGCACGCGTGTTCTCTCCGATGAGATCACGGTACGGGTTACGGCAAATCCCGGCGAGAGCTTCATGGACCACATGATCAGCCTGGTCGAAGGCGCCAAGCGGCAAAAGACGCCAAACGAAATCGCCCTCACCATACTTCTTGCTTCGCTCACCATTCTTTTCATCATCGTGGTGACAACCCTCAAGCCTTTCGGCGCCTATTCGCACACGGTTTTTTCCATCACCGTGCTGGTAGCCCTTCTCGTATGCCTCATCCCCACCACTATCGGAGGGCTCCTCAGCGCCATCGGCATTGCGGGCATCGACCGGCTGGTGCAGCACAATGTTCTTGCCATGAGCGGCAGGGCCGTTGAGGCCGCAGGAGATGTGGACGTGCTTCTGCTCGATAAAACCGGGACGATCACCCTCGGCAATCGTCAGGCAGTCGAGTTCGTACCCGCTCCGGGCGTTAGCGTGGAAGAACTGGCCGATGCGGCTCAACTGGCTTCCCTTGCGGATGAAACTCCGGAAGGACGCAGCATAGTCGTTCTTGCCAAGGAATTCGGCATTCGCGAACGGGCACTTGGCGAATTCGAGCATGCGGAGTTCATTCCGTTCACGGCCAAGACGCGCATGAGCGGAGTCGATATCAATGGCCGGAAATACCGGAAGGGCGCAGCCGATGCCGTTGCCGAGTTTGTGGGAGGCGCTTTGCCCGAAGAGGTGCAGGCGTGCGTGCAGCAAATCGCAGGGAAGGGCGCAACGCCGCTGGTGGTCGCAAGCGAGAGTAAAACGCTGGGGGCGATTCATCTGAAAGATATCGTCAAAGGAGGCCTCCAGGACAGGTTTGAGCGGTTTCGCGCCATGGGCATCCGCACGGTCATGATCACGGGCGACAATCGCCTCACTGCCGAAGCGATCGCCAGGGAAGCAGGAGTGGACGACTTTCTGGCGGAAGCGAGGCCAGAGGATAAACTCGGGCTCATTCGCCGCGAACAGGCTGTGGGACATCTTGTGGCCATGACCGGCGACGGGACCAATGACGCTCCGGCCCTTGCCCAGGCCGACGTGGGCGTTGCGATGAACACCGGAACGCAGGCGGCCAAGGAAGCCGGCAACATGGTCGATCTGGATTCCAACCCGACCAAGCTGATCGAGGTGGTCGAGATCGGAAAGCAGCTCCTCATGACTCGGGGAGCGCTCACGACCTTCAGTGTCGCAAACGATGTCGCCAAGTTCTTTGCGATCATCCCCGCGATGCTCATGAGCACTTTTCCGCAGATCAGCCCCTTGAACATCATGAGGCTCGCCACGCCTCACAGCGCTATCCTTAGCGCCGTCATTTTCAACGCCGTGATCATCATCGCCCTCATTCCGCTTGCCCTTAAAGGCATTAAATTCCGACCCCTCGGCGCCGCGGAGATTCTGCGCAGAAATCTCCTCATTTACGGGCTGGGAGGCCTCATCGTTCCTTTTATCGGCATAAAGCTGATCGACCTGCTGATCCGGGCCGCGGGATGGGCGTAGGAGAAAGAATCATGAAGATAAAATCTTTGCTGTATGAGTTTCGGGCGGCGGTAGCCGTGATATTCACCCTGGGAATAGTGCTGTGCGGGGCCTATCCGCTCGTTGTCTGGGGAATCGGGCAACTCGCCTTCCACAACGAGGCGAACGGCTCGCTTGTGCAAGGGAACGGAAAAGTAATCGGCAGCAGCCTCCTCGCTCAGAATTTCACCGGCGGACAATACTTTCACCCGCGGCCTTCGGCCGCCGGCGATTACGGCTATGATGCCGCAAATTCGGGCGCCAGCAACCTGGGGCCGCTTTCCAAAAAGCTCTACGATCAGGTGAAGGAGCGCGTCAAGGCCTACAGAAGCGAGAACAACCTGCCTCCGGGCGTAAAAGTTCCGGCGGATGCGGTCACGGCCTCCGCAAGCGGTCTCGACCCGGACATAAGCGTTGAAAATGCCGAGCTGCAGGCGCCCCGGGTGGCGCAGGCCAGGGGGATGGCGCCGGCAGAGGTCCGAAAGTACATCGGCAGGTTTACCGAAGGCCGGCAGCTGGGTTTTCTGGGCGAGCCGCGGGTGAATGTTTTGAAGCTCAACCTCGCGCTCGATCGGGTGAATCGGTGAATGGGTGAATCGGTGAATGGGTGAGTGGGGAATAACTCTCCCATTTCACTGAGCTGCCCGAAATCGGGACGGGAGTTTCAGATGTCCGAGGATAAGGCCCTTAGCTTTCTGCAGTTGATCCGCCGGGCGCAGCGGGGCAAGTTGAAAGTGTATCTGGGCTACGGGCCCGGGGTGGGCAAGACTTGGCAGATGCTTCTGGAAGGACATCGCCTGAGGGAGGCGGGCGTCGAGGTTGTCGTGGGGCTGGTGGAAACCCATGGAAGGGCTGAAACCGCAAAACTGGTCGAAGGGCTCGAAGTCGTTCCGAGAAAGCAGATTCACTACCGGGGGATACTCCTCGAGGAAATGGATCTGGATGCAGTGCTGGCCAGGCACCCGGAAGTGGCGCTGGTCGATGAGTTGGCCCATACGAACGTGCCCGGGGGCGAAAATGCTAAACGATACCAGGACGTGCAGGACCTGCTCGCTGCGGGCATTCACGTGATCACCACCATCAACGTTCAGCACCTGGAAAGCCTCTACGATACGGTGGAGCATCTGGTGGGCGTGAAAGTCCACGAACGGCTGCCCGATTCGATTCTTGCGGAAGCCGACGAGATTGTAAACGTGGACCTGGCCCCCGAAGACCTGCAGCAGCGCATGAAAGAGGGAAAAATCTATCCCAGGGAAAGAGTGCCGACGGCGCTTGAAAACTTCTTCAAGCGCAGCAACTTAAATGAATTGCGCGAACTGTCCTTT
Organism: Syntrophobacteraceae bacterium; assembly: GCA_049964955.1. Classification (GTDB taxonomy): domain Bacteria; phylum Desulfobacterota; class Syntrophobacteria; order Syntrophobacterales; family Syntrophobacteraceae; genus SbD1. Next base: position 5,471 of record JBMFWU010000123.1, read on the forward strand.
AGAGAGCTCGCCTCGCAGATCGATCTGAAGCGCCGGAGTACGCCCGAGGAGGAGCACTCGACCGCCCCCGACCAGGTCATGGTGTGCCTCAGCTCGCGCGGCCCGAACAGCGCGGGGCTTTTGCGCTACGGATCGAGGCTTGCCGGGCGCTTGAACCGCAACTGGTACGCAGTCTACGTTCAACGGCCCTCCGAATCTCCCACGGCCATCGACGTCACCACCCAGCGCTACCTCTCCGAGACCCTCACCCTCGCCAACGCCCTTGGCGCCATCGTTTTCACCTATAAAGGCGAGGACATCGTGGACACCATCCTCCACTTCGCGGGCGAATACCGCGTGGGGCATATCGTGATCGGCCGGCCGGGCCCCCTTTCCTGGTGGAATCGCCTGCTGGGGCGAAAAACGGTAGTCGAACGGCTGATCCTCAAGGCGCGCGGCCTGACCGTAGTAGTAGTGGACGCCAAAACCGAGCCAAAAGCCCTCGGCGCCGGAAAGCAACGCCAACCGCTCGAAATTCAGGCGGACGCTGACCCGAATCGAACATGAACCCCCTGGTTCTTTCAGAGGATATGGCTCAGCCGCAGCACTTCGGATAGGAGATGGAAATGCGAAGTGCGGTGGCGTGAGAGGGTACTGCGTGTAGAGGAAAGAACTGAAAGTTTTCCCATTCTCGGTTTAGCGTTTGGTTTCAGCTCGAAGTATGCTCATTGCCATTGATTACTCATTGTAAAGATCAAGATCGGTATTGATGTGCTTAAGTCGAAAGAGATGCCGGCAAAACAGGCCTTTTATCAATCCAAGGTTGTGCATTTTCCAGCTGCCCGGCAAGTCTCAATAATTTCGCCTCCTCGCCATATCTGCCTATAAACTGGACACCGCAGGGCAAACCATTTTCTGACCAATGCAAAGGTACAGACATTGCCGGCTGTCCGGTGATATTGGCGATAATGGTGAACGGCATCTGGATCTTCATTGTATTATGTAAGAGCTTTTCCACTATTGAGAATGTTAGTTTTCGACTGCTCAAGATGATTCTACCAATAGACGAGGAGATCAATTTTATGGAAAACCAGTCGCCCGTGCCTGGTTGTTGAGAACCGACAGGAACCGGCGGCTGGCCAAGGGTTGGGGTGAGCACCATGTCATATTTATTCATCGTTCGATCCATGATTATCCCGAATTGCCGCCATCTGCGCTTGGCTTTCACAAAGTCGAGCGCTTTCAGTGTTCGTCCCACGCTGTATAGTGCAAAGGTTGGCAATTCTATATTATGCCTCACCGTGGAGCTTCCATAATTTCGGATAAGCTTGTCGACAAGAGCGGCTGTATTTCCCAACACAACAATGGTCGCCTGTAATGCTGCGTCCTCCTCTGCATAATCAGGCTTTGATTCTTCAACCTCATGTCCCAGACTTTCAAGCAATTTGCACGTGTTTTCTACAGCCCTTATGCATTCCGGATGCACATTTCTCCCGTATGCAGGCCGTGCGTGAAAACCGATTCGCAACTTGCCCGGATCATTTCCTACCTCTTCGAGAAAAGGTCTGTCCTTATTATAGATGCCGTAAGGTGCACCATCTTCAAAGTCCGAGACGGCATCGAGCACAGCGGCGGAATCACGGACAGATCGTGTAATCACATGGCTATGAGACAGGCCGTCCCATTCCTCATCAAAGTCCGGCCCTACGGGATTTCGACCCCTGCTCGGTTTAAGACCGAATAATCCACAGTAGGATGCAGGTACACGGATTGATCCACCCTCGTCTGTAGCTGATGCGAAAGGTACAATGCGAGCCGCTACAGCTGCCGCCGACCCTCCGCTGGAACCTCCACATGAGTAATCAAGATTCCAGGGATTTCGTGTTGGACCAAAGGCCTTGGGTTCTGTAACGTAACCAAGTTTGAACTCAGGCGTATTTGTCTTTCCGAGTATGACTAAACCCGCCTGTATGAAGCGACTTACGATTTCCGCGTGAAATTGGGGAACAAAGGTTTTTAGCAATATGCTCCCCGAACTCATGGCAAAACCCTTCACGGCGTGGTGCGCGTCTTTCAATAAAATGGGAACACCGCCAAAGAGAGTGTCCTTTTGCGGCCGTTTAGCAGTTTCCCTGGCAAAGTCATACATTCTTGTTATGATGGCGTTCAGTCTAGGATTGAGGCTTTCAGCACGCTTGATAGCTTCCTCGCAGAGTTCTATACTGCTGATTTCACCATCCTTGACCAGTTTGGCTAAGCCAATACCGTCGAATTGGTCGTATTCAGAAAATGAAGCCACGTGCCCTCCCTTTCTGTCTCTCCCCATAATGGTTTATGTCCAACCGACGTCCGATAGACAGTTATGTTAGGTAGATTTCATACTGTCGAGTTCTTTTTCTTTCGTAGCGAGTTCGCGTCGCAATATCTTTCCAATGGTCGACTTCGGGAGGCTGTCTCGAAGCTCTATATATTTTGGCACCTTGTAAGCAACCAAACTTTTCCGGCAATATTCTCGTAATTCTTTTGCCGAAAGTTGCTGCCCTTCATGCAGAACAATCCAGGCTTTCACGGCTTCAGCCTGATCGGGATCAGGAACACCTGCGACCGCAGCTTCAGCAACGGCGGGGTGGCTGGCGATAACCTCTTCCACTTCATGGGGCCACACCTGAAATCCACCGGGCTTAATGACATCTTTCTTCCGTTCGACGAAGAACAAGAAGCCATCTTCATCCAAATAACCCAGGTCTCCTGTGTAGAGCCAACCGTCTCGAATAGTATCCGCGGTTTCGGTCGGCTGTCGCCAATACTCCTTCATCAGTTGAGGGGCACGCATTAAGATTTCTCCAACCTCACCCGGAGGCAGGTCACCCTTCCCGGTGTCTTCATCGGTTATCCGGATTTCAATGTCAGGCAACGGAATACCAACTGCCCCGCGTTTGTGCTTGCCCATAACTGGTGTCGCTACTGAACCCAAGACGGATTCGGTGAGAGTGTACACCTCAACGATGCGCACACCTGTGAGATTTTCAAAACGGTCCTTAATATCGACAGAAAGTGGGGCGGCACCGGACGTGCTGAGTTTAAGGCTCGAAAAGTTCACTCGTCCCGATTGGACCCTGGGATGATTAATTATGGCGTTAAAGAGCGATGGGACACCCGGCAGACTGGCTGGTTTCATTTTTTCGATAGTGACCAGCAAGTCACCAATATCACGCGGATTTGGAATTAGAACAGAAGGGGAATGGCCTACCGTTGCAGCTGAAAAGACGCCGAGACCTGACATGTGAAATAATGGCAAGCAGAGCATCGATTTGTCATCCCACTCATTCCAAATATTCTTACCCCATGATTGTATTTGCATTCCAGTGATCAGCAGTGCGTGATGTGTACATACAACAGCTTTTGGGACCCCTGTCGTCCCGCCTGAGAAAAGCATTACTGCCGGGTCTGCTGGCTCAATTCGATCGCCCTGGACGGGAGTTTCTGTGTATTTGCCACATAGGTCTGCCAGCCGGTAATCACCGGATTGAAGCCTTATTTTATGCCCCTCCTTCTTATCCTTCAGCAGTGTGAACAAAATGCGCAACATTGTTGGCAGATACTCTTTGACATTTGTTGCTATAACTTTCCGGACTTTTGTGCCCTCTTGGACGGCTTTGAGCTTGTTATAAAATAGTGTCATTACCACTGCTGTTTCCGCGCCGCAATCAATCAGAGCCCGTTCAAGCTCATTCTCAGTATAGAGTGGGTTCAGTGGCACGGCAATTCCACCAGCCTTCCACGTCCCGAGCATGGAAAAAATTAACTGCGGAGTGTTGGGCATCAATAAAGCCACCCGATCACCTTTATGCACCCCCAGATGTCCCAGTGCGGCAGCGCAAGCACCACTCAGTCTCTCCAACTTGGCATAGGACATTGCGTGCGCCTTGAAATATAAGGCTGGATGGTTCGGGCGTTGCCTCGCGGTCTCGGCAATCACGTCGATCAACGTTTGGTCTGGGTACGGTTGCAGTGTATGCGGTATCCCTTCATCGTAGTATTGAAGCCATCTTTTCTCGACCATTGGAATCTCCATCTACTTTCGGGTAACTGGTACATACCGACGCTCGCAAGATGGCAAAAAGCCTAAGAAAATTCACCAACGCTCCGTTTTGATGGTCTAATATTAATTTTCCATGAAAGTTCGAGGGGGGTGGCTCTGTCTGTGCATTGGCTGCCATTTTGCCGCTCCAATTTGTAACAACGCCGGAGAATGACAACTCGCCTAACGGGCCGTTTGATTCGCGTGCAGAATTAATTCCAGCAAGGTAAGATTTGATCACAATGGCGTCAACACTCAGATATATTTGGTCTTATCCAATTTCCCCCAGATGATAAGGATATGTGGAGCAGCTGGGTAATCTCCCTCATTTAGAATATGATTGCGCAGAACGGCCGTCAATATGGACATTTCAATGAATTTTATTGGGATCGCGGCCCGGAGATTGAGAATGGGGATTAGCCGGATAATGGTTTGATGAGGCTCAAAATAACTTGGCACCGTAAAAACTCTTTCCGCCCTGGGATTTTCTTCAAGAATGACTCGGACGTGAGACAGAGCTATCCTCAGTTGTTGCGATATTGCCCCCCTCCTTGATTGGAGTCTTTCGGAGAAATGAGGTTCACCGTGGGAAAGTATGATTTATACCGCGATACATCCCGAGTGAGAAGTGCAAGATTTTCCACAGCCGCATGGGCTCCAATAAAAAAGTCAGGAAGAGGTGAGGCCTTGATTCCCTTTCGTCTCCGGTATTCAATGAATGCCTTGGCGGCCAGAAAAAGCGCCTCTCTTGGAATTTCCAGCATTCGGACTCCACACTTGGCAATGGCAGCCTCCAGTTCTTCGATGTGTCCGAATCCCACTGAGACCTCTGCGTAGATGACCGGATTGATGCAAAGGATGTGAGTAGCGCTAAAGTATTCGAGCATCTCCTCCGACCACTGTGCCCATACAGGGTCATCCTCGAAAACATCGAGCAGAATGTTGGAGTCCACTAGAAGGCCGGTCATTTGCAACCTCTCGTCAACGCCATGATTTCATCTGTCGTCATTTTGACCGTAGCAATACCTCGGAGTGCTCTGAATTTCTTTGGCAAACGTGGACCGCTTTTTTTTATCAGGTACACCCGGTCACCATCTTCCAGAAAGTCAACCTCACTATTTGCTGTTATTCCAAGTTTTTCTCGAATCTCTTGCGGTATGGTTACCTGCCCTTTCGTCGTGACGCGCATGAGCGGCCTCCTTTTCAGTAAGAGTATTAATAGTAAGAATATTACCTGAAATGAGCCAGAACAACAAGTGGCTTTTATGCTCCCACGGGGCTAATTTCAATTCATCAGCGACGGCAGCGGGTGAAGACTTGAGTCCTCCGCGCCTCTTGCCACTGTAAAAACTCTTGCCGGCCTCGGATGTCGCTAAAGAATGACTCGGACGTGGCAAGTTTTGGGGAAGTAGAGATTTTGAAGATAAGGGGGGCTGCGAATTGTCATGCAGCGTCGACGCTAACGTATTCGGCCCGAACAGCGCGGGTCTTCTGCGCTACGGATCACGACTTGCCGGGCGTTTGAACCGAAACTGGTACGCCGTCTACGTACAGCGCCCCTCCGAATCTCCCACGGCCATCGACGCCACCACCCAGCGCTACCTCTCGGAGACCCTCACCCTCGCCAACGCCCTGGGCGCCATCGTTTTCACCTATAAGGGCGAGGACATCGTGGACACCATCCTGCACTTCGCAGGCGAATACCGTGTGGGGCATATCGTGATCGGCCGGCCGGGCCCCCTTTCCTGGTGGAATCGCCTGCTGGGGCGAAAAACGGTAGTCGAACGGCTGATCCTCAAGGCGCGCGGCCTGACCGTAGTAGTAGTGGACGCCAAAACCGAGCCAAAAGCCCTCGGCGCCGGAAAGCAACGCCAACCGCTCGAAATTCAGGCGGACGCTGACCCGAATCGAACATGAACCCCCTGGTTCTTTCAGAGGATATGGCTCAGCCGCAGCACTTCGGATATGAGATGAAAATGCAAAGTGCTTTGGCGCGATCATTTGCCTTTTGCTCTTTTCTTCGTAAGGGCGTTATAGCCGGAATAGCTTTCCGGTATTTTTCTTCTGCTTCGGCGACATGCTGGCGGATGATCGCTGAGAAAATCAGACGGGAAATTATTTCCCGGTTGGCTGGAGCCGACAATATTCGAAAAGTGATTGTTTTCGGCTCTCATGCCGCCGGCGTGCCGGGGCCCGACAGCGACATCGATCTTCTTGTTGTCACCGAAGATGATTTCACTCCACGGAGCTTCGATGAGAGCATGAAGCACTATCATCGTGTCTCCTCATTGCTGCGGGAGATTAGAAAGCGCATGCCCGTTGACCTGATCGTTCACCCAAAACCGATGCACGAAGAATTCATACGGCAGGGGAGCATGTTCGCCAAGGATATCGAGGAGCACGGCGCGGTCCTGTATGAAAAAGGTCACTAAGGAGTGGCTCAGGGCCGCAGCCGATGATCTTCGCGTCATAGACCGGATCAGACGGGATGAACACCTGACGCATATGATCGCTTTTCATGCCCAGCAGGCTGTGGAGAAATCCATCAAGGCGGCTATCGAAGAATACGGTCTTGGATCGATCAAAGTCTCACAGCCTTGAGAGACTCTTTATAGAGTCTCTTCTGATGAGCAAAAGCAACCCGGAATAGCCGATCTCTTCTTCGAAATCACTAAACCGTCGGGAGCCGCCCGGTTGGTTCCTCTGGACGAAAGCATCACGGGAGCGCATCATTCGCTCGGGGTCGTATATCCTCTGGCGATGGCGTATTTGGTGAGGTCTGCGACGTTTTTGGCCTTTAGCTTTTTCATGATATTGGCGCGGTGATTTTCTACGGTGCGAATACTGATCGAGAGCAGATCCCCGATCCGTCGGTTCGAAAAGCCTTCGGCCACCAGTTTGACGATCTCTCGCTCCCGGATGCTCAACGGTTCTTCCTCGATCGGCTCCCGGCTTGCGTTGCGCGATGAGAACATTTCGTAGGCCAGTTGCTCGCATAGAAGGGGCGACAGGTACTGTCCCTGGTGCCGGATTCTCTCGATGGCCGCGAAAAGCTCCGTATCGGCGTCCGCTTTCAGAAGGTATCCTTCCACGCCCGCGCTCATCGCCGATTGGATGTACCCCTTGTCCCTGTGCATGCTCAGGATCAGAATTTTTACATCGGGCGAGATTTTTTTGATCTCCCGGGCGGCTTCCAGCCCTCGCAGTTGCGGCATGGATATATCCAGAAGCACCATGTCGGCATCGACCCGTCGTAAGAGAGCCAGAAGCTCGAGGCCATCGCCCGCTTCTCCCACGATTTCGATCTCCTCTTCCCTTTCGAGTATGCTCTTAATCCCCTTTCGAAACAGTACGTGATCGTCTGCAAGCACAACCCGATAAGCGCTCATCGCTACGCTCCCTTTTGGCCCCGGGGGATCGAGAAGGTTATCCTGGTTCCCGTACCCTCCCGACTCCGCACGTTCATGGAGCCCCCCAGCATCCGGGCGCGCTCGTGCAATGCAGGCAGCCCCAGTCCTCTTGCTCCCGGATTTTTCAGGAAGGCCCCCTGCACATCGAACCCCTTTCCGTTGTCTTCTATCTGCAGCAGAACCGAACCATCCGAAAGCCCGCAGGTAAGACTCACGCGGGTCGCTTCAGCATGTTTGGCAATGTTTGTGAGGCATTCCTGGACGATCCTGTAAACGATGATTTCTTCCTCTTTGGAAAACGGTCTCAAGGTATCGGTGAATTCGACCAGGCACTCGATCCCGGTGTGCTCGGCGAAAGATTCGGTGAGGCGCCTTACGGCCGCCCACAGGCCCAGGTCCTCCAGCATGGATGGGCTAAGATCGCGGGAGAGTCGTGGCACGTTTTCCGCGACCTCCTTGATGTAGGCACGCATCCCGTCGCATTCCTCTTTCAGATCCTCCTGGTCGCTCTGCAAGTTGTCGCGAATCGATCTGAGCCTCAGGTTGAGCACCATGAGAGACTGTCCCAGTTCATCGTGGAGTTCGATGGACAGCCGGCGGCGCTCCTCCTCCTGGGCGGTCAGCAGTCGTGAGTAGAGGTAGCGCAGCCGCCTCTCCGACTCACGAAGGGCCCGTTCCGCCTCCTCTCGTTCCGTGACGTCGCGGGCAATGCATACCGCACCTTCGAGTCCTCCTTTCTTGTCCTTCAGAACCGCTGCGGAAAAGTCCACGGGGACTCTTTTTCCCGTCCGGGTCACGTAGTCTATCTGCTGATTGACAATGGCTGCGCCTGTCATCGCCTTGCGGCAGCCTGACACCCCCCGGCCGGGGACGTCCGGTGAAATAATGACATCGATGTCCTTCCCGGAAAGTTCGTCCGCCTCATATTCCAGGAGCCTGCAGGCCGCTCTGTTTACACTTCGGATCCTGCCCTCCGGGTCGACCACTATCAGTGTGTCGTTCATGCTTGTTATGATGTTGTCGAAGTAGTCCTTCGAAACGGTGGTCTCACACAAATCGAGGGTCATCTTGTTAAACGCGTTGGCCAGATCTCCAATCTCATCGCGCCTGCGGACAACTATTCGGGTGGTGAGGTCCCCGTTTGCCACATGACGCGTCGCCTCTGTTATCTTGTTGATCGGAAAGGAAATAAACGAGGCGAGAAGATAGGAAAATACCCATCCCCCAAGGCTTGTTACAAGCCCGATGGTCAAAATTTGTCTTCGAGCATGCTTAAGCTCCTTTTCGATGGCCAGATGGGAGTAGCCTAGCCGCACCGCCCCCAACGGGATGTCTCCTGCCTGGATGGGCGCAAACATGTCACAGTGGAGTTCTTCGGTGCGGGAGACATGGGTGTCCGTGCACCCCGGGATGCCGGAACTCGCGGCCGAGATACTCAGGGGGTCCGCCGAATACTCTCCCACCCGGGCCAGGTCGTTGTGCATGACCACCTTGCCCTTGGTGTCAAGAATCATGACATAACGAACATATTCTTCCTGCATGAAATGGAGTACGAACCTGCGAAGATCGGGCAAATTCCTGCTCAAGAGCGGCCTTGCCGCAAATCGGGCCAGATCGCTCGTCAGGGCAAACCCCCTTTTGCGAAGCTCCTGCTCGAGGGTGTACTTTTCACGCATCGTGGTGGCTACCCCGGTTATCGTCACGAGAATAATGATGCATGCCTCGATGAGCAGTGTCAGTTTGACCCTGAGGCTAAGTCGGATGAGTCGTGGCGAGCGGTCCATTGCAACCTCGTCGAAGGACGTTCGTTATGGCGGGGTTTTGCCCATGAGTGTTCTGATGCCTGTAAACTCCTTGTCTTCGGAGCGTTGAAATCCTCCCAGTCCGGAGGGAGCCAATATTTTCTCGCCTTCGGGGTTGCGGATATCGAGGGCGAGCAAAGCCCGGCTTACCTGCGCCAGGACCTTTTCGTCTATCCCCCGGCGTGCTGCAAGGACCCTTGTCGGAAACGGGCGAGTCTTTCCGATTACGGCGAGCCGGCCAAGATCGATGCCCAGTTCCGACTTTTTCCCGCCATGCTCCGAAAAGAAATCGTCGCATACCACCCCCGCATCGACGGCATGGAGAAAGACATTGAACGCTACGTCTTCACAGCAGCCGTCTTGAGAATAGGATTTTAGGTCCCTATCGATATCTATCCCGTTTTGCTGAAACAGTTCCCGTGCCCCAGCCCACCGGGTGATGGAGAGTTTGGGGCCGAACAGGACTCTTTTCCCGCGCAGATCTGCGATTTTTCGCATTCCCCCGTCTTTTCGGACGATGACCAGGCCCCTTTGAAACCCGGTTCCATCCCGCGACAGGGTCGAAAGAAGAAAGTCCTGGCGCAGATATCCCGCCAATTCCACGTATGTGTGAGGGTCCTGCAGGACAAAGTCTATCTCGCCGCTCTGGAGGGAGGAGCGGGTGCTTTCAATATCTTTTGAAACTACGATGTCTACAGGAAGCCCCGTTTGCTTTCTCAAGTAATGGGCCAGGTGGTTGAATTTCTTGAAAGTGGCAAAGGCATCGTAACAGGGGAGCACCGCCAGGGTGAGACCCTTTCCGGCCTGAGCGCACCAGGCTTGCCGAGGCAGGAGAAGAAATACCAGCAACACTAGTCTGGGCAATCGTTGCGACAGCATGTCTGCGTTCCTTCTCGTTCTATTCGTTCAAGTGAAGAACCTCGCAGATCCGTGGAGCCCGAAAAGTGGTGTGGCACCGGCCCCCATCGGCCGGCAACAGGGAAAACGGTCCCTGGTGAAGAGCGTACCGGCAGTCTGCCAACATTGAGATGCAATGACAAGTAAAAAAATCTGAGTCCGGTCCGGACCGCAAGGTTGATGAAAGAGCAAAAGAGCGGGGGGATGTTTCCCCACGCGCCCCCCCCCCGGGTAGCCGCACAGCGGCGCTGGGCGCAAGTCTCGCGCAAAACAATCGGGGCCACCCACACTGGTAACGCTATCTTTGTCGAAACGCATATAGGTAATTATACCTATCATTAAATGAGTAATCAGGGTCATTGCGTTAACAAGTATCGGATATGATAATACAGCATATTGGTCAGTAGCGATTGGATCTCAATGTCCAGTCACATCCAAGATGATAAGCACGATTCATACGATTGAGAGGAGAGTTTATGAAAAATTTGCATGTAAAAATGTGGTTACTTGCTATTATGGTTTTCGCGTTTGCTATGGCATCGTCGGTGAGTGCACGGTCAGCCGCATACACCGTGATCGGGGATGGATCGCTAACGGGACAAATCACGGACGTCAATACGTCTGACCAAAGCATAACCCTGAATACGATAACGGTATACTGCATACCATTTACTTATTTGCTTAACCAATACAATTATGTGCCAAAGGTTGGCGATACCGTTAC
>JBMFWU010000124.1:0-16188 GCA_049964955.1 Syntrophobacteraceae bacterium
GACTCCATGGATCTGGACAGAAAGAAACCTGTTTGCGGTACGTGCAAAAACTGGGGCGGTAAACGAGAGCACGCGGAAGACGGGACCATCCGGGTGAGCCCTTCCGCCCGCGGCCGATGCGAAAAACTCGATAAATTCAAAACGCCGCAGGGCGGTTGCGACTACTGGACGGAGGCGAACACGGACGATCAACGACCGCAGGGATGACTCGCGGGGGCGCCAGGGGTGATTCCCCATCAGCATCCCCGGTTTTCCAGGGCCCCTTTGCTTGTGATTTCGTGGAGAATATCCAACAGCTGGTGACATGGCACCGGTTTTATGACCACGCGATCCACTCCGCTCTCTTCGATTTTGTCCGGATCGAACTGTTTGTCCCAACCCGTGTAGAGCAGGAAGGCGACCTTCGGCATTCCCATCTCCAAACAGTAGGCTTTGATCTGTTTTCCGAACTCCCAGCCATTCATGTCATCCATGCCGAGGTCGCACAAAATGACGTCGAAACAGCCCTTTCTGAGTGTTTCCAGACCTTGGGCCGCCGTCTGGCAGGTGACCAACTCGACCTCGTTGTCTTCGAAAAACATTTCCATTGCCCTGAGGATATTGATTTCGTCGTCTACCATGAGAAACCTGATTTTTTTTGTTTCCCTGTGCTCCTCAGCGACAGCTTTCTCAACGGGAGGCGCGTCGGTGTGCGGAAGAATGACGGTAAAAGTCGTCCCCCTGCCCACCTGGCTCTCAACCTGTATTTCCCCCTGGTGCCGCTTGACGATTCCATAGCTCGAAGAAAGACCCAGACCGCTGCTCTTTAGACCCTTCGTGGTGAAAAACGGTTCAAAAATGCGCTGCAGATCGCCTTCCGCAATACCGTAGCCCGTATCGGAAATTCTAAAATAAATCCTATCGTTGCGCGCTTCGACTGAAAGGGTGAGCCTCCCTCCGAGAGGCATCGCCTCAAGAGCGTTCTTTATCAGATTCACGATAACTTCATAGATTTCCGAAGGCTTGCCGATCGCGTAACAGCGATCCGCCTTGAGCAGGCGGACCTCATATTTTCTCGAATCGGGAAGCCCCTTCCAGAGAGGTTGGGTCAGTTGCAGGGCTTCCTCCAGGAGCGTGCAGAGATCGAAAGATGTCTCTTTCAGCGAACCGTCATCTTCTCGAAAATGAGTAAAATCCTTTATGCGCCGCACCACTTCGGCCGCTCGAAGAGATGTTTTCTGGATCTTTTCGATTGCCTCCGCCGCCGCCCCTGCATTGCCCGAAGCGAGCTTGGCGGCCGCCGCATCCGCGGCGCCGAGGATCATCTGCAAAAGATTGTTGAAATTGTGGGCGACGCCGCCCGCCATTTCCCCCACCGCCGAGAGGCGCTCGGTCATCACGATGACCTGCTGGAGTTGCTTGCGGGTGCTCAGATCGCGCCCAACGCTCAATACCGCCGGCTGCCCCTTATACACTATGGGCCTTGCGTGGAATTCGAAAGGGATGATATCCCCTGCGCAGCTTCTCATTCCCAATTCGAATTGAACCCTCTCACCGTTCTTTATCTTCTCGCCGGATTGGAGGATTTTACCCTGATGGGTCTCCGGAACCAAAGATTTGAGCCGCATCTCCAGGATGTCTTCCCTCGGATAGCCCAGCTGCTCCACGGCCACGTCGTTTACCTCGAGGAATTTGCCCCTGAAATCCAAAATGAATACAGGGTCGCTCACGCTTTCAAAAAGTTCCTTGTATCTTGCAAATTCTTCGAGTTGTTTTCGTTCGGTCACGTCGCGGTGGATTCCCCGATAGCCGATCAGGTTGCCCGCATCGTCCAGCAAAGGGACTCCACTGGATTCCAGACGCACGAGGTTGCCCTCGCGACGCCGTCGTCGACTCTCGTAGAGCTTGAAGGCGAACGGACGTTTCCGAACAACACTCAGTATTTTTATCAACGCCTTTTTGTCTTCCTTCGGCATTCTTTCCCAAATGGGTTTTCCGATCATTTCATCGGCGCGGAACCCCAGGATCTTCTCCACTCCGACACTGCTGTAGGTATACTTCCAGTCCCGATTGACCTCCCAGATCCAGTCCGGAACGTGGGTAGCGATGTCGCGGAAACGCTGTTCGCTTTCCAGCAGCGCATTCTCGGCTCGTTTCCGTTCGGACACGTCGCGCGCCAAAATGACGAGGCTCGTTTGGCCGCGGTACTTCATGGTCGTGCCGGTTATCTCGGCGTCCACCACCGAGCCGTCCCTTTTGATGAGGCGTCTGTCGAGTGCCCTGATCATTCCATATTGTTGTATCTTCTGAATGTTGTCATCGACTTTGGAGGCGCTGGGCTCCAGCAGATCGTCGTAGCGCATCGAGAGGAGTTGGGACCGGGTATAGCCGAGCAGGTCCGCCATGAAGGGATTGCAGTCCAGAAGTCTGCGGGTGGTCTTATCCAGAACCAGGATGCCCTCAGGGGCGTTTTCAAAAATGGCCCTGAAGTTTGCTTCCGATTCGGTGATTTTTTCGATCGAGCGCTCGAATTCGGCGCTGGCTTCCTTGAGAAGATTGGTGAGAATATCGATCTTCCGCTCAGAAGCAACCAACATATCATCGATGTCGGCGATCTTTCTCCGTGAGCGTTTCGTACTCATGGCCGCTCAAATCCCAAAACGGAAACTGTGGCGGTTTCGTTGTGAAGCAGACTCGGGCTGCCGCGTTTCGCGGGGCAGAACTCCCCGTAGGAATAGAAGCCCAGGATGGGCGTCTCCGGTCCGGTCTCCAGTCGAACCCTTTCCACCTCCTCTTCGATGCGTCTACCCAGGACGATTCGCCGCGCCATGCAGGAGAAGAAGAAAACGATGGCCGGCCGGCAATTTCCGAGATCGCTCAGAGCCATTCTGGCGGCCCTCCCGGAGGCCTCCAGCGTACATTTGAGGTCGCCGCACGTGAGCCGTACCATTGTCCCCTCCGGAATCTCACCGGCGAATCGTATCGACCCGTCCGTTTCATCGATCGAAACCGAGGCTCGCAACACAACATTATAGTTCGGGTCCTCGAGCGCCCCCGAACAGTCTACAAGGCCCAGAGGATATTCGATTCCCACCATGGGAAGGTTCTCGGCGTGTTTTCCGAAAAACCTGGTATAGACCTCCAGCGCGGGCCGGCCGTCCAGCTCGTAGAGGATATGTTTTCGGGCACGTGTAACCTTCTTGGCGATGCCGATGGGAGACCATCCGCTCTGAACTCCGGTACCCACCTTGATGTCGCCCGAAAATCCCACCCCCACAACCGAATCCGTCAAAATATCCCGGCCGCGGAACTGCCACGTTTGCTTAAACCTGATCCCGTCGGCCGCAGCCCCCCCGCAAATCGGGATATTTTCTCCGAACTGCGACATGATTCCTCGAAGCAGCCCGCACCCGTTCCCGGTAAGACCGTCGGAAAACGCCTGGACGTAGCGCACCGAACCCGGCAGGCTCTCGGCAAGCTTCTTTCCTGCCGCTTCACTGTCGTTGCCAAGCCCGTCCGCAGAGGCGACATGAAACGCAATTCTATCTGTAGCGATTCCTCCAAGCACCGCAGAGCCGGTCCCAAAGCCGTCGCAGGAAATCTCTCCATCGGTTGTGCATCCGACGATATTTTCCGTCTCGACCGTATCGGCAATTCCCGACAGCAACTCACGCAGTCCCCGCCCGGGAGATGCGAAAAGCCATACCGCCCCGGGTCTGGCCCCGAGGGCGTCTACCAGGCGCCTCCCCATTTGCCGGCCCGTTTCAAGAGAGAACTTCCCCTTTTCGGTGATCGTTTTGGCTGCAAACATCCAATCAACCTCTATTATGAAATGCCGCGCGAGGCAACCCTCACGGCATCCATAACCTCCTTCAGGGGGACCCTTTTTTCCAGGGCGACTCTCCTGCAGTCTTCATATTCCGGAGAGATGTTCAGGACCCCGTCATTGGCTTTGGCGATTTTACCCTTTACCGGCCCATACTGTGTCTGGATTTCGAGAATTTCTCTCCGGGCTTTGATGCGGTCGTCCAGTCTCCACCTGAGTCCGATCGTGGTCGTTTCGCGCAGGATAAACTCTGTCAGCCGATGCATCATGTGAGGCTGACAGGTTACGGTGACAAGTGTTCCCGGACGGTTTTTCTTCATCTGGACCGGGGTCAGAAAAACATCGAGCGCCCCCATTTCAAGCGCTCCGGCGATGAGATGATCATACAATTGAGGGTTCATATCGTCAATATTGGTCTCGATAACCGTAATCTGCTCCTTTTCATAGCCGAGCAGATCTTCGCCCGCCTCCCCGATGAACACGCGAAGCAAATTCGGGATGTCCACCTCCGAGGTTCCCGCCCCGTAGCCGATCTCTTCCATGCTCATCGCCGGAAACGGGCCGAACTCCGAAGAAAGCGTGGTCAGAATCGCAGCGCCTGTGGGCGTAAGCAGTTCACCCACAACGCCGGTGGAATAGAAGGGTCTGCCCTTGATCAACTCGGCTGTTGCCGGGGCCGGAACGGGTAGTATGCCGTGCGCGCACTCGACAGTTCCGCTCCCCACATGCAGGGGCGAGCAATAGATCCTTTCAATTCCCATTGCGGCAAGTCCGGCAACGCCGCCAACCACGTCGATGATCGCATCCATCGCTCCCACTTCGTGAAAATGAATGCGGTCCACGGTCGTTCGATGGACCTTGGCTTCCGCTTCGGCCAGCCGTCTGAAGATTCTGAGGCTTTTTTGCTTTACGGCCTCCTCCAGTCCGCTTGTTCCGATGATTTCCTCTATATCTTCGAGATGCCGGTGATGGTGATGATGGTGGTGGTCGTCTATTTCCACGATTGCCCGGCTTCCGCCGATGCCTTTCTTCACGACCTTTTCCAATCGTACTTCGAAGTGTGAAAGCCCAAGCTTTGAAAGTTCCTCCATCAGCCGGTCGACACCGAGCCCCGCATCCATAAGGGCGCCCAGGATCATGTCTCCGCTGGCCCCCGAAAAGCAGTCGAAATAGGCGATTTTCATTTGTTTGCTCCCATGCATCAAAACGACTGTCTTACCGCCTGCAGGCGATCGACATCCTGGGGACTGTCCCGGTTTCTTCCTTCGCCGGCGTCGCGTTGCTCGCGGCCTTCTTATTGATGAGTCCGGCCTGGAACCCCGCGCCGAAGCCATTATCGATATTGACCACCGAAACCCCGGAAGCACAGCTGTTGAGCATGCTCAGAAGCGCCGCTACGCCTCCGAAACTGGCGCCGTACCCCACGCTGGTCGGGACCCCGATTACCGGACAGGACACCAGGCCGCCGACAACGCTCGTCAGGGCGCCTTCCATCCCCGCCACAACCACGGCTACATTGGCTTCGAACAGATCGTCACAGACCTCGAGAAGGCGATGGATACCGGCCACGCCGACATCGTAGATGCGTTTTACCATGTTTCCCATCACTTCGGCAGTGATCGCCGCTTCTTCCGCCACGGGAATATCCGATGTCCCCGCGCTCACCACCACGAGGTTGCCGATTTTTTCGACCGGCTCGGGGCGGATCAGGACAATTCGGGCCGCTTCGAAGTACTCACACTCGCTCACCTCGCGCACCGCCTCGTAGACCTCGCGACCGGCACGCGTGGCGAGGATATTGGTGTGATGTTGTGAAATCCTTGCAACAATCCCCTGGATCTGCTCGATGGTCTTGCCCTGGCAGAATATCACCTCCGGAACGCCCGTGCGTACGCACCGATGATTGTCGATTCTTGCGTAGCCCAAATCCTCGAAGGGAAGCTTTTTCAACTGGAGCATGGCCGCATCGATATCCATTCGGCCGTTCTGAATCATCTCCAGCAGGTTTCTGAGATGCTTGTGGTCCATAGATCGACACCTTTCCGTGGTTGGTGGCTTGGCTCGAAGCCTACATGTCAGCTCGAATGCGCCCTGACAGCCGCTTCACACTACTTCCCCGTTCAGGCTGCCCATGCGATATCCTTCCAGATCCAGCGTTACGAAGCGGAAGCCGAGATTTTTCAAAAAAGCGCTCACGAGCGTGCGCGCCTCAAATTCGAGCAGCTTCGGGATATCTTCCGGAGCCAGTTCAATGCGCGCCGTATCTCCGTAATGCCTGACGCGCACCTGTCTGCTGATCGACATGGCCCGTATATAATCTTCAGCAGCATCGATCTGGCGCAGTTTTTCCGCGGTAATCGGACTCCCGTACGGAATCCGGGTGGCTAGACAGGCGTATGGAGGCTTATCCCAGGTCGAGAGCCCCAACTCCCGGGACAAAGCCCGGACATCGGCTTTGGAAAAACCTGCCTCCAAAAGAGGACTCCTGACCCCGAGTTCACTGAGGGCCTTCATGCCCGGACGGAAATCTCCCCGGTCATCCAGGTTGGAGCCGTCGGCGACCCATGGCAACTCAAAGGCCTTGGCGATAGCGCAAATAACCGAAAAGCGGCCCTTCTTGCATATGTAGCATTTTTCCGGAGGATTTTTTACATACTCAGGGTTTTTCAGTTCGTCTGATTCGATCACCAGGTGCGTTACGCCAAATTCCGAGGCAAACCTCCTCGCCTCCTCCATCTCGTGCGCGGGCGTTGTCTCCGAGGAGGCCGTGACTGCCAGCACCCGGTTCCCGAGCGTTTCCGCGGCGACCCGCAAAAGCAACGTGCTGTCGACACCACCTGAAAAAGCGACGACCACGCCTTCCATATGCGCGATTAGTTCCTGCAGCTTCGCTGCCTTGCCCGCAAAGTTCTGAGAGATGGATGGCATCATGACCGTTGCCTCCGAAAAACCCGAAGGGAAGCTGCAAATCGGAAAGCGGCCGCGAGAGAGCCGGGGACCGAACCTCGGCCCCGCTCCCTGCGGCTTGCCAAACTCAGCCGGTAACATCTGAAGTTTCGCATTTTCATACTCATAAAGAAAACTCCTGCCTGGTAGAATATTTGCTCGGCCATGAAGTAAAAAACAAATACAGGCCAGGAAAGACGGGGGCGGAGCTTGAAATATTCGACCGTAGCGGGGAAAAGCGCCATCGCCACCCAGAGCGGGGCGGCTGCAGGGCAAAATATCAAAAGCGGAATAACCAATGTGACATAGTATCGAACGAAATGCATGCTCAGATGATAGGCTGTCGCCTCGTAGTTTTTGAGCGTGGCGCATGCGACCTCGAAAAGACCCAGCCGGATATCGTTCTTCTTCCTGATTTCGGCCCTGTTGCGAAGAATCGAGGCCGCGGCAACGACGATTGCCGCAAGCGAGAAGAAAAGCGGTTTAACAACCAGCCCGGCACAGCAGAAGCCAAAGAAAAGAAGCGAGGACAGACGGCAGGGAAAGCGCTTTTTCACCTCCCTGTGGGTTGCGTAGAGAACCGGTTCGGAGGTCCCGTACTCGAAACGTCGTTTAAAGGCGGGCCAAAACCGGTTGCGATGTTTGTGACTCACATGCCCTTCGGGCACGTAGAGAAGGCGGTGGCCCAGTTTTCTGAGCCTCCAGCAAAGATCGACGTCCTCGCCTACATGAAGCGATTCGTCGAGCCCGCCAGCCTGAAGAAAACTGCTTTTCCTCACCAGCATATTGCACGTCGGGACATAGAAGTCGGAATCGACGGAATCGCAAATGCACATGTGGTTGCCCATATTGAGAGGCGATCGTGCTTCCTCGTACCGGTCCAGCCGCGACTCGGAAAAATAGGAATCGACAAATCCGCCCACCAGAGCGACGCGAGGGTCCTGAAAATAGGGAGTGAGCTCAAAGAGCCAGTTTCGCTCGGCTATACAGTCGCTGTCGATAAAGGCGACGATGTCGCCTTCCGCAACACTCATTCCCATATTTCGAGCCGCCGACTGGCCAAGGTTTCTTTTTTGAACGACGACCTGTATCTGATCCCCGCAGGAGCGCGCCACATCGGCTGTACCGTCGGTTGAAGCATCGTCTACTACGATGATCTGCCGCCGGTCCGGAGGGTAATTCAGGCGAAGGAGGGATTCGAGACATTCTCCGATCTGCTCGGCGCGGTTGTATACGGGAACGATGATGCTGACAAAGGGCGGAGCCATCTCCCTGGAAGGCGCCCACCGAAGCACCCGGGCCGAGCACATAGCGTCCAGAAACGACAGGACACGATCCGCACCGGAATGCTCGAGGCAAAAACCGGATTCGCATCTTTTCAGAATCTCGAAAGCGGCCCCGTTCACCCGCACGGCCTTTAGAGGCGAAACCCGAAGGACAACTCCACCCGTCTCACCTTCGACCAAACGGACGCCGGAAACCAGCTTGAAAGTGCCTGGAAAGTTCTCAGTTGCCCGTCCGTCCGCCATTCTGGATGCCTCAAAAACCGATTGATTCGCCCGAGGGGAAATCCTGTCGGCTTCACCGAAAGTTATTGAGTAGCGAAGCCAAATTCAGACTTGGCGCCACTGTCCGAAGCCCGCGGCTTCACACTTACACAATTGGCCAGGCAGCCGGGATCGGGTATCCCCAGCTTTCTTTGCGTATGATAGGCGATCGCGGGGCACCCTCCATGGCACAGGTCGAACCGCTGGCAGCTTTCACAGGACTTTATCTCCAACTGCCGGAAGGACTCGAAGACGGGAGAGTTTTTCCACAGAGCGGAAAGCGAATCCCCCGGAAATTTCCCGGCCATGAATTCAGGCTCCTGCAGGAATGCGCAAGGGTAGAGCCCCCCGGCGGGCGAAATGCAGCACGTCAGTTTGCAGGCCCCGCACATATTGAGCCCGAGGGCTCGCCGTTCCTCGGTCTTTACTGAAAAAAACGAATCCCCGGTCGATACATCCAGATGCCGGCTCAGCCAGTTCGAGAAGGCTACCATTTGTTCTCTCGAGACGTTTAGCGCCGACCAGGCATCCTTCCCCCGACCGGAGGGGCGGAACCGGGAAACACGGGATTTGGCCCCGAAGGACACCGCCAACCGCGTAAGTTTTTCCAGCTCCGGGAAGCTGAGCTTGGTCAGCACCGTATTGATACTGACCTCCAGATCCCTTTTTCTAAGGTGTTCGAGGGCCTGAAGGACCTTATTGTAGCTTCCCTTTCCGCGGATGGCATCGTTTGATTCGGCCGTGGCGCCGTCCAGGCTCACCTGAATGTAGACCAGCTTGTGATCGAGTCTCCGGGCCACTTCCTCATCGATCAGAGTGCCGTTTGTACTGATGCACGTAACGATTCCCTTCTCGTGGGCGTAGTCCATGAGGTCCAGAAAATCGGGCCGCGCAAACGGCTCCCCGCCGCCGATGTTCAACTGGAAGACCTTTGCCTCGGCAAGATCGTCGATCACCCGCATGCATTCTTCCGTCGTCAGTTCCCCCCGCCTCTTCTTGCCCGAATCGGACAGGCAGTGGACACACGAAAGATTGCAGGCGTAGGTCACTTCCCAGGTAACGTTTACCGGGGCCACAAGGCCCATTTCAACATATCGGTTGCCCATTGATCAACCCTTTGATTTCAAGCGAATGAAATAGCGACTCCAGGTGGTTCAGTATTCTCTTTCTCGGTAGACCATGTTCTTTTTCGAGACCATCCGCCAATTGGCCGATGGTTCTTTTGCCCTCGAAAAAATCATCTTCAACCAGACGCCCGGAAGCAACGAAGTAAATTTTCGGCCCTTTGTAATCGTAGAAAAGAAGCCCGAACTTCTCCCGGCGAACCCGAATTCCGTCGACGAGTCGAAACGCGCTGCGCTCGGTGTACCCGCTCATGCCGACAGGAAGAACAGCTTTGTCCGTTTCCATCCCTCTACCCCTGGCCGTTCCGGCCCCCGCCGAAACAGGGGCCGGAACAGAGTGTGCGCGGGCTAATAGATGCCGCAAATACCATCCACGTCGAGCTCTTCGATAACCACCTCATCGAGAATCGAAGGGCTTGCGCAATCCTGATCTTTTTCGATTACCGCTTCATTTTTGGTTTCTTTTCCCATTTTCTTTCTTCTCCTTCATTCATTGGATTGGTAATTGACATACTCTTTTTTAAATCCCCCCTTGCCCCCCTTTGCAAAAGGGGGGAACCGCTAGGGCGCACGCGAGGTCCAACCGGAGTCGACCGGGACCTGGGCGCCGGTGATGCACTTGGAATCCTCGGTGGAAAGCCACAGTACCGCCCGCCCGATATCCTCGGGGCATATCTCTCTATCTTTGAAAAGATGTCCGGCGAAAAAATTTTCCTTGGCGTCGGCGGTTTCCATGCCGAAATGGCTGGCCAGACCCGCCATCATGTCGGTCCAAACCGTGCCCGGGCAGACGGCGTTCACATTCACATTGTGATCGGCTGTTTCCATGGCGAGGGATTTCGTCAAGCCGATGATGCCGTGCTTGGCGGCGCAGTAGTGCGATCCCATGCCAAACCCGCGCAGGCCTCCGACCGAGGAAATATTCACTACTTTTCCGCTGTGTTGCTCGATCATGTGCGGCACCACATACCGGCAGCAAAGGAAGGTCCCCTTGAGATGGGTGTCGATCATGTCGTCCCAGGCCTCTTCGGACATATCGACCAGCGCTTCCAGACCGGCGATCCCGGCGTTATTGACCAGGATGTCGATTTTTCCGAAGGTGTCGAGCACCTTCTGTACCATCGCTTCGACTTCTGCGGACTTTCGAATGTCGCACTCGATACCGATGGCCTTACGCCCCATTTGCGTCAGTTCCTTCACCGCCCCGTCCATCGTTTCCCTGGTGGAAAGCTGGTAGGGGGCGGAATCCACGTTGCGGCATATATCGGCAATGGCTATGTCCGCGCCTTCCCCGGCCAAACATCGTGCTGCGGCCAACCCGTTTCCGCGGGCCCCTCCCGTAACGAGGGCCACTTTGCCTTCGAGCTTCATCACTTCTCTCCTTTCACATGCTCACAGTCGCACAATGCGGGACACCCCCGAACTTGTGCATCAACTCCCGCAACATCTTCATATCTTCGGTTGCTACATTGCCTCCGTATTCCGCGACCTGAAAATCGAGCTCATTTTGAAGAGAGGATATGATCATGAGGGCATCCAAATAGTAAATGAGCCTCACATCGGATTTGAAGTCGTCCCTGTATTTGCTGAGAACGGAGTCTGCGTCCAATCCCTTCAATTTTTGTAAGTATTCGGAAAGGTCCAGACGATCTCTCAAATAGTCGTCCATGAGACCGATGGCTTTTTCGACCAGCTCAACAACTGTATCATGCATTGGGTGTTGCATCCGGACACCATCACCTTTTGCTCTTCCTTGCCGCGCCGTTTCACAAAAAAGCCGCGCGGGGACCTGAGCTACCTTGAAGATCGATTTTCATTTGCGGCCAGGACTTTTTCGCCCTCCTGAGAAACCAGGAAAATTGCAATGACATGCCCATTCTGAATGATCCTTCGTCGTTCCATCAAACCGATTTCCACCAGATTTCGCAGTCTTTCCTTCACTCCGGACGACGAAAGCCTGAGCATCTGAGATATGGTGTGGCAATGGAACTCTCCCACTCGGCGGTGGTGGCAGGTACCCGAACAATGCGTGCCGCCGTGTTCCTTAACGATCCGCATGATTGCCAGAAGGTCCTCACTCAGGATAGAGTCCTCCATGGGTCCCTCCGCTAGGTCATTCTGACTACGAAGTTTTTGGTTTTATGAATGAGATCGCCCAATTCGGTATCGAGCTTTTCAACTGCCTCAAGGGCCGCCGCCTCATTGCCTGCGGCAACCGATTCCTTGATTTGCAACGCGAGTTGACCGCACTGCCAGGAGGTTTCACCGGCCTTTACCGTCTTCATGTATGCCTTCGTAACCAGCGGTTCCATTTCCTGCCCCTTTTGAGAACAAAGAGTCTGGATTCTGCCGGACGCATTGTTTGACAAGCCATTCAGACTGCCCTCAATCTCCTTGAATGTTGCGAGCATTTCTCTGATAAGAGTTGGACCTTTCCCTGCCACATTAGGCATTGCTTCAGCCATCAAATTTCTCCTTTCGGTCTATGCTTACTGTCGTTTAGTCTCTCGTCCCTCGTGCCAGGACCGCTGCTGTACGACGACTTTCTCCCTTGGCGGAAGCCGCTCGAGGATATTGTCGGCAATCTTCACCATGGCCTGGGCGCTAAGAGAATCAGGACTTTTGTATACGATGGGCACCCCCTCGTCGGCCGCATCCGAATACTGCGCATCCACGGGGATCCCTCCCAGGAAGGGAATCTTGAAGGTTTTCGCCAGCTTTTCTCCCTTTCCCTTGCCAAACAGAAATTCTTCCCTTCCGCAATCGGGGCATCGGTAGGAACTCATGTTTTCGATAAGGCCAAGAATTGGCGCGTTAAGCTCCTTGGCAGCATTGATCGCACGGCTGCAAACCATGGCCGATATTTCCTGCGGGGTCGTAACCACCACCATGCCGTCCAAAGAGGGAATCGATTTCATTATCGTGATGGGTTCATCTCCTGTGCCCGGAGGCAGATCGACGAACAAAAAGTCGAGTTCATGCCACATGATGCTGCTCAAAAATTGCCGTATCACCCGGGCCTTGTATTGCCCGCGCCACATAATGGGCGTCATGTCGGTCGGCCAGATGAGGGCCACCGACATCACTTTCAAACCATTGGGAGTGGTGACCGGGTCAATTCCGTGGCTGCCGTGCAGGATGTCCCGCATTTCGGTTTTGATCCCGACCATTTTGGGAACGCTTGGTCCGTGAACGTCGGCATCGAAGATTCCGACCTCCATTCCCTGCTTTTTCAGGGCCGCAGCCAGATTGACCACTACACTCGTCTTCCCCACTCCGCCCTTGCCGCTGATAATGGCGATCTTGTAGTTGATGTGGGTCATGGCGTCGCTGATGGGCCCATGCATCCTGTGCATTTTTTCCCTGTCCATTTGCGCATGTTGCATTTTGTCTCCTGCCGGCAGCACCTCACGGGCGCGCGTGTTTCGGTTTCGGTTCCCTCATTATGTGCTCAGAAATTCACAATCCCTGCTGCCCAATCCCAATTTTTCCGCATACTCGAGCATGTGGACAGGCGAGTTTCCCGTGATGGCCGCAATTTTGTCGACACCTTTATCGAGGACGTTCAAATCCTCCGCAAGGGAGCCGGGAATGCCGGGACTCCGAAGAATCATCTGGGAGGTTACCCAGTCCAGGGCGACCGGATCGTCTGAGGCCAGGATGCCCATATCCGGGATGAACGGAATATCCGAGAAGGGGTAGTCATCACTCTGAGGGGTCACCGAGTGGAGGAAATTGAGGTAGAATGCTTTGCCCCTGAGGTTTGCGGCTACGGTCTTTGCGGCTTCTACAACGCTTTCCTGGTACGCCGGCGCACCCTCCGGATTTACGCTGATCGCCCCGCTGGGGCAGCTCATCAAGCATCCCAGACAGCCGTTGCATATGCGGGGATCGAAAGAGACTTTCGAGCCTGCCTCGTGCAAGGCGCCCGTGGGGCAGTAACTCAGGCAAATCCTGGAACCATCACACCTGTTTTGGTCCAACCGGACCTCGAGACAGGAATGAACCCTGGCTTTTCCCGTCCGAGTCAAAAGGCCCATGCCGAGATTGTAGACGGCGCCCGCAACACCGGTCAAAGGATGGGCGGTCACGTGGGAGAGGACAATAAGATTTGAGACATCCAGGAGCATGCTTCCAATCTCCACCCCTCCAAGGTGCTCGCCCTCCGCGGGGCAGAACCTTCCTTCTTCATTGGTATAGCCGCCCGCCTGGATCATTTGGTTATCGAAGGCCTCGCCGATCCCGAACCCCTGAACGATTGCAGTGTCCGTCCAGCTGTGGCCGTCAAACCTGGGCCCCTTGAACAGACTCCCGCTGTCGGTTACCACTGCGGACGCCCCCAGCTCCCTCACCTGTTCAAATAAACTCGTCACCACAATCGGCGGCAGGCTGTGGCCGTATCCCAATTCACTGATGTTCACCTTTATGGCGAGACTTTGATTCGGAACCACAACCTCAGCCATTTCATCGAGACTTAAAATGGTTGCAATCTTGGATGTAATGTTTTTTCGAACATTCGTGCTGCGTCCTTTGATCCAATACACTCGGCTCATATGGATTCCCGTTCAATTGGCCTTTTGGTTTGCTCACTGCCAGGTCGATCAGTCGGACGGGTCGCCCGGCGACCCGCCCGACCATCTGCCCAACCGCCCGAAAGGTGGATTTGGAGGAAACACCTTACGCGGTCGGATCGAACTTCTTCCAGTCGCTGAGCCATCCTGATATCGGCTCTCTATGGAAGGGGAATTCACGGGCCAGGTGATGGTTCTGGAAAATCTGGCGCATAGGTTTAACGGTCATCGGGGTCTTGCGGGTCTGCCACTTGGAGATGTTCTCCGGGTTCAGTTCCGGCTCGTAGACCACCAATTCATAGTTCGTGGTGCCCATGCCGATTTTTTCGGCCGCTTTGAGCTGAATTCTCGGAGTAAAGGCGTTGACAGCCTTAAATTTGTCTTCACCCGGTTTCAGCCCGAGTTCTTCGGCGCGCGATGTCGGCATTATCGGGGCCTTGTCGATCATATCGGTAATGGCCGAGTCGATCGCCACCGGGTCCTTGGATGCGAATACGCCGACATCGGGAGATACCGGCATGCCGCCCCACGGGAAGCAGTCGCATTCCGGACAGATATCCACCGCATAGGCCATGTAGCCGATCTTTCCGGGCTTAAAGGTTTTGACACAACCTAAAGCCGCGTCCGACATGGCTATCTGGGCCAGCGGAAAGTATTCATCGCGGAAGCCGATGCCTTCCATACCGGTGAACATGCAGGTCACCTGGCAGGAGTAGCACAGGGCGCACTTCGTATAATCCAGCTCCACGCCCTGAGGCGTCACTTTGATGGCCTCATCGGGGCAGCTGTCCTCGCACATCTTGGAATAGGGACACTCTGTTCCTTTGCAGGCTTCCTTGTTGACCTTGGGATAGCCGATGGCGTCTTCCGGATCGCCCCAGAAGGCAAGGTGGGTCTGATACTTGCCGCGCTTGGACTGGGCGCCGATTCCGAAATTCTTGATGCAGCCGCCAAAAGCGGTGATCGGATGCCCCTTGGCGTGGGCCAGGTTGATGCATGCGTCCGCTTCGTAGATACCCCTGCCGATGTAGGTTTCCTTCAGGATGTTTCCTTCGGGAAGCTCGATCCGCAGGTCGTCTTCCCCCGAGAACCCGTCGGCGATCACAAAGGGGGCCTGGAGACTCGCGGGATTATGGCCATGGCGGTTTGCGCCTTCCATTGCAAGCTGGCCGGTGCAACGGTTATTGTAGAGATGATACGTGAGCGTTGTGGTATCCGTAACGAAAGGCCTTCCGCCGCACGCTTTCACTTCCTCAACAATGGCCGCGACAAATTCAGGTCTCAGGCAATGAGTGCGGTTCCATTCGCCCTGGTGAATCTTTATGGCAACGCTGTCGTCTTTTTCAATACACTTGTCCAGACCGGCCAGGTAGAAAAGGTCCTTGGCCTTGCAAATCGTGCTCTCTGTCCAGTTGGTGGCCTGCGAACCGGCAAACCAGACCTTGGAAGATTTTTTATCAGCCATACTGTTTGTCTCCTATGAAAGGTAGTTGATGCTAAACAGCCGCAATGCCGGCATATGGATGCGGCTGTCTCAGTGGTTCCCTCTGGTTAAAGGTGGAACACTGTCTGCTCGATCATCCCCCTTTCCTCCTTGACTTTGGATGGAGAGCTCCCTCGAATTGAAAATCAAACGATCAGCGTGAAGTCAGCAGATGAAGCAGCTGCAACCAACCCCCCACCATCGCCCCGTACAGGGACGATGTGTTTTCTGAGATAGTTTGATTCGGTAGAGCAAGGTCTGTGCCCCTCGTTGCGAGTAATTCGATCGGTGATATTTATGCTGAAATATCAGCCACATGCGGGGAGGTAAAAACGGTGCGCCAAAGGTTGGCCATCAGATAAGCCAAAACGAAAGGCGGCCATGCGCCTTTCCTGGACGGAACGATACGGTCAAAGCTACGCAATTACTACGAAAATATGATATCCGGATTCCTGGGGTCAACAGGGGCTTTTTGCCGCAACAGAGCGGGAATCGCGCAACAGAACGGAATCACGGGATTTAGGGATGCAGCATATTGTCCATCCGGAAAGGAGGGGGAGGAAATTATGAGAGAACTCGGCATTACGTCATTGAGACCACCCGGGATGCCACGGCCCCCGTTTCCACACTCCTGCCTCTGGGGGATACTGCGTGAGCCGGACCATATGGGAGGGGGGCTGGGATCGGGGCGAGCCGCAACCGGTTCGTTGCT
>JBMFWU010000125.1:0-1766 GCA_049964955.1 Syntrophobacteraceae bacterium
GGACCTGCACATAAATATAGTTGGGCAGCAGATCGGTCAACAGCGCCTGGTGAGAGGGCTCGAAGAGATACTCGAACCCCTTGTCCCCTTCAGCCTGTGCGGCGGGCGTGATCGGAAGAAGCCTCACTATCGAGGGCTGCTGTTTAGCTATATTGATGAAATGGCTGTACAGTATGTAGACCTCGTCGGCGCCGCCGGTTTCAAAGAGCTCGATGAGACCGGAGCCAATCCGGCGCGCGTCCTCGTAGGCAACCTTGTTGAGCAGCCCCGTGTGGCTTTCCCGCACATGGACCGGCCTTCTGCGGAAATAGTCCCTCGCCTTCCTGCCGGCGTTTATGAGACTCACCTCGACGCCTTCGGCCTTCTTGGCTCGGATGAACCGTTCGGCAGCGACAAGAAGGTTGGTGTTGAAGCTCCCGCAAAGTCCGCGGTCCGCAGTGACCAGCAAAAGCTCAACGTTCTTTACTTCCGGTTTGGCTGAAAGCAGCGTATAGGCGCTGGTGTCTTCCACCCCCGCGGCGAGTCGTCCGATAAACTCACGGAACTTCTGCGCGTACGGATGGAATTTCTCCATGTCGGCCTGGGCGCCGCGCAGTTTTGCCGCGGCGACCATATTCATTGCCTTCGTAATCTGCGAGGTCTTCTTGACAGCGTCAATCTTCCTCTTTATGTCTCTTAGAGTTGCCATGTCAGATTCTGTCCTCTACTTGATTCCCGGACCTCTTAGGCCTGGAAGACCCCCGCAAATTCCTTCAGTGCCGCCCCCATCTTTTCGTCGAGAGCGTTGTCGATGGCCTGCTTTTCCTTGATCTCGGCCAGGATTTCGGGGAATTTTCTATCCATAAAGGCCAGCATCTGCTGCTCGTACTCTCCGACCTTCTCGATGGGAACCGTGTCCAGAAAACCTCTCGTACCCGAATAGAGCGACATGACCTCTTTTTCGGCGGGCATCGGCTGGTACTGCGCCTGCTTGAGCAGTTCGACGAGGCGAACACCACGGTTCAACTGGGCCTGCGTGGACTTATCCAGATCGCTTCCAAACTTGGCGAAGGCCTCGAGTTCGCGGTACTGAGCAAGCTCCAGGCGCAACCTACCGGCGACCTGCTTCATCGCCTTGGTCTGGGCGGCGCCGCCGACACGGGAAACCGAAAGACCGACGTTGATGGCAGGACGAACACCGGCGAAGAAAAGGCTGGGCTCGAGATAAATCTGGCCGTCGGTGATCGAAATCACGTTGGTCGGGATATAGGCGGAGACGTCACCGGCCTGGGTCTCGATGATGGGCAGGGCCGTAAGCGAGCCGCCACCAAGTTCTTTATTGAGCTTTGCGGACCTTTCAAGAAGCCTCGAGTGATTATAGAAGATGTCACCGGGGTAGGCTTCGCGTGCAGGCGGACGGCGCAACAGAAGGGAAACCTGCCGGTAGGCGGTCGCCTGCTTGGAAAGATCATCGTAGATGATGAGAGCGTGCCCGCCCTTGTCGCGATAGTACTCGCCCATGGCCGTACCCGCATACGGGGCGATGAACTGAAGGGCCGCGGCATCGCTCGCATTGGCTGCGACAACGACCGTGTAATCCATCGCGCCGTGCTTTCGGAGCGTCTCCACGACCTGCGCGACGGTAGACTTTTTCTGGCCGACGGCGACGTAGATACAGATGTTTCCGGAGCCCTTCTGGTTGATGATCGCATCGACCGCGATGGCCGTCTTACCGATCTGACGGTCGCCGATGATCAGTTCGCGCTGCCCGCGTCCGACAGGCGTCA
>JBMFWU010000125.1:1866-16166 GCA_049964955.1 Syntrophobacteraceae bacterium
CCGATCTGACGGTCGCCGATGATCAGTTCGCGCTGCCCGCGTCCGACAGGCGTCATGGCATCGATGGCCTTGAGTCCGGTGTACATCGGCTCGTTAACCGACTGCCTGGCGATAACACCGGGAGCAATCACTTCGATTCGGCGGAACTCGGTTGCGTTGATCGGCCCTTTGCCGTCGAGAGGATTGCCGACCGAATCGATGACCCGGCCAAGCACCGCATCGCCAACCGGAACTTCGGCGATACGACCGGTCCTCCTTACCTCATCGCCTTCCTTGATGTGGACGTCTTCACCCATGATGGCGACACCCACGTTGTCTTCTTCAAGGTTGAGGGCCAATCCGTAGATGGTTCCATGTGCTGTAGGGAACTCAAGCAATTCCATGGACATGCATTTTTCCACTCCGTAGACGCGGGCGATACCATCACCTACGGAGAGCACACGTCCTGTCTCGCTGAGATCAACCTTCTTCTCGTAGTCCTTGATCTGCTCTCTGATGATTTGGCTGATTTCTTCTGATCTGATTTCCATTTATCCTACCGCACCCCTCTTCAAAGATTCTTTAAAAGTAAGAAGCTGACGCTTTACACTCCCGTCTAAAACAAAATCGCCGATCTGGGCGAACACCCCGCCAAGAAGCGAAGGATCCAGCTCAAATTCGACGACGATTTTCTTTCCGATTCTTTTTTCGAGAGCTGCTGCGATTTTTTCGATTTCGGACGCATCAAGTTTTACTGCCGCCCTTACCTTCGCCCTCGAAATATTGGAATGCTCGTCGATCAACCTGTGGTAGTACTCGGTAATTTCGGGCAAGTGCTGAATGCGCTTTTTTTCGACAAGAAGGTTCAAAAAACTGCCAACGATGGGCGAAAGCTCCAGGCTGGCGGCCACTTTCTGGAAAGTGTCCTTTTTAACCCCCTCGGGATAAAGCGGATTGCGCAAGAGGTTTTCAAAATCGGGGAGAGCCTTGAGGACCTTATTGAAGCCGTCCAGCTCCGTTCCGTACTGTTCAATGACCTGGCTCTCGGCGGCCAGATTGAACAGAGCCCTCGAATAACGCTTCGCGATAACTTGGTTTTTCACTTCGCCTCCACCACCTTCGACATGAATTCGCCAACCAGACGCCTTTGATCCTCGTTCTTCATCTTCTTTTCAATTATATTTTGCGCCGCCTCGACCGACAAGTCGATGACCTCGTCTTTGAGCCTGTCGCGGGCCGCCTGAAGCTCCTGCTCGATGGCAATCTGCGCCTGCTGCTGAATATAGTCGGCTTCCCGGTGAGCAGCCTCGATGATCTTTTGCTTTTCGGCTTCCCCTTCGGTAATCAACTCGTCGACGATCTTTCGGGTTTCCTCTTCGAGCGTTGCGAGCTTTTCCTGCACCCGAACGTGTTCGGCCTTGGCCTCGGCGGTCTTGGTCTCAAGCTCGGCAAGCAACCGCTGGATCTCCTCCCTGCGAGAACTCAGGAAGGTGGAGATGGGCTTTTTGAGCAGCTTGACGAGCACCACGACAACGATGGTAGTCGCAACCACCCGGTAGGCGAAATCGGTCCAGTTAAGCGGCTCGGCAGCCTCGGCCTCCGCTGCGAAAGCGGTTGTGAGCCAGGTCAGAGAGAGCACAACCCCGGCCAGGGAGGCTAACAATCCGGATTTCAACATCTTTACTCTACGACTCGCGTGCATCAAACCTTCCTCCCGAGAATCTTCTGCGCCAGTTCGCCCGAAAATGCCTTCACCTGCTGCTTTAGCTCCTTCCGAGCCACTGCAATGTCTTTTTCGATCTTTTCCCGCAGTTTTTGAACCTTCCCGGCAGTCTGTTCGGAAACCTGCCTCAGAAGCTCCTTTTCCTGCTCGTACCCGGCAGCCTTCAGTTCCTGAATTCTCTGAGCTCCGCTCAGCCGTGCCTCTCGCAGCCGCGTTTCATAGTCTGCCAACCCGGCCCGCATTTGTCCTTCGATGCTTTCAATCCCTTCCTGCTTCTCGACGATAAACCTCTTTCTCTCGGCGACTATCCGACGAATCGGGCGGTACAGCACGAAATTCATCACGACAAGAAAGATCAGGAAATTGGCCATCTGGATAAAAAGCGAGTAATTGATATCGACCATCTGACTCCACCCTCCCGCTAAGACAAGAAATCATATGTCCTTACGACATACCTGTGTGCCGACACGCCTCCGCGATAAAACCTCCCTCCAGAACAGGGAGAGGCATTTCTATTTCCTTTGCCGGGCGAAAAGCCCTTTTCCCAAACCGGGAGCCCCTTTTTGCCTGGCCGGAACAGCGAATCGGTTGCGGCAGACTCAAACGGGCAAGACTGATGTTTCACACTGACACTTGGTTCTTGACATGGGCGTGCTTAGTAGCACAGGACGCCACTCTTGGCAAGTGAAAAGCGATAAAATTCACAACAATAATGTTCGGCTCGCCTGAAACGACTCAGTGCGATTGGAATACGTATCGGCGCATGCTCACATTCTCCGCAAGCCCGATCGCAAGACACAGGGCGATAATCGACGAGCCTCCGTAGCTTACGAAGGGAAGCGTAATGCCCACCACCGGCAGAAGCCCCACCACCATGCCGATGTTTATGAGCGCCTGCCACATGACCAGCCCTCCCACACCGACGACGATGAGCGAGCCGAACCTGTCGCGCGACCTTGACGCTATGCGCAGTATGAGAAAGATGAGCAGACAGAACAGCAGGATCAAAACGGCACAGCCTACGAATCCCCACTCTTCGGCCCAGACGGAAAAGATGAAATCGGTCTGCTTTTCGGGCAGAAAATGGAGCTTGTTCTGGGTACCTTTAAGAAACCCCTTCCCCCAAAGCTCTCCGGAACCGATCGCAATCTTTGACTGCCGGATGTGATACCCGGCGCCCAGAGGATCGAGGTTGGGACTCATCAGGATGAGAATTCGCTGTTTCTGGTAGGGTTTGAGCACATGATTCCAGACGGGGAGAACGAGCGGCACGATCGCCAGAAGAACGATCGCAAGATATCTCCAGCGAACTCCCACAAAGAGAATCATGGAACCGGCAACGGCAAAGAGCGCGATGGCGCTTCCAAGGTCGGGTTCGGCAAGAATCAGGAGCATGGGCAGCATGACCATCGCAAGCGGAGGCAGAAGCTTTTTGATGCTCGGAAAATTGGTCATCTCCTGCGCCGAAAAGTAGCTGGCGAGTTGGATGATGATGACCACTTTTACGAACTCGGAGGGCTGGAACTGAAAGCCTGCGATCTCGAGCCACCTTTTGGAGCCGTGCGACACTCTTCCGATCACCAGAACGGCGGCAAGAAGCAGCACTATCCCGCCATAGAGCCAGGGGCTTATGGCCCTCAGGCGCTGGTAGTTGATAAAAAGCGAACCGCACATGACGGCAAGACCGATCGCAAGCCACACGATCTGCTTTATGAAAAGATTGTTGGCCGGCCGCGCCTGAATCTGGGTATACACCGCGGAGTAGATGCTCAAAAGTCCGATGCATACGATCGCCAGCACGGTCCAGATAACCGACCAGTCGAAATTTTCGATAAGGCGTCTGTCCATCATAATGAAAAATTACCTTCGTAGGTTGGGGTGAGCCCAGCGAACCCCAACAATCTCACGCATTGCCCCAGGGCGTATAACGGGTCTCCAGACGCAAACTACTTAGTTTCCATCCGGAAACCCTGAAACACGTCGGGTGATTCGAACCCCAAGTCCCCCTTTGAAAGAGGGGGACTTGGGGGGATTTTCCAAATAAATCGAGTGCATACTTCTTTTAAATCCCCCCTGCCCCCCTTTGCAAAAGGGGGGGAGATCCGATCCAGCTTGTGCCTTGGGTCTGGTTTCCGGACGGAAACTACTTGGGCGGCGTGGCACCTTTGACTTTCAAATAGGCCTTCATCACCGCCTCGACGGTCGGCCCCGCAGCCGTTCCCCCATGGCCGCCGTGTTCGACAATTGCAGCCACGCAAATCTTGGGGTCGTTGGCGGGCGCCCAGCCAACAAACCATCCGTTGTCCTTCGCCTTTTCTGCGGCTTCTTTCCCATGGGTCACATGGCCCAGATTCACCACCTGGGCCGTGCCGGTTTTTCCGGCAATGGGAAGTGCGGGGTCATAGAGATGATGGGCAGTTCCCCGCGGGTCGCTTACAACCTCGGAGAGGGCCTTCTGCACCAGTTCGAAATACTTCGGGTCGATAGGAATCCGGCGTTTGAGCCTCGGCCCGGCGCTCGATACCTGTCCGGGGGCCATGCCCTCGATCTTTTGCACCACGTAAGGCGTCCAAAGCTTTCCGCTGTTGGCGATCGCACTGTAGGCCATTGCCATCTGGAGGGGAGTCGCCAGGTCATAGCCCTGCCCGATGGATATGGAAAGGGTTTCCCCCTTTTCCCAGGGATGCCCCGTTACCCGCTTTTTCCAGGCCGAACTGGGGACCAGCCCCGCGTTTTCACCCGGAAGACCTATGCCCGTCTTTTGCCCGAGCCCGAACATTTTGACGTACTTGGCGATTCGATCCACTCCGAGCAAAAGCCCGGTGTGGTAGAAAAAAACATCGCAGGACTCAATGAGCGCCGTTTCCACCGGAATGGTACCGTGTCCGCCTTTTCGCCAGCAATGATAGTCGCGCCCGGCAAACGCCAGGTAGCCGGGACAAAAAAAGGTGGAGGTCGGGGTGATCGCTCCCAACTGCAGCGCGGCGAGAGCCAGGTAGGGTTTGTAGGTGGACCCGGGCGGATAGGCGGCCCCGCAGACCCGGTTGAGCATGGGATGGTCAGGGTCTTTGGCCATGGCGAGCCATTCCTTTTCGGTGAGCCCCTTGATGAACTGCTCCTGGTCGAAAGTGGGGGAGGATGCAAAAGCCTGGACCTGCCCGTTGTTGGGATCAACGGCCACCAGTGCCCCGGCTTTTCCGGTCAACCCTGCCTCAGCCGCCCTCTGGGCGTCCATATCGATCGTAAGCCACAGGTCGTGGCCCGCAACGGGGGGCTGCTCTTCGAGCATCCCCACCCGCCTGCCAATCGCGTCGACCTCCACCTGCCGGTGTCCCCTCACCCCGTGAAGATATTTTTCGAAGGCGGCCTCGACACCCATCTTGCCGATGTCCTCCCCGGGATAATAGCCGGGGTATTTGCCGCTCTTGAGTTCCCCCTCGGTAATCTGGCTCAAATACCCTATCAGGTGCGCAGCCGTTCCGTCAAAGTTGTACTCGCGCTTGGGCTCAATCTCTATTTCCACCCCGGGAAGCCGCACCAGTTCCGCCTCCACCCGGGCAAGGCAGTCCCTGTCCATGTCGGAGACAAGCCGTATCGGATCAAAGCGCGGAGTCTCCCGGTTGGCCTTGATGACCGCATACAAATCGGAAGGGTCGCACCGGCACAGACGCGCAACCGCATCGATCGTAGCCGGAAGGTCCTTTACGTCCTCGCGCACGAGCATCAGGTCGTAGGCCGGCCGGTTCTCAACTATCGGAACGCCGTTTCTGTCATAGATGATCCCGCGCGGGGCCTGGATGTCCTCGATGCGGATCCGGTTGTTTTGCGACTCGTAGCGGTAGTGTTGTCCGCGAAGCACCTGCAGATACCACAGCCGCGAAACATATATCGACATCACAAGCAGCATCACGGCAAAAAAGACGATGTACTGCTTCTTGAAAGAGAGCGACTCGGCATTCTCAACGTGTATCAGCTTGGGTCCGTCGACCTTCCTGCCCTTTGTCTTCATCTCTGGCAACATCCCGGTCGATCAGCCGCCGATCGTTTCCCGGCCCAAAAGCGGGTAGATCACGAGGGGTGAGATTGTGGCCGTAAGCAACGTCCGAATGGACAGGCTCACCCAGATCGACCGCAGCGTAGCCGTATCCAGCGGGAAATAGGATAAAAATAGACCGAGGGCAACCGACTGCCCCAGTGCGCACAACCCCACCAGTCCCATCTGGTAGCCCGGATTGTGGCAGTCGAAATTTTCGGAGGCCATGTTCACAAGGCAAACCGCGACGATATAGGACCCCACGTGCAGGCCCCAGAACTCTCCGGAGAAAACATCGACGATAAACCCAAGAGAACCGGCCCACAAAACGCCTCCAAGAGGCGACCACTCCACCGCCACAACGAACATGAACGGAAGAAACAGGTCCACCCGCAAGGCGGCATACGGAAGATGCGGAACGAGTTGCGCCTGGAGCGCGAGCATCAGGAAACTGCACAGGGAAAATTTAACGGCCTTCTTAACAGTCGGGCCCTGCTCGATGGATTTGGAACCGATCATGGCCGTTCCTTTTTGGTGGCGGGCCTGCCGTGGACGTCCACCTCTTTTCGAGATTTCGCCGACGGTTGGCGCCGGTGCCCCCGGGCGCGCCTTTCGGCCGTAACGTGGGTTGCGCCGCCACTACCCGTCGCAGGCAGACGTTTTCCACGAATGGAAGTCGCGGGCTTGGAAGCCTCCTTTGCCGCACCGGAGGCACCGGCAGAGACTGCCGCCCCCCCTCCCGAAGGCTGCACTCCCTGCGGAAAACTGCTTTGGACCGGCCCCATCTCGATTTTGGGTCGTTCGATGATGAGCACTTCCTCCAGCCGGCTCAGCTGCACGAGCGGCTTTACCTCGATTCTGAGAAACATGCTCGCCGGGTCCCGGTAGACCGCATGCACCACCCCGAGCCTCAGCCCCTTGGGGAAAATGCCGTCTTTTCCCGAAGTGATCAAAAGGTCGCCTTCTTCGGTATCCAGGTTGGCGTTCACATATTTCAGGATGCACCCGTTTACGTCTTTACCGCACAGAATCCCCCGCACGCGGTTTCGCTGGTCGATCGCATCCACAGCGCTCCCCTGGTCGGTTATGAGCAAGACCCGGCTGTAGTGACCGGAGACGTCGAGGATGCGCCCGATTACTCCTTCCTCGTTTACCACCGGCATGTCCGCCTGCACCCCGTCGCGATATC
The DNA here is from genome assembly GCA_049964955.1 of Syntrophobacteraceae bacterium. Lineage (GTDB taxonomy): Bacteria > Desulfobacterota > Syntrophobacteria > Syntrophobacterales > Syntrophobacteraceae > SbD1. The sequence continues at coordinate 8,791 of JBMFWU010000125.1, forward strand.
CCTTGTCGACGATCAGCGTCTGGAACCAGCCGGTCAGATCATGCACCACGACCTGGGCCGCTATCGTCTTGTAGCCCGTGGTCTTTTTGAAATCGAGCAGCCTTCTGAGCCGCTGATTCTCCACGAAGGCCTCCCGGTAGGCGGTCACCTGGCTCTGCAGATAGGCAACCTGCTGCTTTAACGCCGCATTCTCAGTGCGCAGGTTTTTGAGATAGATGTAGTCGTTGAAAAACTCCCCGAAAGAAGAAAACACATTTCCGACCAGTTGCAGTGGAGGACTTGCCACTTCGGTTACGAAGCGCTGCAGGTGATCCATCTTGTCCGGGGTGCGGAAATTCAGGGAAAAAATATAGAGGAAGGCGCTGACAAACACGAGTACCAGCAGTGCGCCGCGTAACCGGCGAAGCCATACGCCCGTACTGAAAACTTTCATATCAGGCACTTCGATTTCGATGCAATAGACCACCGGGCAGGTAATCCGCCCGGGCTAACACTTACGTCAACACATCCCGCAGGACCGCGATCTCGTCGAGCGCCTTGCCCGAACCCAGCACTACCGTGGTGAGAGGGTCCTCGGTCAGCATGATCGGAAGCCCCGTCTGCAGACGCAGGAAATGATCCAGATTCTTTAGAAGCGCTCCTCCGCCCGTAAGAACGATCCCCCGGTCCACGATGTCGCCGGCCAGCTCGGGGGGCGTCTGCTCGAGGGCCACCTTGATCGTCTCCAGGATCGAATCGATCTGTTCCTGGATCGATTCGCGGATCTCATCGGAATTGACCTCGACCGTCTTGGGGATCCCGGTTACCAGATCTCTCCCCTTGATGGTCATCGTCTCGGTCTCTCCCAGAGGATAGGCGTTGCCTATGGTCGTTTTGATCGACTCGGCCGTTCGTTCGCCTATCAGCAGGTTGTACTTGCGCTTTATGTGCTGCAGGATATCCTGGTCCATCTTGTCGCCGCCCACACGGACCGAGCGGCTGTAGACGATGCCCGCAAGCGAGATGATGGCCACCTCCGTGGTCCCCCCGCCTATGTCCACTACCATATTGCAGACCGGCTCGGTAATGGGGAGCCCCGCCCCGATCGCCGCAGCCATGGGCTCTTCGATCAGGTAGACCTCATGGGCCCCGGCCGATTCGGCCGACTCCCGCACCGCACGCTTTTCCACCTGGGTCACCCCTGAAGGAATGCAGATGATCACCCGCGGCCGTATCAGCGCCCGACGGTTGTGCACCTTGCGGATGAAATACCTCAACATCGCCTCGGCCACTTCAAAATCGGCAATCACGCCGTCTTTCATGGGCCTGATGGCGGTGATGTTGCCCGGGGTCTTTCCCAGCATCATTTTGGCGTCCTTGCCCACCGCCACGACCCTGTTCGCCCCACGTTCATCCTTGCGAACCGCCACCACCGAGGGTTCGGTCAATACCACCCCCTTGCCGCGCACGTACACCAGCGTGTTGGCAGTCCCCAGATCTATCGCTAGATCGTTTGAAAACAAGCCGAGTATTCGGTTGAGGATCATTCGGCAAACTTCTCCTTTCGAACCGGTTTTTAAACGCCCCTACATACCATGCGAGGTACAATTAGGCAACGCTTATGGAGAAAATGTTACCCCGGAGCGCATTATTTGGTACAATTACAGCCGTGGGGCCTTGCTTGATTTTCAATCGTTGACAAAGGCGTCGTTTTTTCATTAAAATAGAGTTTTTGTGTACGCCAGCGTCGTTTCCAACGACTCCGGGCCGACTTCCCGCCCCTTTTTCGGCGGGCAAATTATACCAGTGAGGAAGCTTTTATGTCTAAAAGAACGTTTCAACCCAGCATCCTGAAAAGAAATCGCACCCACGGCTTCCTGGAACGTATGGCCACCAAGGCCGGCCGGGACGTCATCAAGCGCCGGCGCGCAAAGGGGAGAAAACGCCTCGCGTTGTGAGAGCAGATCGACTCCCGGAATTTTCGGACGGCAAATCGGTGCGGGGCTCCTGCACGTTTCGACCTCATGAAAGGTTGCGTTGCTCCGCCGATTTCCAGCGAGTCAAGATGGCGGGGAAACGGGCGAAATTCCTTCATTTCGGTCTTAATTTCATCGAAAACGGTCTGGAATACCATCGACTCGGCCTGGTGGTGCAAAAGCGCTTCTGGCCGGCCGCAGTCGCGCGAAACCGCATCAAGAGGGTCATTCGCGAATGGTTCCGGCTCCACAAGGGTGAAATTGCCCGGCCCCCCAAAGATATTGTCGTCATTGCCCGTCCGGGGGCTGAAAAACTTTCGCCGGGAGATCTCTACTGCGAGTTCTCCCGAATTTTTCCAGGGACAGGGAAATAGTTGATGATCCGGTCCATATTTCTGGGTCTCCTTCGAGCATATCAAATATTCATCTCGCCGCTGTTTCCTCAGGCCTGCCGATTTGCGCCGAGTTGCTCTCACTACACCTACGAGGCAATCGAAACCTACGGCGTTCCCAGGGGGATCTACCTGGGTCTGCGGCGCATTTTGCGCTGTCATCCCTTTCACCCCGGGGGCTATGACCCTGTGCCCGAAAACGCCTTCCGGAATCACAAAAGATCATTTAATCGGAGTTTTACTGAATGGATTCAAAAGCCCTTTTGGCGATAGTTTTTTCGGTGCTGCTCTTTTTTCTCTGGCAGCATTACTTTGCCCCGCCAATAGCCCCACCCGGGCAGCACATAACCACTACCACTACGACTGCGCCAAAAACCGCGCCTTCGCCCCCGGTCGCCCTTTCGGCCCCCACCCTGCCCAAGGCGGACCTGTCGAAACAGAAGACCTGGTCGATCGGCGACAGTCTCTACAATATGAAGATCATTGCCCAGGGCGCGCGGCAGAGTTCCTTCGAGCTGCTCAAGTTCAAAAAGACGGTAAAACCCGACTCCCCGCCCATCCAGCTCGTGCGCGACACCTCCTATCTGCCCCTGGACGTTCAGCTTGTTTCGAGCAAGGGGCTGGATCTGAGCGCTCTCGACTATTCGAGCTCGGCGCCTTCCAACGATCAAGTCCCCCCCGGGACGGCCTCCCAGAACATCTCCTTCCAGGCCCAGGTCCCCGGCAGGCTTCGCATCACCAAAGTATTCACAGTGAAGCCCGATTCCTATGCCATGAACATGCAGGTCCGCATCCGCAATCTTTCCGCGAAGGATTTTTCCGATCGCCTCGGAATCAGTTTCTATTTCAAACCCTACACGATCGGCGATCGATACAATCTCTCGCGGCTGACCTACTCCCTGAACGGCTCAAACCATGACGTCGAGCCCAAAACCTTCGACAAGCCCGGAATTATTCCCTCTTCGATCAACTGGCTTGCCTATCAGGACAACTATTTCATCCAGGCGATCGTGCCCCTTTCGAGCGGCGACTATCAGCTGATCCCCAGCGAAATAAGCACCGGAAACCCCGAGGATCAAATCACCCGGGTCGTCTACCTGACCAATACGTTCGACCTCAAACCCAATGAGGCCAAAACATTCACCCTCGAACTCTACAACGGGCCAAAGGAGATGCCGGCTCTCACCAAAGCCGGCCACGATCTGACCGCCTCGATCGATTACGGCTGGTTCAGCTTCCTGGCCAAACCCCTGCTCGTTGTGCTCACCTGGTTTTATGCCTATACGGGCAACTACGGGATCGCCATCATTTTGCTGACGGTCGGCATCAAGCTCATCTTCTGGCCTCTCACCCAGAAGAGCTACACCTCGATGCAGAAGATGAAAAAAATCCAGCCAAAGATTGCCCAGCTTCGTGAAAAGTACAAAGACGATCGCGAGAAGCTAAACACCGAACTTATGCAGATCTACAAGACCTACAAGGTCAACCCGATGGGCGGCTGTCTGCCCATGGTGCTGCAGATCCCGGTCTTTTTCGCTCTCTACCGCATGCTCGAAGAAACGGTAGCGCTTCGCCACAAACCGTTCATGCTCTGGATAAACGACCTCACCGCTCCGGACCGTCTGCACATCGGCTCCTGGTTTTCGATCAATTTGACCGGAGTTCCGCTCCTTGGCACCTTCATCGGCAATTTGAACGGGCTGCCGGTCTTAACGATCCTCATGGGCATAACGATGTACCTGCAGCAGAAAATGATGCCCACCGGGGGGGACCCGATGCAGGAAAAGATAATGCTGCTCATGCCCGTGATGTTCACTTTCTTTTTTCTCAATTTTCCTTCGGGCCTTGTTCTGTACTGGTTGGTCAACAATGTTCTCTCTATTGCGCAGCAGTATTGGATCAATCGCCATGCCGCCGCTTAGGGGGTTGCCTCTCCGCAAACCATCTAATACTTTTTCCGTGAACGACGGAGGAGAGCATGTCCACTGTGGAGTTTGAAGAAAAATCGGTCGAGGAGGCCATCGAGCTCGCCTGCAGGCACCTCAAACTTCCCCGTGAAAGCCTGGAGATCGAGATCGTCTCCAAAGGGTCTTCGGGGATTTTCGGAATCGTCGGAACCAGGAAGGCCAGGATTCGGGTCACGACCAAAGTTCCCCCGGCGGGAATGGCGGCGGAAAAATCGAAGGAAGTCCTCGATGAGATTCTAAAACACGTCGATCTTCCCATGGTCGTCGAAGCCGAGGCCAGGGAGGGCTACTGCTACCTCAATATCATCAGCAACGGCTCGGGGCTTCTCATCGGGAAGCGAGGCAAAACCCTCAATGCCCTCCAGTTTCTGGTCTCCAAGATCGTGAGCAGACAGACCGGGGAAAGCGTCTCGCTTGTGGTGGACACCGAGAACTACCGCTCCAAGCGCGAGGAGAGCCTCCAGGCTCTCGCACGCCAGCTGTGCGAAAAGGTGAAAAAATCGCACCGCTCCGTGACCACCGGTCCGATGAGCGCCCAGGACCGCCGGGTGATTCACCTGGTGTTAAAGGACGACCACGAGGTGCGGACCAAGAGCAAGGGAGAGGGGAACCTGCGACGCGTGATCATCTACCCGGTGCGAAAGGGCAAAGAACCCAAGCCCCGTGAAAATCAGGAAAACACGGAGTAGGAAACAGCCCGGCTACGTGATGGACCTGGAATTTGCAAAGGACACCATTTGCGCCATCGCCACCCCGGTCGGCGAGGCGGGGATCGGACTCATCCGGTTGAGCGGCCCGGAAGCGCTCGAAGCGGTCCTGCGGATCTTTAGACCCGGGGAGCCCGCTCGGCCGCTCGCCTCCCACACCCTGCGCCACGGGTGGATCGCCGATCCTTTTTCCAACGAACTGGTAGACGAGGTCCTTGTGAGCTTCATGGCCGCCCCGCGCACCTACACGCGCGAGGATGTGGTCGAAATAAACTGCCACAGCGGCTTTGCGGTTCTCCACCGCATCCTCGACCTTCTCCTTTCGGGCGGGGCGCGCCTCGCCCGACCCGGAGAGTTCACACGCCGCGCCTTTTTAAACGGCCGCATCGATCTTTCCCAGGCCGAAGCCGTAATCGAGATGATCCGCACGCGCTCCGACCAGGGGCTTTCTCTTGCCAATCGCCACCTGCGGGGAGACTTGCGCCTCCTCGTAGAAGCCTGGCTCGAAACCCTCGAGCGCGTCCAAGCCCATCTCGAGGCCCTGATCGATTTTTGCGAAGATATCGCCGAGGGGCCCTCCCCCTACGAGTCCATCCGGAAAAGCCTCTCCCTGGAAGTCGCAGACCCGCTGCGCACCGTTTTGAAAAACTTTGACGAAGGCCGCCTTTTGCGCGAAGGGCTCACGTTCGTTCTGGTTGGGAAACCCAATGTGGGAAAATCTTCGCTCTTGAACGCACTTCTCGGGAAAAACCGCGCCATCGTGACGCCTTCCCCCGGGACCACCCGCGACGTCATCGAGGACACCTTCCTTCTGGGCGGCGTGCAGGTACGACTATTAGATACGGCCGGGATTCGCGGGGAGCCCGACGAAATCGAATCGCACGGCATCGAGATGACGATCCGCTCGCTTTCCGAAGCCGATGTCGCGCTCTGGCTTCTGGATCGCAGCAGGCCTCTTTCCGGGGAAGACGACCGGGTCTACGAGGCCATAGGAAAAAAGCGCTGCGTCGTGCTTTTAAACAAAAGCGATCTCCCCGCCGCCTTTCCCGCAGAAACCGTTGCCTCCCGCTTTCCCGGGCTCGGCCCGGCCATGACGCTTTCGGTCAAAAACCCCTCCGATCTCGAAGGGCTCAAGGAGCGCCTCGCAGAAGAGTTTATCAAAAGGCCGGTCCAGACCTGCGGGTCGCAAATCGTTCCCAATCTCCGGCAAAAAGAACACCTCCAAAGGGCCGCCGACGCCCTTCATAAAGCCGCGGACCTTTTGGGCTCCGACGATTCATACGGCGAACTCATAAGTTTTGAAATCCAGTGTGCCCGAAGCGAGCTCGAATCCGTTATCGGCCGCTCGCACGATATCGATCTTCTCGACAGGATATTTCTCCAATTTTGCGTGGGTAAATGATGGACTTTATCGACATTCTCCTCTCCGCCGCAGCAAGGGCGAACATCGCCGTGACTCAACCCCAGGCCGAACTTTTGAGCCGCCATGTCCAAATCATGCTCGACTGGAACTCCCGGATCAACCTCACCCGGATAACCGCCCCCGAGGAAGTGATCGTAAAGCATCTGCTCGATTCGATCGCCCCGGCCAGATGCCTCCCCGTAACGGGCCGCGCCCTCGATGTCGGCGCGGGCGCGGGATTTCCAGGCATCCCGCTAAAAATTGTGAGTCCCGACCTGGATATGCTGCTCCTGGAATCGACCCGCAAGAAGGTGAACTTTCTAAACGCAGCCGCCGCGTCCCTCCAACTGCCGGGACTCTCCGCCCAGCACCAATCCTGGCAGGACTTTCGGAAGCGCAAGGAAAACGTCGGCACCTTTCAACTGATCGTCATGCGTGCGATAAAGCCCGAGGCCGAACACATCAACCGCCTTGCCGCATCGCTTCTAGCCCCCGGCGGTTTTTTCGCCAGATGGGAGTCTCTTGACACCCATTCTCACAAGAAAACCCTGCACAAAGCCAAGAAAAACCACCGCCCCGATGTGGAGTTTTACGGCGAGTTCGCCTATTCGCTCCCCGGCCTCGACCACCCCCGGGTGGTACGGCTGTGGCAAAAAGCCGCCGGCGTGTCGCCGGAGCCGGGTGGCCTGGCTGGCGTATCGCCAGAGACAGGTGGCCTAGCCCAGCTTTGAAGTCAACCTGCATACCGCCGGGCTGGCGTATCGCCAGAACCCGGTAGCCTGGCCCAGCTTTTTGTCCTCGCGCCCCGCGCGGGAGACGACTTTTTCGCGTCGAAAAATTTTTCGGCGATGCGATGTTTCAATCCACGCCTCCGCGAGGGGGGCGACGACGGTTCGCCTCCCGACAATACGGGCAAAGTTTGTTTCAATCCACGCCCCCGCGCGGGGGGCGAC
>JBMFWU010000126.1:0-14526 GCA_049964955.1 Syntrophobacteraceae bacterium
CGTTCCGTGTCATTTAATCAGGAAAAATCAGTCCATTTAATTTGAAATCCAACACACCGCCTGAATCCGGATCGTATTCGATCCGACGGCGCACACAGTTGGCGGAACGGATGTTTGTCACTCGAAAGGGGGGGCGTGGGGTTATTTCATCAGGATCGAATCCGCCCTCCAGGCAGAGGCGGCAGGAAATGTACCAGTGCAGGGGTTTTATGTGACGTTGGCTGGTGGTCCCGAATTCTGCACGGGCGAATTTTTGCAGAGCTTCCCTGAGGCTAATCCACTGGCAACGCTCGGGCCCTTTAGGCATTGTGCCTCCACTGCCTCATTACATCGATTCCGTCTTCAAGCTGCCGGCACTCATGTGGTTGCAGGACGCAATCACCTCTTATCAAAATCCTTTTCGCTTCCCCGGGTTCTATCTTCAGCATGCCTCCCCCAAGCGGATGCCCCTCGATCTCGCAACTCAGGTGACTGAGTGGCTCCTTCCATCTATCCTGTATGGCACTAAGGGGTAATTTCCCCTTCAGATTCACCGCATGAACGGAATTGGTGGAGACGCATCGAGCCGGATTCGCCACAAGCCGAACCTCTCGGGTGCTCATGTAAGACAGAAAAGCGCTTGGCGTACTCACATCGGGCACAACATACCAGGGGGTGCGAACCCTGCATTTAAATGACTCACGAGCTGCTTTGCCCTCTGGACTGTCCAGATATTGCCGAACGGATTCCGGCAGGCTCTTCCCCCTTTCTATTCTCAACAGCAACACCGGAGCATCCTGCTCGATCCACTTCGCCACTAGAGCGGGAGTGACGGCATCGGAGGTAAGCATTTTGCTGTTCCGAATCGCTACTATCAGGAATGCTTTCGGGATACCAGCTCGTTCGGCAACCGAAGGACGGAGATGGAAGAAATCGTTTGCACCCGTTACATAACCGATCCCCACATCGGCAAGATCGCCGAACCTGTAGCTCGAAGGAGCGTCGGCAATATCTCTGTAAAGAACACGTGTCACTTCGGGCAAAAGGAAAGGCCTAAGCCGAAAATTAAACGATCTCCATTCCTCAATCCCGATGCGTTGGGACTCCCCGGGCGGCTCAGGGCTGAATGAGAATTGAACTTGTTGGGAGAGGCCTATTTCGCGGGTTTTTCCCCCGAAATTTTCCGCAAACAACAGCCAACAATCTTCCGAAAGGTCGGTAAATATCTTTTCTCGAACGGCTATTAATTGGATCTTGGCGAAGTGGTCCAGCAGATAATTGATCAGAGGGACGGCGTAGGGCGCATGTCCTATTTCGGCCGGAACCACGAAAGCCATCCGTCCGCCGGGTTTAAGCAAGGATGCTGCCGAGACGAGGAATGGAGCCCACGACGAGGTGAGCCCGGAAAAAGAAGCCCCCAACTCTCTGCAGAATTCAAGCGCGTGCTTACGAATGATCCCGTTGAAGTGTTGGTAACGAATGAAAGGCGGATTACCGGCAGCGCATTCGAAGCGCTCATTCGTGTTCTGCGCCCACACAAAGAAATTTCCGTGATGGATGGAAGCCCAAGGGGCGCGGCTTTTGGCTTTCTCCAGCGCCTGATCGTCCTGCTCGACCCCGACGCCGTTTTGATGGTGGACCAAAAACCTCCCATCCCCGCAAGCAGGGTCGAGCAAACAATCTCGGGGGGCCCGGACAACCCATCTCACAAGGGCGGCAGCAACATCGTCGGGCGTGTAATAGGCCCCAGACAGTTTTTTCTTTTCCGCTTCCATCTCGCCCCGTTTTGGCCGGTTACCTGCTCTTTTTGTCGGTATTTTCAATAATACCTGCTTGAGCGGCTTTGCGCAATACTCCATGTCTCACACTCCATGTCTCATGTCCCTGGATGGTGTGTTCTTACATAAAGAATGACCGCGTTTGTGCAGAGAGTCGTTTCCAGGCAATTCTCTGCGGGCGTCTTCGAGAAGCTAAGAAATTAATGATATCACGGGAAGATTGCAGGAAAATGGAGCACGGTAAAAATTGGCTGTTCGTAGCCATGGCTGAGTTGATGAGCGTTGGCAGAGATTTATGGAGGAAGGAGCGGAAACGCTGCCCCCCCATTGTCGGGAGGGGTCTGGCGTTTGAAGGAAGAAGACGATCCGGCCAAAGGGCGCTATAATGTCAATTGTGACGATTTTCCGGGGAATAAAGACTTAGAGGAGAAAGCCTATGGCTACTCAACTGATCGAGGCCGTCTACGAGCGTGGAAGCTTTCGCCCTGTCGCGCCGGTGGACATGGAACTCGCGGAGGGACAAAGGGTTCGACTCGCGGTGGAACGGCTCGATAGTCCGGGCGCCATACTGTCTTTGGCTGCCGAGGTCTATGAGGGGCTTAACCCGGAGCAGGTCGATTCCATAGAGCAACACAGCCTTCGGCGTGAGAGCTTTTTCATAGAGAGCCCCCCTGCATGACGGCGCCGACGCGAGGCTTTGCTCGACACGGACATTCTAGCGGCGATCATGCGAAAGCATTCCGCCGCCATCCAGAATGCCCGCCCATATCTGGAAGCTCACCGGCAGTTCACTTTCTCCATCATAACCCGATATGAAATCCTGCGTGGCCTCTTTGCCAAGGGAGCAGAAAAGCAGATTGGCGCGTTTGATCGATTGTGCGCTGCGAGCCGGGTATTGCCTCTCGCAGAGCCGATAATCTCTCCTTCAGATTCATCGTATGAACTGAATTGGTGGAGAGGCATCGAGCTGGATTCAGCACAAGCCGAGGCTCTCGGGTGCTCATGAAAGGCAGGAAGGCGTTGGGTACGCTGACATCGGGGAACACCGGGACGTCCTGCTTGATACACCTCGCCTGCCCGACCGACCGGGCGCGACACCGTAGAGGGACGAACGTTGAATAGTCGCGCGAGCCGCAATGCGCAGACCTCGGACGCCCGCAGGACGTGCCAAAACATCATAAAGAGGAAACAGCGGTCACGGGTGCTCGCGTATTTTTACAAACGCGGCTGCTCTTGTGGCCGTTGCACACGCCGGACCTGTATTTTGTCCTCTCGCTGCCGCACTTGGGCAAGGTCATAATCGAGTTGCATCTTGAGCCAGGTCTCCGGGCTGCTGCCGAAGGCTTTGGAAAGCCTGATCGCCATTTCCGGCGAAATCCCGCTTTTCCCGTTAACAAGATTGTTCAGTGTCTGGCGCGTTACGCCCAGCACCTTAGCCCCTTCGGTTACAGTCAAGCCTAACGGCTCAAGGCAATCGTAGCGAACAGTCTCGCCCGGATGCGGGGGGGTTTTCATCGTCAGCATGTCTTTATCCTCCGCTAGTGATAGTCGATCAGGTCAACGTCGGTCGCGTCGCCGTCCTCGAACCTGAAAATAATCCGCCAATTCGCCCTTACTGTGACGCTCCAAAATCCGGCCAAGTCCCATTTAAGAGGGTGAAGCCTGAAACCAGGGACGTCCATGTCCTCCGGTCGAGTGGCGCTTTTCAGTTGTGCCAGAATACGACGCACCTTCTCGACATGCTCGGCGCTGATGCCTCTCCGGTCATCATCCACGTAGAGTCTTTCAAGGCCTCGATGTCGAAAACGTTTTATCATATGCGAATCGTATGTAGACAATTGTCACTTGTCAATCGATTTTTCAGCCCGCTCGCCATTTAGGCCAGTTATGGGCCTGTTTGATGGCCCGCGAACCCGCATAAAACCATGGGGCCGCTTTTGGTTTATGGACAATTAGCGTGACAAGACGATAAAGAACTTTTTAAGTACCAGTGCCTGAAGTTCTCTCCCGGTCCCGCTCCAAAATGGCGGCAGCGCGAAGCTCTTCCGGGATTGCCCTTGCCACTGCCAGAATGGTTGCGAGGTAGTTCCCTTGGCGCACCTTTCCGCAGCTATCCAGGTATTGTCTCGGTAGCGGCATTTAATGTCCCTGCGGGACAATCGGAAACCACGAAAAGACTCGGGACGCGGTTTTCTTCCCGCTTCTTTTCGAAGCAGGACCATTCCCCCAAGGTCACCGCCTCTCGGCTGAACCGTCCGTGGTGCATGAAGGGCAAATCTTGCCGGGGGCCGATCTTTTGAGCACGATGGCCGGCCTTTTGCGGTTTGCCATGCTGACGATAACTACCGAAAAGATGATGATGGAAGAGGCCGCAACGATCTGAGGGGTTATCCGTTCGCCGCCGAGCATCGCTCCGAGGAATACGGCCACGACCGGATTTACGTAATTGTTGGTGGTGACCAGGGTTGGGTCCGCCACCTTTAATAGCCATATATAGGCTCTGTAGCCGATGATGGAACCAAAAACGACGAGGTATCCCATGGAAAGCACGGAACGCGCGGATACCGACGCAAAATGGAGATCTTTCCATTCGCCGGTCATAAAGCCGACCGATAAACACAAAAGACCTCCGGTGAGCATCTGAACGCCTATCGATGTCAGCGGGGAGGGCGGCAGTTCCGCTACGCGGGAATAAAGCGCTCCAATCGCCCAAAACACGGAGCCAACCAGCAGCAAGGCATACTCGGGCCAAAGTCCGGATGCTCCCGGCAGCCCGGAGCCGCTTTTTTCAATCAACAGGGAAATGCCGAACAAACCGAGCGCCAGCCCGACAAACACGAGCCACCCGGGGCGCTTTCCCCCCTGCCAGAGCCAGGCTAAAAGCGCCACCCAGACGGGCACCATGGCGTATATCATGGCGGCCGAGCCGCTCGGTACGAACTGCTCTGCCCAGACAAGACTTCCGTTTCCGCCGAGGAGCATTATCGCTCCGACGACGGCACCATTTTTCAGGTGTACCGGCCCGGGCGCGGGCGCCCCCCGGAGAGCATCCCAGGCGCAGACTATTGCGCCTGCGAGGCAGAACCTCGTTCCAGACATAAGAAAGGGAGGAACGGTCTGGACGGCGAATTTCATGGCCAGATATGTTCCGCCCCAGAAGACATAGACGGCAAGAAGTGCTGCTGCAACGGCGGGCCAGGTCGCAGGGGAAGTAACGGGCAGAGCTTTTTTCATTTTTCGGAACCAGAGTATGAGGGAACGGGGAGAAACCGGTTGTTATTCCGGTTTCTTCCCACTCATTAAATCCCTTAGGCTTGCACCTCGTGAGGCGTTGTTTCGATGTATCCCTCGTGAGAGAGCGCCGTTGCCGAAGGCTCTATGATGATGCTCGCCTTGTAGAGGTTTTCAAGGTCTACGATTTCGGCCCGTTTGCGGTTGAGAAGATAGTCGGCCGCATCGGCAGGCAGCACCGCTTTTAAAACAGCGGGCCTTTTGTGCACGAGAGTCGTCCAGATCCTGCGCAAATAGTCGAGGGCGGTCGCTTCGGTCGAGCGCACAATGCCGCTTGCCTGGCAGGTCGGGCATTCCCTGTAGGAGCCGCGCTGGATGTTTAGCCCCAGATGCTGGCGCGAGAGCTCGAGGAGGCCGAACTTGGAGATCCTCCCCACGGTCATCTTCGCTTTGTCCTTCTTGATCTCCTCTTTCAGGCGCCGTTCGACTTCACGGGCATGCCTCTGCTCCCGCATGTCGATAAAATCGATGACAACCAGGCCTCCGAGGTCTCGCAGCCTCAGTTGACGCGGTATTTCCACCGCGGCTTCGAGATTGACCTTGAGGGCCATTTCTTCGACCGCTCCCTCTGCGCTGGTGCGGCCCGAGTTGACATCGATCGACACCAGAGCCTCGGTGGGGTCGATCAGCAGGTATCCGCCCGATTTCAGGGGCACCTTTCTGCGAAAGACCTGCGCTACCTGCTCTTCGAGATTGAACTTGGAAAAAATCGGCCCCTCTTCCTTGTTGAGCCTCACCGTCTTCTGGCTTCTCGGGCTTATGATGCCCAGAAACTCCTTCACCCTTCGGTAGACATCCCGGTCATCGATCAGGATGCTCTTGATCCCGGAGGGGAAATAGTCGCGGATGATCCGGATGGCGAGGTCCTGCTCCTTGTAGATGAGCGCGGGGGCGGGGGTCTCCTGGACCTTTTTTTTGAGCTCCTCCCAGATTTTTACCAGGTGGTCCAGGTCCTTGTTGATTTCGCGCTTGGTCCGGTCTTCGGCCGCGGTACGCAGGATCACGCCGAACTCCTCGGGGACCTTGAGGCTTCTTGCCAGCTCCTTTAGCTGTTCGCGCTTGTCCCCGTTTTCGATCTTTCGGGAGACCCCGCGCTGGTCCTGCCCCGGCATGAGCACGATGTCCCGACCGGCAAGAGAGACATAGGTGGTAAGAAGCGCCCCCTTGGAGCCCAACTCCTCTTTTACGACCTGGACGAGCACTTCCTGGCCCGGGTGAATGACGTCCTGGATCCTGGTCGCATCCGAGACGTCTGTCTCATAATACTCGGGATGAATTTCCGAGGCGGGCAGAAACCCGTTTCGCTCCACCCCGTAATTGACAAAGGCGGCCTGGAGGCTCGATTGGATGTGGGTTATGGTGCCCTTGTAAATATTGCCGACGATTTTGCCGCGCGTCGCCGTTTCTATGAAAAAATGTTCGAGAGTGTGACCTTCTACCACCGCGATCCGGAACTCCTCGGGATGGACCGCATTTATGATCATGGTTTGATATGACATTTTGCTGCCTTGCCGTTTCTGTTGCCCGAGTTCCGGGATTCGAGCCGCTGCTTCGCCTGGTGGAGGAATGTTCGCAGGGCTACTTCCCGGTTGGGCTGAATGGCCCCATCGTAAGGCGCATCGATGTAGGGCATACGCATTTTGTTTAACAGCGGTTTGAGGACGGCGGTGCAGATTGCGCTGGGCATGCAGGTGAAAGGGTAGACGTTTACAACGCCGCTATACCCCTCGTGCAAGTGTTCGAGCGCAGCCCCTATGCTGAGGGCCGCCTCGGTCCCGATATCGAAACTGTAGAGCCGTTCCTTGTCCATCCGCTTTTCCAATAGGGAGATGGCGTGATCTTTTTCAATGTCCAAATGCTTTAGTGCGTGCTTGTAGATCTGTTTCTGACGCGCTATCTGGTAATATTTTTCGATCTGCGTAGGAATCAGGGCGTTAAGGGCGCCCCGCAGCGAGGTGAAATCGCGTTTGAGCAGGGCCAGCTTAACTTGCCGTTTTTGATCTCTGGCCATATCGTAGGATATGTAGTTTATCCACTCGCCGATCGAAGCTACCGTTACTTCGGCCCCGAATTGCTCCAGAACTCTCACGATGTTCTGGTTCGAATCCGGATGCGTACGAACGTAAATCTCCCCCACGATCCCGATCAAAGGCCGTCTCGGCTGTCGGGTATCGATAAAGGTCCTGGCTGTTGCGGCCGTGTCTTCGATAATATCGAAAAGCCCCTTAAACTCCAGAGATGTGCCCCGCAGTTCAACTTCCTCCAGCAACGCTTCAAGCGCTTTTTGCACGAAGGAATCGGTCAGGCCGGGACGCAATTCGTAGGGCCGCACCCGCCATACGATGCGATCCAGTATATCAGCTATAATTATAGTTACATAGGAAAGTTTTCTGAATATTGCGGCTGCCTCCGCCGGCATGATGTCGACGGTCGAATAGGAATTACGGGTCGAGACATAGGTTATGGGCACATCGCGAAATTCTTCGAACCTGTCCAAAACCAGACGCTGCATCTTGTTGTACATGCCAAAACGGCAAGGGCCGTCGGCTTCGGGCAAAAAGTAGACGTAGCGGTCGGGCGAAAAATTTTCCCCGAGCCTTTCTTTTTCCCCCTTGAGAAAGTGGAGAATATCCCCGAGGGTGACCTGGCAGGGAAAACACTCCTTTCCCGAGGTAAATTCCTTTCCCAGCGAGAGCCCCTTATAGGTCTCCATCACCAAAGCGTTTACGCCCACGGCGTGGAAGCAGGAAGCGAGCAGCCGGGAAGCAAAAGGCGCCATGTCCGGGATGAGCAGCGTCTTGCCCGTTACGTCAAACTGCTTGACCTTATCGTAAAACCGCCCGAAATGCTGTTTTGCTGCAACTGTCACTTATCTATCCTTGGCACGCGAAGACAATGCTGGGCCTTATAATTTCGTTGACTTCGCGCCTTCGCGTCTTCGCGTGATACAATCAGCCCCGGCAAATTCATAGATCTTTATTGTGCACGCGAAGCCGCGAAGACGCGAAGTTTTTATGATTATTTACGACTCTCTTGACCCCATCTTTGAATAGTGCAGCGCCGAAATTCATGAGCAGTCCAAGAGGCAGGTCAAGGAGTCTCAAGTAGGTCAACAGTTGCTTACCGTGGACCGGCGCGAGCTCCTCAACGGACTTGACCTCTACGACCATCTTTTCCTCAATCAATAGATCGGCCCGAAAGCCTTCCTCGAATCGAAATCCTTGAAAAAAGATCGGGACCTGCTTTTGCCGCTCGATGCGCAAACCTCTGTCTGTCAGCACCTTTGCCAGTACGACCTCGTAGACCGACTCAAGCAATCCCGGCCCCAGCTCCTTGTGAACCCTGTACCCGCAATCGACCGCCTCCCTGGCAATTTCTTCGATCTCCATACCCACTCGATTCTCAGGTATTCCGCTCCAAAAAAGCGGGGGGCTGTCGCTATTCTTCTTTCCTTTTCGCTCTTATTAAGCCGCTCGCGATAAGGACATTACAGAAATGAACGACATCCGTGGTCGACCGGAGGGAGTAAACTGCCCTGCCGAATGACTCTTCCCTCTCCTCGTCGTCCTCCACCCATTGCGATACTTCCAAATAGCCCGTCGCAGAATTCTTCTTAACCAAGAATGCTACGCTGTGACGTGGCTCCTTTGTAAACCACGAAACGCGAGTCTGCCGCATCAATCCTATATTTATTTTCTTCCGCAATCTCTTTTATCAATGCTGTCCACTCTTCGACATCCATGATAGCACTCCGCATCGGCTAACAGACTGGTCCAGTTCGTCATTTTTTTGATTGACCCTGCTCTTCTTCGCGTCTTCGCGGCTTCGCGTGAGAAAAAAAGCCCCGGCTTCGCGTGAAACTCCACCTATCCCACCTCCTCGAGGGGATCGCCTTCCTCCGGATCGAGTTTTCGGGAAAGCCGCTTTTCCTGGAGATTTCTCACTACGTTGCGGTAGGCTTCCACGCGGGTCAAAAGACCGGCCACCGCGCTGTGCTCGTCAAGCTCCAGGATGAGAGAAGGTTTATCTGCGAGCAGATGGCGGTAGAAATGTTCGATGAACGAATCGGCCCCGCAGCTGAAATTGGTCAGATGTACGCCGTACCAGTTCGGGGTGCGAAGGATCATCTTGGCCGTTCGAATGATCCTTGCGCCCAGGCCCCAGAACATTCGTTTGAAATCGCTCATGTCCTCGGAATCCGAATCGACCAGGTCCATCGGAAGGGCCTTTATCCCGAGCTTGGCGAGCTGTTTCCCAAGCTGCAGGTTCAAACGATCGTCATAGAGGTTGTACGGCCGGCCGGTGACTATCCAGACCGGCTGGGCAGGGTCGAAGCCGTTTATGATCTCTTTTCCGACCTCTGTGAGCTGCCGTCGAAACTCCGCCTGCCTTGCCGCCGCTTTGAAAAGGGCCCTCTCGATGTCGCTTCTTTTCGGCCGCAGGGCGCGCGGAAAGGCTTTTTCAATCGCGAAGACCTGATTTTCCGGCCCTTCGCGCAGATAGAGCGAAGGGCGAATGATCCTTTCGTCGGCAATGTTTAGGGCAGACCTGCTCATGAACTGGGAACTCTGCACGAGCGGGCAGAAATAGCCGGTTTCGCCCTCCTGCGGAACGGGGGCGTTCACCACGTTGGGCATGAAGAGGTATTCAGCGCGGTCCATGAGGTATCGTACGTGTCCGTGGAACACCTTGACCGGAAAGCAGACTTCAGAGACAACACTTTCCACGCCCAGGAAGGCCAGCTTGTTTGTGGTCCCGGGACTCATCCGCACCGGGAACCCGAGTTCGGAAAAAAGGTGCGCCCACATGACCCCCCACTCGAGGGAGTGCAGGGCAAGCGGTATTCCGATCACCGGTTTTTGCCGGGGTCCCGCTTCGGCTTCGCTCAGAAGATTTCCCGCCTCCGAGAGGGCCTGTTCGAAAAGGGCCTTCCTCAGTTGGAAATAGTCCACCTCTCCGCCCCCTTCGGCCCGGGTCTCGTAGCGGCCGCAATCTCCGCCCCAGACGCTTTTCCGGTCGCCGAAGTTATAGATTTTGAGCTTGCATTCGTTGTGGCACTTTTTCTCCGCGCGGCAGATGGACTCGCTAAAGTTTACCTCCATGGCGGCAAGCTGGTCGAGGTCTCGCCTGCGGTATTCCATTCCCTCCTTTTTGAAAAGCTCCATGACCGAGAGGGCGGCCCCGAAGGCCCCCATTACCTCGCGGTGCTCGGGGACCAGGATCTCGCGTTTGAGCACCCTTTCGAAGGCCGAAACGATGCCTTTATTGAGCGAGGGGCCTCCCAGAAACATCACCCGCTTTCCTATGCGCCTCTTTTCCACCACCCGGTTGAGGTAATTGTAGACAATCGCATAGCAAAGACCGGCTATGAGGTCCTGCCTCTCGCCCCCTTTTTGCAAATAGCTCACAAGGTCCGATTCCATGAACACCGTGCACCGCTCCGCCAGATGGATCGGCCTCCTGGAGCTAAGCGCAATGTCCTGGAATTCTCCGACGATGTTTATCTTCATTTTGTTGGCGAGTTCGTGCAGGAAACTCCCCGTTCCGGCCGCGCACACCTTGTTCATCGCAAAATCGAACGGGTGTGTGTTCTCGATCATGATGTACTTGGAGTCCTGCCCGCCGATTTCGAATATCGTGTCCACTTCCGGGTCGATCTGAACCGCACCGCGCGCGTGCGCCGTGATTTCGTCGAGCACCAGATCCGAGCTCAGAAAATCTCCCACCACATTGCGGCCCGACCCCGTCGTGGCGATCGCCATGAGCTTGATCTTCCCGTCCGCCTCTTCCTGCAGGGCGCGCAGGAGCTGCTGGGTCACCTCGATGGGCTTTCCGCGCGTGGGCACATAGCACTTGTGAAGCACCCGGCCCTTTTCGCTTATGAGCGCATACTTGGTGGTGGTCGAGCCTATATCGACCCCCAGGTATGCCTCCACCGGTTTTCCCTTCTTCCACGCCCAGGGCGCCTGGGGCTCATTGGAGTCGAAACGGGAAAAGGATAGCTCCAGCCGCTCGGCCCGCGGAAAGCTGTGCACCGTTTGCGAGTCCGCACGCAACAGGGCCGAAAGATCGATCTCGTTTCGCCATTTTTGCTTCCCCGCCTGGATGGCCACCCCGAGCGCACCCAGTGAGGTATGCCGCGGGGGGACGGTCAGGGACGGGTAATAGTGGCTGAAGGCTTTCACCTGAAGCCGGTTGGAAGCCATGCCCCCGATGAAAACGATCGGGTCGAGCAGTTCGCGGTTGCCGACGATGGTGCTCACATAATTGGCGGCGTTTCCGAAATGGAGCCCGGCGATGATGTTGGGCAACCCCTCGCCCTTGTTTTGGAGGTGAATCATGTCCGATTTGGTGAAAACCGTGCAGCGGCACGCTACGGGGGCAGGGTAGGTGTTCTTGAGACCCAGTTCGATAAAGTCCTCCAGGGTCTGCTGGAGCTTTTGCTGGTCCATCGAAAAATCCGACCCGTAGATCGACTGCGCCAGCCGCTCGGCCTGCTGGTCGATGAAGGAGCCCGTTCCCGCCGCGCACGGGCCGTTCATGTTGAAAGACTCGAGCCGCCACTCCCCCTCGCTGTGCGCCAGTTGGAAAATCGCCGCGTCCTGGCCTCCCATCGTAATGATGGAGCGAACCCCGGGTTCCGCGTGAATAGCCCCCAGCACCTGCGCAATGGTCTCCACTTCGAAGGGCGCCCCCAGCTTTTGGGCCAGAGGTTCCCCATGCACCCCCGTGAAACCGATCGACCGGATGACGCCGGCACCTTCGGAGCGGACTTTTCGTATGATATTGTCCAAGAGGTTGTGAGTTTCTTTGTAAATGAGTCCAAAATGTCTCAAATACGGAGTTTCAAGGACGATTTTGCCCTTTTCGTCCAAAATGATGCAGTTGATGCTGACAGATCCTACGTCAACTCCAACATCATAATTCATTACTCTAACCTCTCGATAGGTCCATTTTAGCGAAAAACCTCGAACGTCTGTTCGAAGTTGGCTTAATATAACGAGTCCCCGCGAGTTGTTCAATGATAAGATTGGTGTTGAAAGAGTTTGCAGCCAAACGGTGAACGGCTCGAAAATCGATTTTGTAAAAGAAGCGGTATCGAAAGGAAATCCTTATTGTAGACTTTGGGTGAGGAGCCGAACCAGTTCGCGCAGGCCTTCCCGTTTTAGAGCAGATACCAGAAGAACCGGGGGACCCGCTTCGAGGTAGCTTTTCCGGATCCGATCGAGCAGTTTTTCGTCCTGCAGCATGTCGGTCTTGTTCAAAACGATGATGCGCGGTTTTTGCCCCATATCCCCGGAGTAACTTGCCAATTCGTGCTCGATTTGTTGGAGGGGCGCCAGGGGGTTATCTTCGGGGGCCTGCGAGATGTCGATCACGTGCACCAGGATCTTTGTGCGCTCGATGTGTTTTAGAAACCGCACCCCGAGACCCGCCCCCAAGTGGGCGCCCTCGATCAGTCCGGGCACGTCGGCGATAACAAACGGTGGGGCATCGTCGTATTGCACGACACCCAGGTTGGGTGTGAGGGTCGTGAAGGGATAGTCGGCTATTTTGGGCCGCGCTGCCGAGACGGCTGCAATGAGGGTCGATTTTCCGGCATTGGGGAGTCCGACCAGGCCTACGTCGGCAATGAGTTTGAGTTCGAGTTTGAGGTCCCGTTCCTCCCCGGGTTCGCCGTCCTGGGCAAAACGGGGACTCCTGTGGGTAGAGCTCACAAAGTGAGCGTTTCCTTTGCCCCCTCTTCCTCCCCTGGCTGCGATGGCCCGCTCGCCGACGCGGGTGAGGTCTGCGAAAATTTCCCCCGTCTCCGGGTCCTTCAGCACCGTCCCCACCGGGGTCTCCACGATGAGGTCGCTCCCGCTTCGCCCCTTTTTGTTTTGGCCCGATCCGCCCCGGCCCGCCTCGGCCCGGAAGAGGTTTCGGTAGCGAAAATCAAGGAGACTGTGCTTTCTATCCGTAGCCTCGAAGATGACGCTGCCGCCCTCGCCCCCGTCTCCGCCGTCGGGACCTCCTCGCGGCACATACTTTTCTCGCCGGAAACTCACGCAGCCGCTCCCGCCCTTGCCGGCGGAAACCTTGATCGTTACTTCGTCGATGAATTTCATTTTTGCCTGCTTACGGAAAAATCCCGGCACGCGAAGCCGCGAAGTCGCGAAGCCGCAAAACAGGAAAGTCTCATGGCTTCGGGGTGGCGAGAAGTTGATCGCCCGGTCAATAGACAACTCCCCTCGCACCGCTGAGGTGGAGGGGAGCACGCAAAACCGGTGTTTGCATACTGTATAATACGGCCAACCGCTTCCAGGAGCATAGACTTCCGGTGGGCTGCGCTGCGCTTAGCCCACCCTACAACCTTCGTAGCCGATGATCGATAGGGGGTGGGCACGGGCTTTATCGCGCCCACCAAAACGGTGTCTTTACTTCCGCCTGCCAATACTAGCTGGTGGCTTCGGCAGGATAGACGCTGATTTTCTGGCGCGTCTTGTCTTTGCGCTCGAAAGTGACATGCCCGTCGGTAAGAGCGAAAAGCGTATAGTCCCTGCCCATTCCGACGTTTTCGCCGGGATGAAATTGCGTGCCAAGCTGGCGAACGATGATGTTGCCCGAGCGTACGAATTCGCCGCCGAATTTTTTGATGCCCCTGCGCTGGCCAGCGCTGTCGCGTCCGTTTCGGGAGCTTCCTCCCGCCTTTTTATGCGCCACGATAAACCTCCGAAAGACAGAAGCGGGGAGCAGGAAGCGGGAAGCGGGAAAACTCCTGCTCCGTCGCCTGGCTGCTGCTTCCGGCTTCAAGGAATGGAAGGGTGAAGCGAGAGGCGCAAAGCGAGACGTTCTTCTTCCCGCTTCCTGCTTCCCGCTCCCCGCTTCCGAATTTATCCAATATTTTCCACACGCACCGCCGTGAAGTCCTGCCTGTGTCCCTGCTTCTTCCGGTAGTCCTTACGGCGTTTGTGTTTGAAAATGACGATCTTGGGCATGAGTCCCTGTTCGACTATGGTGGCCTGGACCGAAACGCCTTCCACAAGAGGCTTGCCCACCTGCACCCGGTCGCCTTCCGAGAAAAGCAGGACCTCACCCAGAGTGACGTTTTTCCCGACCGCGCCGGGAATCCTTCCTACCTTGACTATCTGCCCGGGCTTGGCTTCGTATTGCCTTCCGCCGGTTTTGAAGATGGCGTACATGAGCTTGATTCCTCCTGGTCTGCCGCCTGGTACGACTACTCGATAAAAAAAGCGGCCACTCGCGCCGGCCGCTCGCAAAAGGCTGAACGCCCCACCATCACATGGTGGCGTAAATTCCCTGCTTTAAAATCATCTCCTGGTATTCCTTAAGCTTGTCGCACTTTTCCAAACATTTGTTCTTGTCCTCACTGGCTCGATCACAGTTGATACACGGGCTCTTAAGCATCTGAGCGCCTCCTTTGAAGGAAAATATTTGGAACTACGCTATATACCTAAATCGATTGCGCCGTGTCAAG
>JBMFWU010000126.1:14626-16126 GCA_049964955.1 Syntrophobacteraceae bacterium
GATGATCATCGCCAGGTCGCCTTCATCCATGCCCGATATTTCGCGCACCTGCTCCCAGGTGAATCCCTTGGCCCAGTGATAGGCGGTAATCACCGCCCAGAAGGGAAAAGGAGGGGTCTCGAACCCTTCGGCCTGGAGCCGCTCCTTTAGCCTCTGCAATCCTTTCAGCATCTGGAAAAAGGGCTTGGCCAGATCGGGGTATTTCCACACGAAGGAGGCCAGTTGAATGTCTCCCTGCTTGTCGCGGTCGGTCACAAAGGGGGCGATGAGGGCGGCGAGCAGTTCGGGCTCCTCCCGGGGGAAAAGATTTGTGCGGATTCCCTCGGAGATGAGAAGCGGCTGGTCGAGCCGGAGCTTGGAAGCCCACATTCCGTCACGGGTGAGATGCCCCTCCGCATCGACGTAGTCTTCGGCCTGAAGCATCCGGTAGTGTTTGAGAAAGGAACGCCAGAGCTGCTCCTGGGTCGAATCCACCTTCGCAAACAGGGTGAAGTATCGCCGGAGCGCGGTGGAAAACGGGTGGGAGTCATCCTTCAAACAGGGCCCGAACAGCTTGCACCGCTCGCACGGGTAGGTCTTGAGCCTTTGGATGGTTGCGAGCATTTCCTGCGAGGCGAGATCGTCGCGCGCGCCGGCAACCCCTTCGGTTTCGGATGGTTTGAATTCCCCCCGGGCCGCCCTTGCGATCAGTTCTTCCCATTTCGGCCTGTCGTGGGGTTCGGGGAAAGAATCGAGCAGGACACTCGGTGCGTGGATCCGGTGGAACGCCACCCGGTGGATGCGAATGTTGCGGCGCCGCATCTTGACCGGGTGGGCGAGTCGGACGGCTTCCACGTTGCCGTATTCGTGGTTGGGAAAGGCCACGCACAAGTAGGGCGTTCCCCTGCTGCTGATGAAGATGCGGCCCGGGGAGAGCTGATCGACCGCCTTTCGAAACCTCGGACGCCTTTTGAGCGATTTGCGCACCTTGCGCACCTGCTCGATCGCGCTGAGATAGGCCGGGCGGACTTCGGACAATTCCTCCAGAGACCCGCAGCCCATGAGGTTTCGGAACTCTTCGAGCTCGGCCCTCACCTTTTCGAGCCCCTTTAGCGATTTCGCATCACTTGCCAGGTTTTGAAAGGTCGCCAGAGACGCTACGAAAAGGTCCCGGATTTCCCCGGGGCTGTGAGACAAAAGAAGGTTCAAAACCATCGAAAAATTTACCCGGATCTGGCTTCGGATCGGGTCGGGGGGCGATTTCAAAAGGTCGTTTATAAGTTTTGGGTCCTGATGCTGCCCGGGAACGACCAGTACGAAGCCGATTTCGTCCATTCCGCGCCGGCCCGCCCGGCCGGTCATCTGCAGAAGGTCCGTGGCGTTAAGGGAGACAAAATCCTTGCCGTTGAACCGGTCGCTTTGAAACACAACGACGGTTCGCGCCGGGAAATTGACCCCGGCAGCGATCGTCGAGGTCGAAAAGATGGCATCGAGATGGCCGGACTGCATCATCTTTTCCAG